>JAGWIW010000002.1 GCA_028866015.1 Betaproteobacteria bacterium
ATCTAGTCACGGCCCGAATTTAGCCCGGGCTTTGCGCGTAACTATTTGATTTCATTGGCGTCCCCACGGGGATTCGAACCCCGGTTACCGCCGTGAAAGGGCGATGTCCTAGGCCTCTAGACGATGGGGACACTGCATTCGCCGGTTTAGAGGAAACGCGACGAGCTAAGCCGTGCATTATAAAACACGTCTTACAGATTTGTCACCCTTTACGGCAGAACCGTTTCCAAGGGCACCCTCCGCAAAGCTCGCTGATCCCCCAGGCCAACGCAGCCAGCGTTACTCCCTGTTGTGTCAGCCAGACTCCCGTAAAACCTGTACGATGCCACAGCAGGCTATAGGCGGCCATCAACAACAGCAAACCAATGGGCAGCAGTCGCCCAGGGCCGTTTGCCCCCCAAGGCCAGCGGCTGGCCAAAGCGAGTCCAGCGGCTGCACTAAGCCACCCCAAGGCAGCCCCTGCAAGCACATCCACCGGCCAATGCACCCCCACTCCAATGCGCGAAAGCCCCACCAGCACGGCTAAAAGCAGGACGAAAAACCGCCCCAGACGGTGACTTAGTCCCCCGCCCAAAAGCAGCAGGCCAGCCCATACGAATATGGTGGTGGTATGCCCCGACGGGAAGGAACTGTGCAGCAACCGCGGTCCCACCACCACGATGTCGAGCACTGCCGGAGGCCTGGCTTCGTTGATGAGCGGCTTGAGGCTATGTGAAACAGCGTAGGACAACACACCTGCAATGACGGCTGCCCACAAGAGGCCAGGGCGACGCCGGATATAGAAAACCAGCAGCAGGGGTGTAACTGCGGTGTCTCCCAGCATGGTGAGATTTGCCCACAAGACCCCACCCAGCAACAACAGATGTTCATGCAGCCATAGAAACACAGGCCTGTTCCAGCCCGTAAGCCACAACAGCGCGGCCAGAGCCAGGGCTACCAGCGGCAATCCCCATACAAGCCTGGCTGTTCCCGAATGATGATTTACATCCCTGTCCTGATTCATGATGAATTCCCACAAGCGTTACTGACCGTAGATTCTGACCAGACGCAGTCCTCCACGGCTGAACAAAACGGCATGAGGCGGCAACCGGGATTCGGCATCCGCCCGCAAAAATACCAGATCGCCGGGGCCTGGCGTGCGATTCACGGTTGGGCGCCCACTGTAAACGGCAAAACTCGGCATGCGATTGTCAGCCACGACCCGCTGCGACCATCCGCCAGCGACGCGCGCAGCTTCCAGTACCGGATCCTGCTGCAAATGGGCGGCCGCAGGCAAAAGCAGGGTCCAGATCATCAGGTTGCTGGCAACCCCGGTGATGGCAAGCAGCCGCCAGGGGCCGGCCTTCAGCCAAGCGCGAAGCCATCCGATCACCAGCAGGGTCCCTATGATTTCAAGCGAAACCATCCCCCAGTACCCGGCTCCGAAAACCTTGGGGCCTTGCCCCAGCATTTCCTGCAGATAAAGGTTGTGGCTGTGTGCAGCAGCCCAGGATACCGCAGCCGGCAAGGCAAGAGCCCCCCCCGCCATCAGGACCCAAGGCCAGATGGCAATGCCCCAGGATTGCAAACGGGCCCGATGGTGTGCCATCAGCAGGAACAAGGGTGTCAAGCCGATCAGCAGATAGTGGGGCAACTTGGTGGTGGCGAGGGAAAACAGGACGAACACCACGACAAACCAGAGGAGGAGAAACCGGGTCAACGGGTCACTGCGCGCATGCCAGCTTTCGACTCCGGCCCGCGCCAGCATGGCCGTATGCGGCAGCACGATCAGAACCAGAACCGGAAAGTAATACAGAATGCTGCCGCCATGTCCCTGCAGGGCACCCGTCAGCCGCCCGACATTTTCACGAAGCAGGAAGTAATCGATAAAAGGTTGCCCCATCAAGTGGTATTGCGCCAGATACCAGGGCAAGGCAATACCCAGCAGCACAATCCACCCCGGCAGATCAAGGACTGCCCGCAACCAGCGCCGGAAATCACCTTGCAACACGTAGAACGACAGGCTCAGGAAGAACGGCACCACAATGGCTACTGGGCCTTTGGCCAGAAACCCCAGGGCCATCCACAAAAATGCGCGCCGCACAGCCCATCGGCTCGCAGGTGACTCATCCTGCCAGGCCCGAAAAATATCGAAACCTGCCAGGGCCATCAACAGGCACAGCACCCCATCCATCGCAGCCGCTCCCGCCGACACAACGACACCGATGGATGTGGCACAAAGAAATCCGGCAAACCAACCCGTTTCCACATCCCAGGAGCGCCGGCCAAAACGCACCAAAGCCACGACCCACAGCAGGCAGGCGATCAGGGATGGAAGACGGAATACCCAGGCATGGGCACCAAATGCCGCGGCGAGAGGGGCTTGCAGCCAGAAGGCAAGAATTGGTTTTTCGAAAAACGGCTGGCCGTTAAGGGTGGGCGTGATGAAATCGCCACTGCGGGCCATTTCCACCGCCACTTCCGCGTATTCCCCTTCATCCTCGTCAAAAAGCGGGACATGTCCGAAGGAAAACCAGGTGATTGCAAAAGCCAGCAACAGCGCCCCGATCAACCATTGGGGCACTGTCCTGTACAGCTTTGTCGCGTCGCTCATGCGGCGAGACTAGCAAAATCTCCAGCCTTCAACCACCCACGCGTTTGCGTGCCTGAAACCCGCGTTCGCTTTTGAACCAGGGGCCCGGATTGTTTCCGTTACGACGTGGGGCAGAGTCCGTACGCCCTCCCGGCTGCTGGGGGCGGCCAGGGCGACGCCCCTTGGATGCCTGGGGATGCGGCCGGATGGGGGATTTGGGCTCAAAGCCTTCGATGGTATGAACCGTGATGGACTTGCCCGTAAAGCGCTCGATCCGTTGCAGTTGAACCAGATCACGTCCGCTCGCCAGCGAAATGGCGATGCCCTTGTTGCCGGCCCGTCCGGTACGACCGATGCGATGGACATAGTCTTCCGCCATTTTCGGCAGATCATAATTGATGACATGGGAAATCCCAGGCACATCGATGCCTCGTGCGGCCACATCCGTGGCCACGAGAACACGGAAGCGTCCGCGGCGCAAACCTTCCAGGGTGCGGTTGCGCGCCCCCTGGTGCATGTCCCCGTGCAGCGCTGCGGCAGCATGGCCCTGCCCGTTGAGGTCGCTCGCCAGCGCATCGGCATCGCGCTTGGTGGCCGTGAAGACGATGGCCTGATTCAGGTCGATGTCTCTCAGCAAGTGGGCCAACAGACGATTCTTGTGAGCCAGGTTGTCCACGTAATGCAGGCGCTGATCAATGTTTTCATGCGACGCCTTCTGGCTGGTCGCTTCAATGCGAGTTGGTTCACGCAGCAGGTCACGGGACAACCGGATGATTTCCTTGTCCATGGTTGCTGAAAACAGCAGGGTCTGCCGCCCGGCAGGCGTTGCTGCCGCGATGCGCTCCACGTCTTCGATAAATCCCATGTCCAGCATGCGGTCGGCTTCGTCCAGCACCAGCATTTCCACGCGTGACAGATCCACGCGGCCGCTCGACATCTGGTCGATCAGGCGTCCTGGTGTGGCCACCAAGATTTCATAAGGCTTGGACAGCATCCGGTTCTGCACCGGATAAGGCATGCCGCCCAGGATGGATACGGTACGCACCTGCTTGAGCTGGCCACTGTATTTGCGCGCCGCGTCGGTGATCTGTGTCGCCAGTTCGCGCGTGGGAGAAAGCACCAGCACGCGAGGCCCGCGTCCGGATACCAGATTGTTGGCCAAACGGTGCAGGGCCGGCAGCATGAAAGCCGCCGTCTTGCCCGAACCGGTGCGCGAAGACACCAGCAGGTCTGTGCCCGCCAGAACGGCCGGAATTGCCTGGGCCTGGACCGGGGTCGGGTGGGTGTAGCCGGATTCGGTCACGGCGGCAATGAGGCGTGCGTCCAGCCCAAGCTGGTCAAATCGGATTTCCTGGGTCATGTGTATGTCTTGTTCCATGGGTGAATGCAATAAACGGCAGCACCTTGCCCGGGACCTATGCCCAAACTGGCCTGCGAACTGCAAGATTTAAATTCAGCGGGAATTTGCCGCCGGCTCATGTCACTAACCGGCGAACGGGACATTCGACGAGTCGAATCGAAAGGGGTCAGGGACAACCGTTGCGATGCTGCATTGCAACAGCCTGCCACTATACGCGAATACTTGCCCTGTGGAAACATTTATTTTGGCAACCCTGTGCCAAGGGCGTATGCTGTCGGGGCATTTTCCGACCCAGAGGTCTGCCCCCATGCCCCATTCAACCCAAGCCCCCGTTCCGGCCACGCTGATTCCCGGTGACGGCATCGGTCCTGAAATTGTCAAATCTGTTGTCACGATCCTGGAGGCGCTGGGCGCCCCGTTTGCCTGGGAGGTGCAGAAAGCTGGCATGGCGGCCGTGGCAGAGTCTCTGGACCCTTTGCCGGAAGCGACACTGGACAGCATCCGGCGCACAGGCCTGGCACTCAAAGGGCCTCTCACCACCCCAGTCGGTGGCGGATTTCGATCCATCAACGTGCGCCTGCGTGAAGAGTTCAAACTGTATGCCAATGTGCGGCCAGCCCAAACGCTGATTCCCGGTGGCCGCTATGAGAATGTGGACATCGTGCTGGTGCGGGAAAACCTCGAAGGTTTGTACGTGGGTTTCGAACACTACATTCCCATCGATAACGATCCCCATGGTGCTGCCATTTCATCTGGCGTCAACACGCGTGCCGGCAGCCGCCGCATTGCACGCTACGCATTCGATTACGCGGTGCGCAACGGACGCAAAAAAGTGACCGTGGTGCACAAAGCCAATATTCTCAAGGCACTCACGGGCATATTCCTGGAAACGGCAATGGAACTGGCCAAGGAATATGAGGGTCGTCTGGTGGTGGATGAGCGCATCGTGGATGCCTGCGCGATGCAGTTGGTACTGGACCCGACGCAGTTCGATGTGATCCTGACCACCAACCTGTTCGGGGACATCCTGTCTGATGAAATTGCCGGACTGGTAGGCGGACTTGGGCTCGCTCCTGGAGCCAACATCGGCGAGCATGCGGCCATTTTTGAGGCAGTGCACGGTTCGGCGCCGGACATCGCCGGCAAAGGGGTGGCCAATCCCATCGCACTGCTGTCAGCATCTGCCATGATGCTGGATCACATCAACCGCCCCGACCTGGGCAGCACGCTGCGCCAGGCCATTCATGGGGTACTGATCACGGATGGTATCCGAACCCGTGACCTGGGAGGCAAGGCCACGACGCAGGACGTAACCCAGGCCCTGCTCGCCCGGGTTACTGCCCGAAAGTCGTAAAGCCGTTGGTGCCCGCCACGGAGTAACCAAAGGGAACCACCCCGTGGTAGCCGTTCGGTATGGGTACTAAAGTCTCCTGTGGCGCGGTGACCGCATACAGATTGGATGTGGTTCCCGAATTCTGCTGCGTCCAGTTGACCCCGTCCAGGCTGGTGAAAATTGCCCCGTTATCCCCCACGGCAACAAACTGGGTGCCGTACGTCACACGCCGGATATTGACCGGGAATGTGGTGACCGGAACGTTTCCAATCTTGAAGTTCGAGGGAGTCGACCAGTTCACCCCATCGATGCTGGTCAGCAGAACCCCACCGTCACCCACTGCCACAAACATGGGAATAAAATAGGACGGAGGATAGCCTGGCAGCGGGGGTTGCACGGTATTGGGTGAACAGGCCAGGCTCCGCAAGTTCTTGGTTGTTGCCACATTGAAGCCGGCAGTGGTCCACCCCGTGCCCCCGGTCGGATCAATGGTGCCGATCATGGTCCCATTCGCACCGACGGCGATCCACGACCAGTTGGGCACCAGGCAGAAGTTGTAGGCCACGTCATAAAGATCGCTGGTGGTGGACGCAAGTTTGGTGGTGGCGAACCAGTTCTGTCCGTCGCCGCTGTAAATGATGGTACCGCCTGACCCTACCGCCACATGGGCGCCTCCTAATGCGGCCCATCCATTCTGGTTGGTGGAGACCGCATAAAAGTTGGGTGTACCCAGTCCGGGGGGCAAAGTCGTCGCGGGGTACCAGTTGGCGGTCGAGGGGGTGGTGACGAAAGCCAGCCCCAGGCCGGAAGGATTATTTAGATTGAGACCGCTGAAACAGACGGTGCCGTTGTCTCCCACCGCAACAAATGTGCTCCATCCGAAATCGGCCGCACGCAATGCCCCTCCACCAGGCGGTGTGCAGGCGCTTTGGGCGGGCAAAGCACTCCAGTTTTTGGCGTCAGGACTCACGAACATCTGACCGCCGCTGCCCACAGCCAGATAGTCACGTACGATGCCAAAATCCGGCGTCATGATGCCGGCATTGACGCCCATGGTCAGCCCATAGATGGTCGGTGCCCCCTGGGGACAGGTGCCACCGCTGGCAGTGCAAGGTGCCCAGGAAGCGCCCGCCAATCGGGGAGTGGCTGAAAGGGTATTCGACTGCGGGCCGCCCGGCGCATTGGGATCGCCCGCATGCGCATTCAAGGCAAAACTGTAGGGAAGTCCGTTGATCATCCCGAACATCACGTACGGAGGCAGGACGTTGACGTTGCCCCCCACGGCATTGCCGCTCTGGCCGATGGTGACCGGAACGGTCGACTGGGTCCACCAGATCCAGTAGTAGATTCCAGGAATGGCGTCCCAGTTGAGCGTAACCTGACTATCGCCCGGAGTGGCGCTGAGCAGTGTCGGCACAGATGGACCGCCCCCCCCTCCGCCTCCTCCTCCACAGCCGGATATGATAAAGGCTGCAACGATGGCAGCCAGGAAACCCTTCCCACGGTTCAACATGACTTTCCTTGACATTAAATCCCGGATCAAGCGTGGCATTTTGCCTGAACCTACGACCCTTCGTAAACCGGCACACCCCTTTCAGGAACTGCTTCAGCGCACCATCTGGTTGATTTCAAGTATCGGCAGCAGCACCGCCATCACGATGGTGGCCACCACAGCCCCCATCAAAAGGATCAGGGCTGGTTCGAGCAAGGTCGTGAACAGCAGGATGCGTCGCTCCAAAGCACTCCCTTCCCCCTGGGCCGCCCTTTCCAGCATTTCCGGCAGTTGCCCCGTGGATTCCCCGGAATGGATTAGCTGCAGCAGGATGGGAGGAAAACGATGCTCCCGCCCCAGCGCTCTTGCCAACCCGGACCCTTCCCTGACGCGCACGATGGCCTCTTCCACATCCCGGCGCAACGCAGTGTTGGCAAGCGTATCAGCCGCACCCTGAAGCGCCATCAGTATCGGAACGCCCCCACCCACCAAAATAGACAGGGTACTGGCAAAGCGTTCCGTGTTGTAGCCTCGAATCAGCTTCCCCAGCACCGGCCAGGCCAGCATGCGCTCATCCCAGCGCAAGCGAACGGTGGGTATTCTCCAGGCTCGCCGCACTACAAACACCAGCCCTGTCAGCACCAGAGCCATCAGCCATCCCCAGTTCCTTACCATGTCAGACAGCGAAATCATGAGCCGGGTCAGGAAAGGCAGCGCCTGATGGTTGCTCACAAACACTGAAACCACTTGGGGAACGACGGTGGTCATGAGAAAAATCACAATCCCGAAAGCCACCACCATCACGATTGCCGGATAGGCAAGTGCCATCAGCACTTTCTGCTGCAATGCGTCCCGGGCCTGTGCGTAGTCGGCCAGACGTTCCAGCACCCAACCCAGGCGTCCGCTTTTTTCTCCGGCAGCCACCAGAGCCTGGTAAATAGGGGGGAAATCCTTGGGGTGCATTGCCATGGCTGCGGCCAACGGGCTGCCCCCCAGCACTTCCGACCGCAATTCCAGAGTCTTTTCACGCACTACCGGGCGTTCTGCTTCGGATGCCACCGCACCCAAAGCTTCATCCAGAGGAATGCCCGCATTGAGAAGGCTCGACAGCTGGCGAATGACGGTAACCCGGTCTCCCCCGGAAAGACCCTTGCGAAACAGGGAAAGTTCCCGTTTAGCCTCCACTTCCTTGGCTGTCATCAAGGAAAGGGGAACCAACCCGCGGGCACGCAGCAGGGAACGGGCCTGTCTCAGCGACTCCGCTTCGATGACGCCCGACTCGGACTGACCGGCCTGATCCATGGCTTCGAAGCGAAATACCGGCATGACTTCAGACGTCCCCGGTCACGCGCAACAGTTCCTCTTCAGTCGTCACACCCGCCCGCACCCAGCGTTCGCCATCCTGACGCATGGTACGCATACCTTGTTGCAATGCCCAGTCGCGCAACCCGGCTTCGGAGGCACGCTCATGGATGCGGGTGCGCACGCCTTCGTCCACCTCCATCAATTCGTAGACCCCGCTGCGTCCCTGATAGCCCGTCTGGCCACAGGCACTGCAACCGACAGCATGATCAGGCCCGCCGCAAACCGGACAGCAACGCCGGACCAGGCGCTGGCCCAGTACCCCCAACAGGGAGCTTGCCAAAAGATAAGGCTCAATTCCCATGTCTATCAGGCGCGTGGCCGCGCTCACTGCATCGTTGGTGTGCAGCGTGGCCAGCACCAGATGCCCCGTAAGGCTTGCCTGCACGGCAATCTGGGCGGTCTCGGCATCACGGATTTCACCGATCATGATCACATCCGGGTCCTGACGCAGGATGGCACGCAATGCTTTGGCAAAAGTCAGGTCGATGCGGGCATTGACCTGGGTTTGGCCAATCCCGTCCAGGTGGTATTCAATTGGGTCTTCCACTGTCATCACATTGGTGGTCTGGGTATCCAGGCGCGACAGGGCCGCATACAGGGTGGTGGTCTTGCCGCTGCCGGTGGGTCCGGTGACCAGCACGATGCCGTGCGGCCTGTGGATGAGGCGATCAAAATGTGCCAGCGTGTCCTCAGCCATTCCAAGCCGGGCCAAGTCGAGCCTCCCCACGTCCTTTTCCAGCAGACGCAGAACGGCCCGTTCGCCGTAGCCGGTGGGAAGGGTCGAAACCCGCACATCCACCGGACGACCAGCTACCCTGAGGGCAATTCGTCCGTCCTGGGGCAAGCGCTTTTCAGCGATGTCGAGTTGGGCCATGATTTTGATGCGGGAAATAAGTGCTGCATGCAGCGCCTTCTTTGGGCGTACCACGTCACGCAGCGTGCCATCCACGCGAAAACGAACCACCAAACTCTGCTCCGCCGGCTCGATATGGATGTCGGAAGCCCCCTCCCTCGCCGCCTGCGTTAGCAGGGCGTTGATCATGCGAATGATGGGGGCATCATCGCGCGACTCCAGCAAATCCTCCACTGCCGGCAAATCCTGCATGAGCCGGGACAGGTCGATTTCCTCTTCAACCTCGCCCACCACCTGGGCGGCCTCTCCTTCGTTTGCAGCGTAGGCCCTGGAGAGCGCCCCCTGCCACTCTGCCGTGGTTTGGTGTCGCAGGCGCAACATGCCGTAAACGCGCCCGACCTCCGCCAACGCTTCGGGACGGGTTTCATCGCAAACCAAGACTTCGGTTGCATCGGCATGCTGGGCAACCACCAGCACCCGGCCATCACGAGCAAAGGCAAACGGCAGCAGCCGTGAAGCAAGCCGTGGTGGGGCAGGGCTGAGTTCGGCCATGGCAAGTATCAGGGCTGCTTGGCCGGCACCCCGGCTGGCTGACCGGCCGGCAGCGAGCTACCAGGCAACGGAACCGCCGTGGGCTGAGTTGTGGTCATTGCGGGAGCAATGAACGGCGATTGCCCGTTATCCGGTCTTGGCATGGGCATCAGGCTTTCGTTGGAAAGAATCCTCACGTTGGGCTGGAAATTGTCCCTCATGTCCTTCATGAGTCCATAGCGATCGTTGGTAAGCGCATCGCTCTGCTCTGCCGTGCGAATCACATAGGGTCGCAGGAAAACCATCAGGTTGGTTTTGACGCGCGCCTTGGTTTCGTAACGGAACAGCGCTCCGAGAATCGGGATATCTCCAAGAAAGGGGGTTTTCTCGGTGCTATCCGTATAACTGTCTTCCAGCAACCCGCCCAGCGCCACGATCTGTCCATCTTCCACCAGCACATTGGATTCGAGGGAGCGCTTGTTGTAGTTCGGGCCGTAAATGTTGTTGAGGGTGGAATTGTCCACGGTGGAGGATTCCTGGTAGATCTGCAGGCGCACCAGACCACCTTCGGAAATCTGGGGCTTGATGCGCAAGGTAAGACCCACGTCCTTGCGATCCACCGTCGTGAAGGGGTTGATCGCGCCCGTTATGCCCGTTTGCGCATATTGCCCAGTCACAAACGGAATGTTTGTGGCAATCACGATTTTGGCTTCCTCGTTGTCCAACGTCAGCAGGTTTGGCGTGGACAGCACGTTGACGCCGGAAATATTGCTGACCGCACGCGCCAGTGCCGACAGGCCCATCACCCCGTTGTAGTTGTGCAGCACCCCGATGTTGGTGCCGGCGGAAGGCAACACCCCGGCCGTGGCTGCGGTGGCTGTGGCTCCCAGGTTCAGCAGGTTGCCTGCCTGGCTACCCAGCGTGATGATGTTGCTGCCAGGAGTGCCTGCATTGAAATTGGTGCCCAGGAAAGTCTGCGTGTTGCCGGCTCCCAGCAGTCCCTGCAACTGCACGCCAAACTCTTCGGCGTTGTTGTTGGACACTTCCACGATCATGGATTCCACGTAAATCTGGGCCCGGCGCGCGTCCAGGCGGTCGATCACTGCTCGCAAGTTGCGATAGACGCGCTCGTTCGCCGTGATGATGATGGAATTGGTACTGGGGTCTGCCTGGATCATGCCCGCTGGAATGCTGCCCCCCGACCCGCCTGCCGCACTGGTCTTCATGGTGCTTCCACCACCCAGTGGCGATGCGGCCGTGGAAGAGAGGCTGCTGCCGGAAGTTCCGCCGGGCAGGGCTCCAGGGGTTCCGGGAGTGCTTGTGCCTGCCGTGCCACCAGTCAAAGCGCCCCCAGAACCTGAGCCGCTGAAGGAATGGCTGTCACTGCTGGTGATGGCGCTGCCGTCCGCGGACACGATGCCTCGCAGGGTCTGGGCCAGCTTGGTGGCTTCGGCATTCTTGAGCGGTACCACCCAGATGTTGCCCGGCTGCACCGTGGGCGTGTCCAGTTTTTCCACAAGACTGCGGATTTGGCTCGCACGGGTGACTGTGGCCGCCTTGAGGATGATGCTGTTGGTGCGCGGTTCAGGCACCGCAATGGTGCGAATGGCCGGATCAGCATTGGTGTTTCCGGTTTCGGTCAGGCGGTTGATGATGCCGGCAATGTCGATGGCGAGCCCGTACTTGATGGGAATGACGTCCACATCCCCAACCAGTGGTGCATCGATGGCATTCACGATGCGTGCGATGCGACGCAGATTTTCCGAATAATCGGTCACAACGAGCGTGTTGTTGGCAGGGTAAGCGGTGATGGTGTTATTGGGTGCGATAAGGGGTCGCAGCACCGGCACCAGGTTGTTGGCAGACTCGTACTTGAGCCGAAATACCTGCGTCACGATCTGGTCGCCAGGTGGAGGCATTTCCACCGGCCCTCCGGCACCGCTTGCATCCACCCTGACCGGCCCCCCCTGAAGCTTGGCATCCGCTTCGGGCACCACCCGGTAAACGCCCGCCCCTTCCACCAGGGCATAGCCGTGCATGCGCAAAGCGGCTGTCAGGGTAGTCAACACTTCTGTCGGTGTTTGCGGTTTGTCGCTGGTGAGGTTCATGGTCCCTTTCACGCGCGGATCCACCAGGATGTTTTTGCCGATCGCGTCACCCACTGCCTTGATCACTCCTTCAATGTCGGCATCAGTGAAATTGAGGGAAATGAGGCCTGGGCCATGGTATTTTGTTTCAGCCGCGGCAGGCGATGCCGGGGCAGAAGAATCTGCCCCCCAGGCAGGTTGCAGTACCGTGAGCAGCCCCATCAGGAGGACACCGGCAGAGCGGCATGAAATGGTCATAAGCATCGATCCTAGAAATGCAGGCGCGTGACGGCGCCATCCCGTTTTCCCAAAATACTGAGCAAACCGATCAATTGCGGTTCTGCCGCGTCGCTGGCCGTAGCCTGCCCGTCAAAACCCAGCCGCCCCCTCACCAGCGAACCCTGGCCTGAAAGCATGAGAGGGCCCGATATTGTTTCCAGGTCCAGTTTCCCGCCCAAGGGCCCCCAGGCCAGATGTACCCGGTAATGTCCGAGCGGCGCCACCGGCGACAGACGGGAACTGAGTCCATCTGCGTCCAGTGCCAGGGACATCAGTGCTTCTGGCCCTGACGCCCCATATCGCCAATCGAACCCGTCCCAGCGCACTTTCAATGGTCCGGCCAGGCGCAGGGTATTGAACGGGGCACCGAGACCGGTCAGAACCTGTGCCGGAAAATCATATTGGCCCCCATCCAGGTGCACCTGCCGCCAGCCCAGATTTCCGGAAAGCCGCCCATGGACTTCAAGGCTCTCCGACTCGAGGCGAAAACCCAGGCCCGAAAACCGCGGGGTGAAACGCCAGTGCATGCGTCCCGGCAACCTCCCGCCTGCCCTCGGTCCGTTCATGAGCACCAGAACGCCGGAGCCCGACCAGAACGTTCCCTCGCTTTCAGCCAGGATCACCCGTTCCTGGCTCCATTGAGCAAGGCGTACAGCCACCCAGGACGCCGGCAGATCATGGATGGCGACTCCGGTGGCGATAACGAAAAAAACCAGGCCTGCCCAGATTGTGCGCGCCTTCATGGCCGCTCCACTCCACGCAACACCAGGTGGGCATTGACATTGCCGGGCCGAAGGGCACGTTCGACATGCCCCTCCACCACAGTCACGCGCCACTTCTGGCGGACCTGGTCTAGCCAATCCGCCATTGTACTAAAAGGCGCTTCACGCCACTCAAGGGCGAATCGGCCATCACTCCGACGCTCCACCTTGAGTCCGGACAGCCGCAGATCGTGCAGCGACTGTTGCAACAGTCCTTCCAGCTCGGAGCCGCCAGGTACTGTGCTGGCACCATGACTGCGGGCCAGCATCAGTTCCCCTGCCATGGCCTGCATGCGCGCCTGCTCGATGCGCAGTTCCGGAATCTCCCGCTGAAGCTGTGCCACATGGGTTTTCGCTGGCTGCCACAGCAGCACATAGGCAGCCAAGGCAACCACCAGCACTCCCAGCACGCCCAACACCATACGTTCCCGCGAAGTTCGGGCCTGCCAAAACGGCAGAAAGTAAGCACGCCAATCGATCAGCCGGGCCTTCATCGCCCACTCCCCGACAGGCGCCACAGACCCCGCCCCTGATTCTGGAACACAAGGCCCTGCGCGCCTGCCCGCTTGGCCAGCGCGTCAGCCCCGTACCCCGGCTTGAAATGCACCAGCAAACTGTCGTCGCGGTAATCCAGCTGTTGCAAGGTGTCGGCGGGTTCGTTGGCAAGCAACGCAGCAAGCCGGGCTGCCAGGACAGGAAACTCTCCCGGGGATGTGCCTCCCTGCGCCACGCGCAGGTTTTCCAGGGCACGCTTGAGCACTACGGCCGGCGCGATGCCTGGCGGAGCCTCGGGCAGGGTATCGCGCACCAGAGTGCGCATGCCCTGTTCAAGACTGTGCTTCTGCCAGGCCAGCTTCATCCAATACAGGTTGAGGAACAGCACCTGCAGAAGCAAGGCTGCGGCAAGCAGCAACAGGGCCGGTCGCCAAGGCCTGAAACGCTCCCATAGCCCCGCCAGCGGAGCTGCAAATTCAAACTGGCGCAGGTTGAAAGCCCCTGAGACAAGTCCGCCCAAAGCCCAGGCTCTCAGGCCACCACCGGCTTGCGGCTGTACGCCCTCAGGCAGGACCAACTGACCGCTCCACGCTTCGCTTGGATCCCAGCGCAATCCCCAGCCGGAACTGCCTTTGCCGTGCCAGCTCAATACCGTCTGGCGCAAACCCGGAGCATCAGCCTGCCCCACGGGGGCGTCAAAAGTCAGCAGCGTTCCCTCTGGTTGCAGCAACTGGGCAGGCAGGATTTCATGGTGCGTGAGCCCTGCCCTGGAAAACGCATCGTGCACGAAACGCATCCAGGCTCGGTCCACCACGGCCACGGTTCGTTCCTGCGGTACGGCGGGATGCGGGGACAGGGCAAAATGGCATTGGTCCACTGGCTGGATGAGGGACTCTTCCAGAAGATTGGCCAGTGCTTCGCGCAAACGGGAAGCCGGCAAAGAATCCAGATGAGGCCAAGCGGCAGCCAGAATCAGGACATCTGCCGAAGGCATCACCAACACCAGACGCTCGGCTGCAGGCAGCTCGGCCAACGGCGCAGTCCCTTCGCGCAACAGGCGCGGGGAAACAGTGCCGCCTGCCGTCAGCACAAAGGGCAATGAGCCCAAAGACCAGCGGTCGGGCTCCGCCGAGGGCTTGAGGGGCAATGCCACCCAGCAGGTCATCGGCTCCGAAATTTCCTCATCCTCCCAAATCAATCCCGTCCGGCAGGCCGGGTTTCATCCATAATACCTGCGTTATGTTGATGGAGCCGATGCGCCGGGCCACCAGCGCCTGCTGGGTAACCGTGATCCTTCCGTGCCGCAACCGCTCCAGCACCCAGAAATATTCAGAGTTCACATTAAGATTGCGTGTGCTCACGGGCAGGGCCTGGGGCGCACGCTGATGAACCCGGTTGACCAAGGCACCATAATCCACAAAAAAAGCCTGCCCCCGATCCGTCACCACCTGCTGAGCCACTCCTGGGTCAATCGCCAGCACAGCGGCCAGCACAGCCGCCGGTGCAGTATTGGCATTGACCGCTGTGGGCCTTGGCAGCACCACGGTGAGGGCACCCAGCCGAGCCAGTGCATCCGGTGTCGCGCCAGGAATCACCCCCAGCAGGTCCTCCACCCGCATGATAGGCAGCGGCGCATCGCCCATGGCCGTCTGGGGCAGATGGCTTTGCATCATGAACTGGGCCACGATGGGGGCACCCGAAGCATCGAGACCGACACTTTGAAGCAAGCGGGCAAAAATTGCCACCGCCTCTCTGTTAATGCCGGTGGCACTCACCCAGCCCCGGTCTCCCATCGGGTTATTCACTTCCACCAGCGAAGTCAGATTGAAACGGGACTGCGCATCCACAATTGCTCCGGACAACCAGGTTTCCTCAGCACCGGCCGGTGTCGCCGCCCCCATGCCCTGGCGTTGCAAAAACTCCGACAGGGGAGTTTCCGCGATGGGTATAGCCCACACTTCCCCCAAATGGTCCACAGTGCGCGTGCGAAACAGATCTTCGCGCAGGATGAGACGAGCCCAGTCTACCGCTCCCGTACCCAGCCACAGGGCCTGATCGCGCAAGCGCTGGTTTTCAAGCTGCCGGATGCGCACGTGCTCCCGCCACAGCAATCCGCTCACCAGGGTTGCCACCAGGGTTGCCACCAGCATGGCCGCCAGCAATGCCGCACCGCGTTGGCCACGCATCAGCTCTGCCCCGTCAGACACACTTCGCGCATGGGAGCACCGCCTTCAGGCACCCCCACGGTCAATTCCAGCCCCAGCAGCAACGGGTTCCCAGCCTGCCCCGGCGTCAGCCACTGCTGATTGATCTGAGCGCTATTGGCACTCCAGTCCGCGCCTTCCATGAATCCTCGGGCTGCAATCCCCGTACTCTGGCTCATCAGCTGTACCGCCATGAGCGAGTACAGGGAATCGAGCGCTGTTCCTTTAGCCAGGGCATTCCAACTCTGGAGCAGTTCGGACCGCGTCAGGACCGGAGGTGATTCGATCCGCTCCACCCGTCCCTCTGTCCAGCGATAGCTGACCAGCACGGTATGGCGAGCCCCGTTCCCGTCGACACGGGTACGGATGAGGTCGATGCGGTTTTCCTGGAAATGCAGCGGTACGCCTACAAGCCACAGGTCAGGCGAACCCAGTTCATGGCAATCGTTTTCCCACTGGGCAAACAACGTGCGCACACCGTCAAACTGATGCCCGCGGTTAGCCAGTGCTTCCCGGGTACGCACCATGGAATCAAGGGCTCGCCAGGACATCATGGACATGACGGCGAGCAGCAGCAAGGCCACCATCATCTCAATCAGGGTGAAGCCCTCCGTCCTAGAGCACATGGGCTTGACCGTTCGCAAGCAGGCTGACTGCGGTGGCAAGTACTGTCGAATCGCCCGCCGCAGTCACACTCACTTGTACCCGCCGGAATGCCGGGTTGGGGGTATCGGCCACCTGCTCTCGACACTGCAGCACATACGGCCCCTGGGAACAATCGAACATGCGCTCCCCCACGTCGGGCCAGATTCGGCGCATGCGCAGTTCTGCCAGATCGTTGTCAGCACTCCACTGGGCTGCAAGCCTTGGCGTCAGGTCATTGCTGGCCTGGGTGACAACGCCAAGCGCCCGCATCCCTGCCGCCAGGGCCACACCCATCACGAACAAGGCCACCAGCACTTCGATCAGGGTAAAACCTGCAGCTCGCTGATTCATGGGGTTAACGGCCTACCTGATAGTTTCCCAGTCCGTCGGAGACTACACGGGCCTGCTGATTGCCGCGCTGCAGGAACAAACTCCCGTTGTCCATGGCTTCCTGGCCAACCCAATACTGAAGACGCGACACGGATTCCCCTCCCCCGCCCAAACCACCTTCAAGACCGACCCCGTCGAGAGCGGGATCGAACCGCCCGCCAGGCAGTTCATCGTCCGGAACGGGTTGCGGGCCTTGTGGCCCGGACTCGAAAAAACGCCAGCCCTGACGGTCCAGGAGCAGCAGTAAGGGATGCCCCGTCAGGCGTGCCTCGTCCGCAGCCAAATTCATCACGGCGGCCAGGCGTTCACCTTCTTCAACCAGGGGACGATTTTGGGGAGAACGGACTGACAGGGTGACCATTCCGAGCATGATCCCCATCAGCACCAGCACCACCAGCAATTCAATCAGGGTAAAACCGGCTTCACGAACCCCAGTTGCCGATGTCTGCGTCATTGCCCTCACCGCCGGCTTTGCCATCGGCCCCAAAACTCCAGACATCAAGTTCACCGTGTTGTCCGGGACTGGCGTATTGATAGGGATGACCCCAGGGATCTTTGGGAAGCTGATCAAGACAGGCCTTCCAGTTATTCGGGACCGGCTCGGCGGAAGGTTTGGCAACAAGGGCTGACAACCCCTGTTCCGTGGTGGGATAGCGACCATTGTCCAACCGATAAAGCTTGAGCGCCTGGACGATACTGGCAATATCCTGCCGGGCCGCGATGCGGCGGGCCTGGTCGGGCCGGTCCATGACGCGTGGAACCACGAGGGCTGCCAGAATACCGATGATGATCATGACCACCATGATCTCGATCAACGTGAAACCTGCCTGGGCATGGCGCTCATGGGCGCGCAACGCTGGGCGATTTGGAGAAAGGCACGGCAAGTTCATGGTACCCAGATGCTACCGGATTCAGGTGTCATTTGCCAGCAGCCTCTGGTGATCCGGGGCAAAAAACAGTATCGTGGAACCCATCATGGCAACCCTTCATTTTTATCGTCCAACGCCCTGGATGCCGACCCTGGCCACATTAGCAGCCACTGCCGTTCTGGCTGCAATCCTGGCCTCCTGGACCATTCGCCTGTTTGCCCCGTCTCCCCTGCCCATTCCTCCAGCTGCCCTGCAGGAACGCACGGACACGGCGGGACTGGTATGGCGCGGCCTGTTTTCCGGCCGGAACGTAGGCCCAATCGTCCTGCGTGGCGTTGTTGTGGCCGGCCCCTCCGACAGTGCTGCGGTGCTTTCTGTAAACGGGGCCCCAGGCCGGGCCTATCGCATCGGGCAGGAGGTGGCTTCCGGCGTGCGGCTGGTGGAAGTGGGGCCGCGCTCCGCCACCCTGGACCGCAACGGTGTACGCGAAACCCTGCCCCTGCCAACTAGGGGCAGCTCCACCAAAATTGGCCCGTCACCCGCGCGTTGACCTCTGGCGCGGCAGCGCTGTCCTCATGATGGTGGCCTACCATGGCTGCTATGACCTTACCTATTTCGGGTACGCACATTTCAGGATGCTGGAAGATCCCCGGTGGATTGCCTGGCGCACCGTCATCGTCTCGAGCTTCGTACTCCTGTCCGGATTCAGCATGGCGCTGGGCCGCGAAGGATCACAGCGTGGTTTTGGCAAGCGCCTGCTTCAGCTGGGAGGCTGTGCTCTCCTGGTGAGTGCGGCAACGAGCTTGTTATTCGGTCCACGCTGGATTTATTTTGGTGTCCTCCATTTCTTTTTTGTCGCGACCCTGGTTACTGCTCCCCTGCGCCGTCACCCGGACGCCCTCGTTCTGGCCGGATCAGCCCTTTTCGTTGCCGGCTGGACTTTGGGTTGGGATGCCATGAATGCAAGAACCCTCAACTGGATTGGCTTCGCCAGCCAAAAACCATTCACTGAAGACTACGCCCCTCTGATTCCCTGGCTGGGCTTGCTGTGGATCGGCTTCTGGGCCGGATGCCGTTTTCCTTCGCTGGCCGGACCGGCTCCTTCCGCCTCCCCAAAACCCCAGTCTCCACCGATGGTGGCTACCACATTCCTGGGACGACATAGTCTTGTCGCCTACATGCTGCATCAGCCACTGCTGTTTGCATTGCTCTACCTCATCCACCGGCTTTGAAGCCTCCCCCAAAAAAAAGTCCCCTCTCGAAGAGGGGACAAGAAAAACACCCAGGGGGTTGGGCGTTTTGGAGCGGGTTGACCACACTAATCGTTGGTACCTGAATTCCTTGAGCGGATGGCCGTGGCTGCGAGGGTCGAGCCACTCAAGGTGCCATAAACTTCCACGGACTGACCCAGGCCGGGAACAGTACCCAGCGCCGGATCAATGTAGGTGCCTGAATTCCAGGTCACTGTCAGCTGATGCTCTTCATTCTGCATCACCAGCGTGTTACTGCTTGCCGATACCGAGAGAACCGTGCCCTTGAAATCACTCACGGACCCGGTGGGCGGCGTTGTCACTGCCGTACAGGTCACGGAGGAGGCCACCACGGGCTGCCCAGGTGCTGGCACACTGCCTGAAACCGACACAACCGCCGTGCTGGTGGACATGAGACCCGAGCAGCTCGTATAGGTTCCTGAAGCAGCCGTGATGGTCGTGCCCTGCAATATGAAGCTGACCGTACCGCCGGCGTTCCAGTTGATGCCGTTGGTGGTACCGATGACCTGAATGGTTTGCGGCTGCACAGAGCCGGCTGCCTGAAGGTCCTCCACATTGGATGTGGATATGCCATTGCTGCCGACTTGCCCGGAAATCCGGATGTAATCCCCATCTGCAACGTTATAGCTGGCCGGCAACTGCACCAGCGTTCCCTGCACGCGAGCCACATGGGTGCTGGGGTTGTAATTGCTCACCAGCCCGCTCAGCTGGGCGCTCTGGCTACCCGAACCCGATTGTGCCGCCAGATTGGCCTGACCGAGGCTGGCCACCCCCAGGGGGGTGGCCCCTCCCGCCCAATTGTTCCACGTGTTACGGGGAACCCAAGCTGAAATCGTCTCACCCACCACCGTGCCTGAAGGAACAGTACCCTGAAGTACGGTACCAGGGCTGGCATTGATCATGACCTGGTTCGAGGCAGGCAGTTGGGTCACGACACCACCAATCAATACATAAGTCGATGGTGATGGCAGGATTTCCACACGCGAAGCAACAAGCACATAGGCATTGTGGGCCGTATCCAGTACCCAGGTCCCATGCACTTCCACCTCGGTGCCTGTGCTGAGCTGGCTGGCGGAACTCGGGGTGGTACCGGTACTGGCAAGTACGGTTGTGAGGCCAAGCGGAGTATTGGTGGACGTGGACACGACGCGAACCCACTGTCCAAGCACCTGCAGCCACCAGTCGCCTGTGGTCGCATCCTGAACCGCTGCTGCCGTGACAGGTCCCGACAAGCTGGGAATCACTGTCGCCGTGATCACTGCGGCACCGGTGCTGTCAATGGTGGCCCGGACGCGCTGGCCCAGCTTGAGGAGTGCAACTTGCGGCTGTCCCAGATCGTTGTTCTGTTCAACCGTGGCATTGGTGGTTGCATATTCCTTGCCGTCAATGAACACACTGCCAAATCCCACCACTACGCCTTCCACCAACCCTGTGCCGCCGCTTCCGACGCCAGCCAGGATAGCTCCGGCTCCGCCGCCACATGAGGACAGCGCAAGCGCTACGCCCAACAGGCACAGGGAAAGAATGAATCGCACAAAAAAGGTTGCAGACCTCAGATGGTGCATGGGGTTATCTTCCTTCTAGTTGTTAGTTAGATTTATTTTAATCATTTTACCGATGCCCCCCGAGGCTTGCGCGGCGACTTCCTTACCGCCACTGCCCGTCGCTGAATCGGTTCTGAATAACAGAACATCCCAACCCGAATTCGCTGATCTCCTCCCGCAGGTTCGTCCTTCTCGTTAAGCGGCACTGCGGCTCTGACCATGGAATTGAGCACCTGCTGCCACAGTGCCCCTGCCAAGCTCTCCAGTTGCTTGATCGAATCCTTGGTCAGGCCATCAGCAAAAACACTTTGTTCCAGGAACTTCTTTGTGCCCGGGCCAGACAAATTGTGAACTCCGGCCGCCAGGTGATCCGCGGTGCTGCCGGCAAGCAGGTTGCCCGCCTCTGTCATCTGCTGATCGGGAACGAAGGCACTGCGGCACAGCCGGACCCGATCGCCTTCCTGCTCAGCCATCCCCAGGCGTACCAATTCATTCAGGACCGCTCGTGGGTGGACGTCGCTTGATACCTGGCGTGAAAGGGTTTCGAAGGACTGGATGCCCCCGGCTGTGGGTAATTCGTCCGGCCAACCGCTGGCAAGCCAGCGGGTCATGACCTGGGAAGGTACCGTGGGACGCCCAAGGGACTCGCGGGTGATTTCCGAGGTTTTGCGCTCACCCAGAGCCATGGAAGCAAGCAACGCCTTGACATCCTTGCGGTGCAGCCCGGAAAGCATGCTGATGGCTGAGTCGGTCTGCTTGCCCTGCAATCGTTCCAGCTCCGCGGCTGCCTGCTCAAGAAAAACCTGCTTGATCGCTACAGAAAACTCCGGATGTCTCACGCCAGACCGGAGCAGCCACAGCACCAATGGTTGCATGATCACCAAAGCCTGCTGCAGCACCTGATCCGGGTCGAGATGTGATTTTTTGTCATCCATGGCAAAAATATATGTGAAATTTTCCCATTTGTCAAGTATAATGGGTTCCAACGTCGGGCTTCAGGGGGCGTTTAGAGCCCGATGGCTTCTGTTTAGTGCATTGATTAATAATCATAATTTTTATTCGAAGGTGCGGAGCCGGTCCAGGAACCCACACGCTTCGGCAATTTTTGAAACATTTTTGGCATTGCGTTTAACTTTAAATTTAGGAGACCTTGAAATGAAACTTTCTACTGCTCATTCCCGCCTCACGCCCGTTGCTGTCCTGCTGGCTGCCACAGCCTTGTTCCCCTTGGCTGCATCCGCCGGCACGCTGCATCATGTGCAATCTTCCCATATAGCGACTGTGCCTGCATCAGCAATGGTGGCACCGGATACGATGGTTGCTGCCCTGGCATACAGCGATGCCTTGTCCAGCCAGCAGCAGATGCAAGCCTCGCTTGACGCGTCCCTGCGTGAACAAATCAGTGAAATGACCCGTCAGGCAAGCCTGGTTCGCAAGGCTTACAACCAGTTGAGCATTGATCTTGCCAGCGGAGATGAGCGCGCGATTGCAGAAAGCCAGGCCAAACTTGAGACCCACCAGGCGGCTTTCCTGGATCTGCAAAAAAATGTACGCGCCAACCTGCTGCAACTGCGGCAGGTCAAGAACAGCGGAGAAACCATGATCAATTGATGCGCCTGCTGACCTCTCCTCGGCAGGACTCCTCGATGGCCGGCATCATGCCGGCCTTTTTTTATGCATTCAGGTCAGGGGGTCAGAGTGCGGCAAGGGGAGTCGCAATGGGAACGAACTCGAGCGCATTGAAATCATCGTGCACGCTTTCACCAAACTCGAGAACGGTATCATCTTCGGGATCATGGTGCCAACGTATGACCACTCGATTGCTGGTACATGCCGAGTCGTGCAGCAAACCAAAAAGACGGTAAAGCATTTTGGTGGACGCGCTATTGAAATAGACCAACTGGAAATTAAATTCGATGTCGCAGTCATCCACCGAACCCAGGTACCGCTCCAGTACTGAAAGAACTGGCTGAAAAAACGTTGCGGCATCTTCCGGATAAGCTTCTCCCGCAAGCGTCAGGCAATGTTCCGAAAACCGGAAATCCACTTCCGGAGTATGGTCAGTTCGTGCAATGTGAAAGTCATTCATGATCCGATCCTTTACACAGTGGCTTGAATATAGAAATAGGCCAGATCGCCCGCCTCACCAGACATGTCGATCAGGGAATATTCGATGGGTTCGCTCGCGTCACGAGCCAGTGTGAGAAACCCCAGGCCAGCCCCTTTGCTGGCTGCATCGACACAAGGTTCCTGCCTGAGCTGTTCGCGATAGGCGTTGCGTATCTCACCCACAGTCATGCTGCGCAGTGGCTCGATCCGATCCCGAATGCGTTGCGACTGGCTGTTATGCACGAGATTTCCGAAAACGATGTAGTAGTCACCGCTTCCGCGCCTGCCAACCGCCACCGCCCCGATTTTTTCTCCCGGATAGCCTGGTGCATCGGGAGAGTAATGAAGCGCGTTCTGTGCCATTTCGATAAAACTTGAAAACAGCTTGCGCCCCTTCGGCCCACCCGCATCGGCAGAACCCAGGCGGTGTCGCAGGATTTCCCCCATGGTGGCGATCACGTTCTGTGACAGGGGTCCGTTGTAGTAAAGCAGCACCCCGCTGAAATCAGCGGTATTCCGAAAGACGCTGAACACATCAATATGCATGCCCTCTCCTAGACCCTGAATCCCAACACGCTCACGTCATCACGACGCTTTTGATCCCCTTGATAGATCTGGAAAGCTTCCTTGAGGCGTGCCTGTTGAATCATCATGGGAAATTCACGGTGCGCCTGCAGAAAGGCTGTAAACCGCTTCTTGCCGAATGCAATCTGCCTTGGTCCACCAATCTGGTCAGTCAAGCCGTCCGTGGAAAGGTAAATGCCCATGCCTGCCTCGACCACCACTTCCTGGTTGGCCCAGACACAATCCATGGGAGTGTCCACATAACCCACGCCCAGCCGCCCTCCTTCCAGCATTACCGGTTCCGCTTCGCCCGCACCCAGCAAAAAGAGGGGCATCCTCGCACCGGCATAAACCAGCTTCTTTCCACCCCGCTCCAGCCAAAGCAGTGCCGCATCCATGCCGTCGTCGGACTGTTCACTGGAGTCGGGTTGTCGCAGCCTGCCCCCCTGTTGCCCAAGGGCGGTTTTCACCTTGCGATTCACCAGAGACAGCACTTGTGCAGGGTCGCGCCGCAGGGACGCAGTCAGCACATGGTCGAGAAACGCTGTCATGATGAGCGTCATGAAAGCACCTGGAACACCGTGTCCGGTACAGTCCATGAGGGCCATGAATACCCCGTCTTCGAATGGCCGGCAAAGGTAACAATCCCCTCCCACGTGGTCACGCGGCTCCCATAACAGGAAATGATCACGCAGTGTTTCGCTTAGTGCCTCTCGTGATGCCTTGAGAAATGATTTTTGGATGATGCCTGCATAATTGATGCTTTCCATCACCTGCCGGTTTTTTTCCGCCTGCAGGTGCGACACTGCCCGCATCAGCGCTTCACCGGTACCAATACCACGATAGACCCCCGCATCATCAGTGACGATGAATCCATCCTTGAGCGTCTTGCCACCCTGTTCCAGCGCCAGGAAGCTGAGTTCCTGTACGCCCAGGCTTTCCGGAACAATCAGCGGAGCCTTATCCATGAAGGCAATGCAGCTTTTTCGGGCAAAGAGGTCGCGCCGAAATGGTTTGGCCATTTCGTCCATGAACAGGTTGCGATTGATGAGCCCTGCAGGCCGTCCATTTTCCACCACCGGCAACCCTGCAAGATGGGGATGCCGTGACAGCATTTCCAGCACGTCCTGACTGGTATGCGCAGGCGATACCGAAGGAGCCTCTTCCATTAACCCTGCTGCCCGTGATTCACTCCCCGTCAGGAACACGCGCCTGGAAACCTCTGCTGCTGTACTGGCGGTTGGCATCGAATCGCCTCGTCCGGGGAAAGAAGGGTTGAATTTTCAGAGTGGCATTCTAGGAACAGTTCGTGACTGTCGTATGACAGTTACAGCGCAGGAACAAGGCAAAGGAAGAAACTACTGTGGTGTGACTGCGGCAGCATTCTGCGCCACGGCATTCATGACGATGATGCTGATGCGGCGATTGTTCGCATTGAAAGGATTTTTGTCGTCCAAAGGAACGGAAGAGGAAAGTCCGACCACACGGTCTATCTTGGCAGGATCCATGCCGCCAGATATCAGCTCGCGACGGGACGCATTGGCACGGTCGATGGACAGTTCCCAGTTGCTGTAATTCGCTTGCACCCCTTGATAAGGTCGGGCATCGGTGTGCCCAGCAATGCTCAGATGGTTAGGAACTTCATTCAGCACCCGCCCGATCTGCTTCAGGATATCTTCGGCATAGGGCTCGAGTGACGCGCTGCCCAGATCGAACATCGGGCGGCTCTGCTTGTCCACAATTTGGATGCGCAGGCCTTCACTCGTAAAATCGATCAGCAGCTGATCCCTGAACTTTTGCATTTGCGGCGTCAAATCCACCACGTCTTCCAGCCGTCTTTTCAGGCGCCGCAACTTTTCCAGCTCCTCCTGCCTAACCATTTCCCCTGCGTTAGCCACGTCAACAGCTTTGGGAGGGAGAACCGGGTTCAGCCGCAATTTCCCTTCCCCTGCGGTCAGGCTCCTGCCTCCACCCTCAATCACGCTTGAGGCGTCCCCCGGAGTGGGGCCGCCGGTCAGTGCCACTGCCAGCGGCATTTTGAAGTAGCTGGAAATGTCGCGCAGTCGTTCCGAACTGTTGGTGCCCACAAGCCACATCAGCAGAAAAAAAGCCATGAGTGCCGTCACAAAATCGGCATAGGCAATTTTCCACGAACCGGTTGCACGGCCACGCCGCTGAACCGTGGAAACCCGCTTGACGACAATGGGTTTTTTCTTCTTTTCCCTTTTTTTGCGAAGCCCTGCCGGACTTCGCACAAGCATGACCATGCTGACCTCGATACCACGTTGTGGCCACAGGCGACCGGGAGAGCACGGCGGAATGGGGTGAGTACTGTCACGTTCACCTGGCAACCCCGCTGGCACCCGACTCGGTGTCGGTTAGGACTCTCGTCCCTTAGCCCGGAAGCTTTGCGCCCCCGCCTTTCGATGGGTTTGCCCTTGCAGGCGTTGACCTGAAAATCAACGACAGCCCGAAAATTCTAGGCATGCCGTGACCCGGCTGTCAACCAACCCGTTTCAGGCCGGACGCAAATCATGATGCTTGAGGGGCAGAGAACGAATGCGTTTGCCTGTGGCGGCGTGGATGGCGTTGCAAATGGCAGGGGCAAGCGGAAGGATGGCAGGCTCGCCGTGACCACCCCAAAATCCTCCACTGGGAACGAGCAGCGTTTCCACCTTCGGCATTTCTGAAATTTCCGGGAGCCGGAAATTGTTGAAGTTGCTTTCTACAATGCGGCCGTTTTTCAGGTTGTTTTCCTGATAGAGCACGCTGCCCAGACCGAACAGCACGTTGCTTTCCGCCTGTGCGCGGCAGGTGTCAGGATTGACCACATAGCCCGAATCGATGGCGACCACAATGCGGTGAACCTTGAGCTCCCCTTTGGCACTCACAGACACTTCAGCCACCATGGCGGTGTAGCTTCCAAAACCGGCCGCCAGGGCCACGCCACGGTGGATGCCGGCAGGTGCAGGCTGGCCCCAGCCGGCAGCATGGACAACCTTTTCCAGAACCCGTCGTTCCTTGTTGTCGGTAGCCAACGGATTCAGCCGGAAGGACACGGGGTCCTGTCCCGCCGCTTCGGCCAGCTCGTCGAGAAAACATTCCCGGTAAAAGGCATTCTGCTGCCCCGGAGCTCGCCAGAATCCCACGGGGACATGGCCATTGCGCCTGGCGTAATCCACCTGCTGGTGGGGCACTTGGTAGGGCATGTCATCGAAGGACCTTACGGCGGTGAAGTCGATTCCTCCCTTCGTCAGCAGTTGCGGATGCAATACCTGCAAAATGGAAGGACAGGCCACCCGGGTATGCCAGGCCACCAGGCGACCCTGGGCATCAAGTCCGGCTTTCATGCGGACCAGGCTGGCCGGGCGATAGAAGCCGTGCTGCATGTCTTCACTGCGCGACCACAGGAGCTTTACCGGCCTGCCCGCCACAGCCCTGGCAATCACAATGCCCTGACGCACGAAGTCCTGGGGGCCGCCGCGCCGACCGAAACCGCCACCCAGCATCATCTTGTGGACTTCGATCTTCTCAAGCGGCAGGCCGGAAGCGCTGGCCGCAGCCTGCATGGACGCTTCGCCATCCTGGGTGGAGGTCCAGATGTCTAGGAACCCGTCCGGACGGAACCAGGCAGTGCAGGTTTGCGGCTCCAGCGTGGCATGGTTGAGGTAGGGGGAGTGGTATTCCGCTTCCAGCACCTTGACGGCACCGGCGAGCGCCGGCCCCACTTCGCCCACCTTGCGCGCCTGGGGCAAGTCCTTGGCCTGCAACCCCTCGCGCAACATGACGGCAATGGCGGCATTGTCCACGTGACCGTTGCCGCCTTCATCCCAGCGGATTTTGAGCGCCTTGACCGCCTCGTTGGCTCGCCACCAGCTGTCCGCCACCACTGCCACAAAATCGTCGGCATGAACCACCTGCTTCACCCCCCGCATGGATTGCGCGAGGCTTGCGTCCACCTGAGCCACTTTTCCGCCAAACACCGGGCATTGCACAATGGCTGCATGCAGCATGCCCGGCAATGACACATCGACGCCGAATACCGGTTTGCCCAGTACCTTGTCCGGAATATCGAGACGGGGAACCGGTTGGCCGATAATTTTCCAGTCCTTGGGATCCTTGAGCGGAACCTCGACTGGAGGAGGCAAAAGCGCAGCGGCTGCCGCCACTTCGCCATAACGCAGGTGACGCCTGCTGGGGCGGTGGGTGATGATGCCGGCCTGGGCCGTGCATTCCGAGGGCGGCACTCCCCAGCGTGTGGCTGCAGCCATCACCAGCATCATGCGTGCGCTGGCACCCGCCTTGCGCAGGTAATCCTGCGAGGTGCGAATACCGCGACTGCCACCGGTCAGCATGGAACCCCAGATGCGGTTACGTCGGAAATGTTCATTGGGCGAAGCAAATTCAGCATTCACCTTGCCCCAGTCGCAATCGAGTTCCTCGGCGACCAACTGGGCCAGCGCCGTGAAGGATCCCTGCCCCATTTCAGACCGGGCAATGCGGATCACCACCCGGTCATCCGGGTGAATCACCATCCAGGCATTCACTTCCGTGGCAACATCTGCCGAACCTGCCGCTGAAGAACCGGACGGAAACCAGAACTCGAGCACAAAGGCACCGCCCATGGCAGCGGAAACCTTGAGGAATTCGCGTCGCGAAACGGCTGTTGTCATGGCCCCTCCTCAGGAATTGCGAGGAGCGAGGGCGCCGCTGGAACCTGCCAGGGCATGAATCGCCTTTCTCACTCGCGCATAGGTGCCACAACGGCAAAGATTGGTCATGGCCTGGTCGATCTGATCATCAGTGGGATTCGGGATGCGCTCCAGAAGGGCTGCGGCCGCCATGATCATGCCGGTCTGACAATAACCGCACTGGGGCACTTCATGCTCTATCCAGGCCTTCTGAACGGGATGCAAGCCCCCTTTGGACAGGCCTTCAATAGTGGTGATGTGTTTTCCCTGGACTGCGGAAACAGGCAGGGTGCAGGAACGAACCGCTTCACCGTCCACATGCACTGTGCAAGCCCCGCATTGCGATATGCCGCAACCGTACTTGGTGCCGGGCAATCCCAGATGGTCCCGCAGAACCCATAACAGGGGCATTTCCGGCTCCACATCGACTGAGCGGGTTTCGCCGTTGACGATCAGCTTGAGCATGGAGGGCTCCTTCGTCGGGGAGACAAGGTCTGATGGAGCCAATATACCGCAAACAGGGGGGCGCGGTAGCGCCGGGGGACGGTAAGGATGGCCCGCAGGCCATCCTTGTCGGGGTTACTGCTCGGAATTACTTCTTTTTGGCCTTCTTGCCAGCAACTGCAGCCTTGAAGGAGGCACCGGCAGTGAAACGGGGCACGGTTGTGGCAGCAATCTTGATTTCCTTGCCCGTTTGCGGATTGCGGCCGGTGCGTGCGGCACGTTTGGAGGACTTGAAAGTCCCGAATCCCACCAGAGTGACGGAATCGCCTTTGGCCACTGCCTTGACGACGGCGTCGATGGTGGCAGACAGGGCGCGTTCAGCTGCGGCCTTGGACAGGTCCGCATCCTTGGCGATGGCGTCGATGAGTTCGGATTTGTTCATGCAATATCTCCTCGTGAGGATGTTGTTGTGGGTGGGGCGCCGTCGCCCCGGGGTATGCCTCGGCAGGCGTTCGATCGCCAATTCGGCCCCCTGGATTTTCCGTTTTTGAGCCGAACGGACATGATCCTACCAAGTGCCGAGGCGATTGGGAACCGGTATAAAAAAACAGGGGGCAGGCTCATTCAGTGGGTTGGAGCCAGCAAACCCTGGACGTCTTCCACTATTTCCTGGTAACCCGCTGGGCTAAAACCGAAATATTCGAGGGCAATCTGCCCCCCGGCCTTCCATTCTGCCGTCTGGTCAAAACCGGCATGCCAGCAAATCGCCCGCTCGGCCAGCAAACCCAGCGCGATCAAGGCCTGGGTCTCGGCCAGGTTGAGCTTTTCTGTGGAAAGTTTCTTGATGTGCTGGCCCACAAATTCCCCGTAGTCGTGGTGATACCAGATGGCTTCCGTAATTGATTCTCCAAGCCCCCATTCCTTGGCCATGAGCGAACCAATGGAGGCATGGGAAACCCCCATCTGGTCAATTTCGGTTTGGGTAAGCAGCTTCTCGGGGGTGCGCTGGGCAAGCTCCAGGATTTTCCTGTATCCGGGCCGGCGAGCCAGCAGAAGCAAGGTTCCGCAATTCTGGAACAGGCCGAAAGTGAAGGCCTGTTCGCTGTCCACTCCAGACAGTTTTTTGGCAATATACCCCGTTACCAGAGCCATCTGGGCGGAGGCTTCCAGATGGCTCTCGATGTCGGCCAAGTTGGCGCCGGCAGCAATGGTTCGCAAAGCCATGCCCGTGACCACGCGCGTCACGGAAGACATGCCAAGCAGGCTGATAGCCTGGTGAACAGACGACACCTTGGCTCGAAGCCCGTAAAATGGCGAATTAATGGTTTTGATGAGGGCTGCGGAAATACCCACGTCGGCACTGATGAGCCGTTCTATTTCACGGTAATCCGGCGACTCCTTTTGCGCTTCCGCTTCAAGGTGGGCAAGGATCTCCGGTCGGGGGGGGATGCCTATGTCCAGTATGGCGCGCTGAAGCTCCAGGTCGGCGTCCATCCTTAAATCTCCGTTCTTGTTATGAGTGAGGTCAAAGTGGCCCCATTTTAATGAATCCCCCCCGCTTTTTATGTAGGCAAAACCACTACGAACCTCCCCTCCCCCCCATTCCCAACAGCCCCCGAAAAAAATTGACCCTCGTCAATAGCCCTTTGGAATTGTTCCGGAAATTGACGGCGGTCAATGGTGCCGGCAAGGGAATCCTGCAATACTTCAGCGCTGTAAGTGACGTGATCGTGTTGCGTCGCGTTTTTATTAGCCCTGCTTCAAACTGAAGAGAAACTTCATCATGAACAACAAAGCTGAATTTGTGAGCGAAAACGCTGAATCGCAAGTGCTGACGGATGGGTTCCATCTTGTCATCGATGCCCTGAAACTCAACGGTATCAATACCATTTACGGCCTTCCCGGCATTCCCATCACTGACTTTACCCGGATGGCCCAAGGTGAAGGCATGCGCGTCATTTCCTTCCGTCACGAACAAAATGCCGGCAACGCCGCAGCCATCGCAGGCTTCATGACCGGCAAGCCCGGCATCTGCCTGACGGTGTCAGCACCGGGTTTCCTGAACGGCTTGACTGCTCTGGCAAATGCCACCACCAACTGTTTCCCGATGATCCTCATTTCCGGCTCCTCCGAGCGAGAAATCGTCGACCTGCAGCAAGGTGACTACGAAGAAATGGATCAGCTGGCCATCGCCAAGCCCCTGTGCAAGGCCGCCTTCCGCGTCCTCCACGCCGAAGACATCGGCGTAGGCATCGCGCGCGCCATCCGCTCAGCGGTTTCGGGCCGTCCCGGCGGCGTTTACCTGGACCTTCCCGCCAAGCTGTTTGCCCAGACCATGGACGCCGTGGCCGGCCGCAACTCCCTGATCAAGGTGGTGGACCCCGCGCCGCACCAGATTCCTGGAGCCGAAGCCGTCCAGCGCGCCATCGACCTGCTCAAGGGCGCCAAGAAGCCCCTGATTCTGCTGGGCAAAGGCGCTGCCTACGCCCAGGCCGACGATCTCCTGCGCACCCTGGTGGAAAAGTCCGGCATCCCCTACCTGCCCATGTCCATGGCCAAAGGCATTCTGCCCGACACGCACGAACAGTCGGCCTCCGCTGCCCGCTCCTTCGTGTTGCCCGAAGCGGACGTGGTACTGCTGATCGGCGCCCGCTTGAACTGGCTGCTGTCTCACGGCAAGGGCAAGACCTGGGGTGGCAAGAGCTCCAAGGACTGGGGCGGCCAGAAGTTCATCCAGATCGATATTTCCCCCACGGAAATGGACAGCAACGTGCGCATCGACGCGCCGCTGGTGGGCGATGTGGGCTCCTGCGTGTCCGCCCTGCTCGCCGGCATGGGCAACAACTGGCCCCAGCCTCCGGCTGAGTGGCTGAACGCCGTTGCAGAACGCAAGAACAAGAACGTGGCAAAGATGGCAGAAACACTGGCCAAAGACCCCAGCCCCATGAACTTCCACAGCGCCCTCAACGTGGTGCGCGACATCGTCAAGGCCAACCCGGATGCCATGTTAGTGAACGAAGGCGCCAACGCGCTGGACTTTACCCGTTCCATCGTCGACATGTACAAGCCGCGCAAGCGCCTGGACGTGGGTACATGGGGCGTCATGGGCATCGGCATGGGCTTTGCGGTTGCAGCCGCAGTGGAAAGCGGCCAGCCCGTAATCGCTGTGGAAGGCGACAGCGCCTTCGGTTTCAGCGGCATGGAAGTGGAAACCATCTGCCGCTACAACCTGCCGGTGTGCGTAGTCATCCTGAACAACAACGGCGTCTATCGCGGCACCGACAAGAACCTGAGCGGCGGCAGCGATGTGGCCCCCACTGTGTTCGTGAAGGACTCGCGCTATGAGAAGCTGATGGAAGCATTCGGCGGCGTGGGCGCATACGCCACCACCCCGGCCGAACTGCGCAAGGCGATGGAAGAGGCGATCAAATCGCGCAAGCCGACCCTGATCAACGCCATCATCGACGAAACCGCCGGTACCGAGAGCGGCCGCATCACCAGCCTGAACCCGGCTGCTGCCCTCAAGAAGTAATTTCTCTAGCGACATCCGCCCAGAGAAACCCCCAATGCCGGACCGAGCCACAAGCTTGGTTCGGCATTTTCTTTAGTACCCCCAATAAAAACACAGTCTGCATACAGGTTAAGAATTTTCTCAACCTGTCGATATACCTCCTGTGTTGCAGTCGACCATCAAAAGGTTTTTTGTCTCGGGAAACGATATGAAAGCGCTAACAGTTAAGCAGCGTTTGACATTGCTGGCCGCCATTGCCTTGGCTGCCTTGACCATAGTGGGAATCACCGGAAGCTTGGGGATCAGCAAAGGCTATACGGCCGTAACCGATCTGGGTCGCAACAGGCTTCCTTCTCTTTTCGCCCTGGAGGAAATGGGGCGCGGCATGACAATGGTCAAAGTTTATAACCGGGAAGTGGCCATTTTGGAACTGGATCGCACCGGCAAGAAAGTCAGCGCCATCCTCGAAAAGAAAAAGAAGGCCTATGAAAAACTGGATCACGGATGGGATATCTACGTAAAAATTCCCCGCTCTGCCCAAGAGGCCGAGTTGTGGAATGTGATCGCTAAAAACTGGGATGCCTGGAAGAAATCCAACCTGACCTTCGATGAGATGGCTTCAGGACTGGATAAGCTGTCATCGGCAGACCAACGGCATGAACTGTTCGTAAAACTGAATGGCCATTTTGCCGAAGCCGCTCCAACCAGCAAAGCGGTGAGCAGCAATCTGGAAAAACTTATCGCGCTCAACAACCTCACAGGGGAAAAAACCTACACTGAAGGGGCCAGCCTCACATCAAATGCATCCCGCATCATTTACGCAACCATAGCGATATCAGCCATCGCCGTGCTGGTTCTTTCCGTAGTCATCGTCAGGTCTGTGGTATCGCCGCTGGAAGTCATGCAGCGCACCATCGGCCAAATCGAGGGAGGCAATGACTTTACCCAGCGCGTGCCAATCAGCGGAAAGGATGAAATCGGCCGCACTGTCGCTGCATTTAACAGCCTGGCCAACAAGGTCCAGGTTTCCCTTCAGGAAGTACTGCAAAGCGTCAAGGAGGTTTCCAATGCGGCCCAGAGGGTTGCCGATTCGGCCGCTACCGTGGCCTCTGGCGCATCACAACAAAGCGAGGCGGCTTCCTCGATGGCCGCTTCAGTGGAAGAAGTGACCGTGTCCGTGACCCACCTGTCCGACAGTGCCCAGGAGGCCCAGAGGCTTTCCCAGAAGGCCGGTGAACATTCTCAGGAAGGCGGACAGATCATCGTTCAAACAGCCAATGAAATGGATGCCATCGCCCACACCGTCCACGAAGCATCCAAGACGATTGACATGCTCGGGAACCAGTCTCAGCAAATTTCAGTCATCGTGCAAACCATCAAGGAAATTGCCGACCAGACCAACCTGCTCGCCCTTAACGCCGCCATTGAAGCGGCCCGTGCCGGAGAACAGGGCAGAGGATTCGCCGTGGTAGCTGATGAAGTGAGGAAGCTGTCGGAACGCACGTCACAGTCCACCGAGGAAATCGCCAAAATGGTGAGCGGCATTCAGGAACATTCCGGGGAGGCGGTGGAAAGGATGCGCGAGGTTGTAAGCCGTGTGCAGGCCGGGCAGTCCATGGCAAACCAGGTCAATGACCGGATTCAGGACATTCAGCACAGCACGTCGCAAGTCCTGGTTGCCGTCAATGAAATGTCTTCCGCCTTGAAGGAACAGAGCGCTGCAAGCCAGGATATTGCGAGGCATGTGGAAACCGTGGCACAAATGACTGACGACAACAGCAATGCGGCCAAGACCACATCTTCCTCGGCGCACCAGCTGGAACAACTGGCTGGAACCATGCGTGCTGCAGTCGAACGCTTCAAAGTCTGACCAGCCCAAACCCATGATGTCCCCAACGTTGCGGCTTAAGGCAAGGGATGTGCATCTCTACTTGGGTTCGGCAACGGTGAGCTTATGCCTTCTATTTGCGGGGAATTGCATTGCTGCCCAAGCTCCCTCCCATACCGACCTCAAGGCAGCATTCTGCTTAAGCGTTTTCAATGAAGAACAGAGCGTGATGGAACAATCCATCGCCATGCTCAGAAGCGCACGCCCGGATCTCTTAAACGAGCAGTCGGGGAGCATGCTCCAGAAAACAGAAAATGATGTTCGCGCAAAAATCGACAGATTGAGGGCTTACCTGTCGCCACGTCTTGCCTACCTGGACCCGCGCGCAATGTCCCAGGCAACTGACAGCGGGAAAACCGCGCTGGAGGAAGTTGCAAAGAACCCCAAGCTGTACCAGTGCGTCGCTTCCTGCAAGGGCTATGGGGCGCAGAGCAGTGAGCTTTTGCAGTGTATTAAAAGTTGCGGCTCGCAAGACGAGTCGGTATCACGCCTGCAGCAGTGTCAGGATTTGTCGTTTCTGCCGTATTGATCAACGAATCGGGTGCGAACGACCCGCTGCAGCTTTTGTGCGGCCTCAGGGCCCGCGTCAACGGCACTAAGACAAAAACCAATAAAAAACCCGCAGTTACGCGGGTTCTTTGGCTTCTTCGAACATTTCTGGTGGTGGAGGTAAGCGGGATCGAACCGCTGACCTCTTGCATGCCATGCAAGCGCTCTCCCAGCTGAGCTATACCCCCCCGTCGAGAAGACCAGCATTATAACGGTCCTGCCATTTTCCCACAAGGCTCAGGCCACTTCCTGCATGAGTCGCGCCACCACCGTGTCACGCCCCATCAGCTGCAGAGTGGCATCGAGAGAGGGCGTCTGGGTGGTTCCACACACGACCACCCGCACCGGCATGCCCACCTGACCCATCTTGAGGCCATGCTCCGCCGCCACAGTCTTGAGCAGGGCACCGATGGACGCCACATCCCAGCTCACGTCAGCCAGTTTTTGTGCCAGCGTGCGAAGGGCTGGTCGCGATGCCTCGGTCAGATGCTGGGCCCTGAGTTCCGGCGATGCCTGCAAAGGGCGGTAAAAATACACTGCCGCATCGGCGATTTCGGGCAACAACCCTGCCCTTCCCTTGAGCAGTGACACCACCGAAACCAGATCGGGACTGCCCGGCGCAGGTTCGGCATTGCGCTCGGCCAACAGGGGACGCACCAGTTCCGCCAGACGTTCATCATCTGCAGTCTTGAGATATTGCTGGTTGAGCCAGTCAAGCTTTTCCGGGTTGAACCGGGCTGGAGAGCGGCTGATATGGCCCAGATCGAACCATTCCACCAATTGCTCTCGGCTGAACAGCTCTTCATCACCGTGGGACCAGCCCAGACGCGCCAGGTAATTGACCAACGCTTCTGGCAGGTAACCTTCGTCGCGGTACTGCATCACACTCACGGCCCCATGCCGCTTGGAGAGGCGCTCCCCGTCCGAACCCAGGATCATGGGCACATGGGCAAATTCCGGCAATGCTGCACCCAATGCGCGCATGATGTTGATCTGGCGCGGCGTGTTGTTGACATGGTCGTCACCGCGAATGACGTGGGTGATGTTCATGTCGAGATCGTCCACCACCACGCCAAAATTGTAAGTGGGCACACCGTCGGCACGCATAAGCACCAAGTCATCCAATTCGCTGTTGGCCACCGTGATGGGCCCTTTGACCAGATCGTTGAATGTGACTTCCCCATCGAGCGGCGTCTTGAAGCGGATCACCGGTTTGACGCCGGCCGGCGGGGTGGCTTTGGAATCTCGCCAGCGCCCATCGTAGCGGGGTTTTTCGCCACGCGCCCGTTGGGCTTCGCGCAGCGTCTCGAGTTCTTCCTTGCTGGCGTAACAATAATAGGCATGGCCTGTACGCAACAACGCTTCCACCACTTCACGGTAACGCTCAAGCCGCTTCATCTGGTAGAAGGGCCCTTCATCGTAATCCAGTCCAAGCCAGGACATGCCATCCAGGATGGCCTGGGTGGATGCTGCCGTGGAACGTTCGAGGTCCGTGTCTTCGATGCGCAGGATGAATTGACCACCGTGGCGCCGGGCAAAAGCCCAGGAAAAGAGGGCGGTACGGGCGCCACCAATGTGAAGGTAGCCCGTGGGGCTGGGGGCAAAGCGGGTGCGGATCATTGCATCGTTACCTGATTACCGAAACCCCTTATTGTAGCCGAGCCGGGCGCCCCTGGCGCTCGTGCGATAATGCGCAGATGAGCGACCTTTTCAAGGCTACCCCGCACCCCCCGCTGGCCGACGCCCTACGCCCACAACAGCTGGAAGATGTGATCGGGCAGGAACACCTGTTGGGGCCGGGAAAACCCCTGCGCCTGGCTTTTGACTCCGGAAAGCCCCATTCCATGATCCTGTGGGGCCCCCCGGGGGTTGGAAAAACCACCCTGGCACGGCTTACGGCTGCCGCCTTTGGCTGCGAATTCATCGCGCTATCGGCTGTCATGGCAGGCATCAAGGATATCCGCGCCGCCATGGAACAAGCCCAGGCCGTACTGGACCGGGAAGGCCGCGCCACCATCCTGTTCATCGACGAAATCCACCGCTTCAACAAGGCTCAGCAGGATGCCCTGCTTCCGTTCGTGGAATCGGGGCTTGTGACCTTCATCGGAGCCACCACGGAAAACCCGTCTTTTGAAGTGAATTCGGCATTGTTGTCGCGCTCCCAAGTCTACGTGCTGAAGGTGCTATCACCCGAAAATCTGAAAACACTGGCCCAACGGGCTCTTGAACGAGCCCTGCCTGACCTGGTGCTGGATGAGACTGCACTGCACATGCTGGCAGGTTATGCGGATGGTGACGCGCGCCGCCTGCTCAACCTGCTGGAACAGGTGGCCAGTGCCGCCCGCACATCCCGGCGTTCCCCAGTAGATTCAGCATTCCTGGAAAATGCCCTGACCCTGAACGCCCGCCGTTTCGACAAGGGGGGGGATTATTTCTATGACCAGATTTCAGCGCTCCACAAGTCGGTTCGCGGCTCCCATCCGGATGCAGCGCTCTACTGGTTCTGCCGCATGCTGGATGGTGGCGCGGACCCTCTTTATCTTGCACGGCGCATCATTCGAATGGCCTGGGAGGATATCGGCCTTGCCGACCCGCGTGCCGCCCAGGTGGCCAACGAAGCTACCCAGACCTACGAGCGGCTGGGATCACCCGAAGGCGAACTGGCCCTCGCCCAGGCAGTGATTTATATGGCTGTGGCCCCCAAGTCCAACGCAGGTTACAACGCCTACAATGCTGCACGCGCCTTTGTAAGCCAGGAGCAGTCGCGCGATGTGCCGGTCCATCTGCGCAATGCACCCACCCGGTTGATGAAGGAATTGGGTTATGGGCACGCCTACCGTTATGCCCATGATGAGCCGCACGCCTATGCTGCCGGAGAGACGTACCTGCCTGAAGGGTTGGCAGAGCCAGGTTGGTACCGCCCCACAGAACGCGGTCTGGAGCAGAAAATTCGCGAAAAACTCGCATTTCTGAAGAGTCTGGATGAGGCCGCCAACAAAAAGAAATTGTAAGGTATAATGTTCGACTTTCTCGGATGCATTGGGCGGTTAGCTCAGGGGTAGAGCACTGCCTTCACACGGCAGGGGTCACTGGTTCGATCCCAGTATCGCCCACCAACTGCGTCGAACGCTCAATTCACTGATACAGGTTCGTCATTGAGTGCTCAGCGGATGAAACCAGACGCTGGTTGCACAAAACCCTTGAGGGCGGAAACTATTCAGCACAGATGATGTGCTGGAATAACTCCTGTCAGCTGCCCAAGTTCTGGATACCCTGTCCAGATCATCAGGAAATCTCACCCGCAAGCAACCAGGAATCCCCAGCGCGTATTCCCCGCACAGGTTTGTGTCGAATTATTTCATTCAATCAAATTCTGTCCCCCATTTGACTTGCGATATGCAACCCGAGCAGCCAATATGCCAAGTACATTCAATCAAAATCGCGATGCATGTTCATGACTGACTACTTGAGCGTCGATCCGTTTACCGGACAAAAATATTCAGGCGTACGAAAAAATGCCGCCAAAATTTTCTCGCAACGGACAGACTGGAATGGGAAAAAGGTTGTTGATTTGTCCTGCGGGGACGGCGTAACCACTTATATCCTGAGAAAACTGGGAGCAACGGTGACCCCGTACGAACTGAACACGGCTTACTGCAAACTGGATGATGCGCCACTATTCGCCAATGTACAGAAAGAATTGCCCATAGCATCTGAAAGCGTGGATCTGGTTGTTCTCCAGGAAGTCATTGAGCATCTGCCAAATCAACTTTTCACGATCCAGGAAATTTACAGAATACTAAAACCAGGCGGAGAACTGTTTATCACCACACCAAGCAAGAGTTCGCTGCAGGCTAGACTGAGCTTTTTGGTATTTGAAAGCGAACACCTGCGTTCAACCCCCTGGGGCGCTCTGGACGGGGTATGGGGTGAAAATGAAAACGGGGAAAAATACTTTGGGCACCTCTGGCTTATCGGTATTCAGCAGCTGAGTGCGTTTGGAAAAATTGCCGGCTTCAAAAAAACTGAAGTCCATATGACCGAATTCAGCAAAACTTCCCTGTGGCTTATGCCATTCTTTTATCCATTTATCTATCTGCTGAGCAGGCGGGCCTTGTACCGTGATTTAAGACGCAGGAAAAATGATTTCAACTATGTGTCCGAAAAAAATGAGCAATTCCGGCTAAACGTATCTCCAAAAACATTGCTCAGCAAATACTCATTTACAAGCCTGTATAAATAGCCTCCTGCTATCGACTGTTCAGCCGCGCAAGGAAGGCCTGCATGACTTTGCGGAAAGCATCGCCTGAAACCGATTCAGTCCGATATGACCGCAGTTCCGTGATGTGCTGGAATTCCAGCGGATCGCACTCAATGACGCCCATGGTCCATTGGTCAAACAGCCGCGATTCTGCCGGAGTAACATGAATGATGCGGCAATCGCTGTGTCGCACGTCTTCGGTAATTTTCAGGTAAGTGCTCAGCACGCACTTCTCAGGGCCTTCCAGCACCTGCATGAAAACCCGTCCTCCGAACACGAGAACCCCCGTGATTCCCTGTTGCGCATTATTTTTTCGGGATGCCTGGAGGATGTCGCGCACACTGTCCTCATTAACCGCAGGCAACGCTTGACTGGTGTAGAGCAATCGCAGCATGTCGCAAATGTTCTGGCAGGACGTTGATCCGTGTTAATCTGTAACCCATTCTATCGTCTGAACCTCACTCTTGCCAGCAATAGAGCAGGAAGGAGAAATCGATGGAAAAGGTCACTGTGCATTCCGGGAACCTTCGTGCCATCGGCTACGACAGTCGTTTGCGCACGCTTCAGGTGGATCTGGAAAACGGCGTAACGCTTGAATACAGCGGCGTTGGTGAAGAACTGTGGCGGCGCTTTCGCCACGCTTCCTCCGCCTGGAGCTTCTATCGTGACCAGATCGAAGAGGAGTACACCTCGCGACGGGTAAGTTCCAAACCCTCTTCCGGACAAAACCCTCTCGACCAACTATTCAGGAAATCTTGAGATCTTCCTGCCAGGCGCATAACCGGGTCCGCATGTGCCGATAGTGAGAGCCGCGCCAGTATACCCTTCCACAATCTGTGAATCCTGGGTCAGGAATTGCCGTCCTTCGCAGCAGCTCTGCTGCAATAGCAACGCATCCCGCTTGCCCCGTTCTGCCAGTAAGGCGTCATAGCCAGCCGCCCTCAGGTAATGGCAAAGACGGCCCAGCATCTCGTCACACAGGAAACGTGGATATTCCACAGTGGCGACGAATCCCGGATCGCTACTCCCCGACCGCCTTCCTCCATTCCGGAGTCGGCTCCACCAGGCGACGCGCCTGCATGTCGAACAGGCCATACGTATACACCGCTTCGCAGGCAATTTCTCCCTTGGCATTGATCATCTGCTGGCGCAGCTTGAACACTTTCTGATTGGGCTTGGTGGGGGTGAGATCATGTTCCACCGTGATGATGATTTCATCGCGCGCCATCAACTCCTTCAAAAATCGGATATGACAGTCCAGAACGACTGGGCCTTTCTTATATTCAAGGATCTGGGGAATGCCATACCCGTTCCGGGTGATAAGGTCCCAGCGCGCTTCCTCGAATAGCTCCATGTAAGTGGCATTGTTCATGTGTCCGAAAAAGTCGATATGGGTTTCCCGAATTGTAACTTTTGTCTCAAAGCGGCTCATTCACTCACCTCGCAGCAGAATTTTTGTCATATCCGGAGCCGTCTCCGTCACGACCCCGAAATCACTTCAAGAATTGAATCAATTCAAAAGTGCCCGGAGGCACTGCCCAACGTCTGTCCCAATTATGCAACAGACAAATCAATATTGAAGGCCATCCAAAGCGGATTGATTTCAATCAAAACGCAGACAGTTCCCTCTCGTTAGATTGCCAAGTGGATTTCTTTACAAACCAGCCTCAAACGAAATTTCCATATCTTTTACATGGTTTTTTCAGACATTCACTTTAAAAGGAGTTGAAACAGATGACTCGAGGAAAACATGCGCTGCTATTCATGGCGGGAGCCTTGTCGCTTGCCTATCTCCCAACTTCACATGCCGTTCCGCTCTATGCCCGACAAACAGGTCAGGCATGCGTTTCCTGCCACTTGGGCGGCATGTATCCACAACTCACGACATACGGTCGCTTTTTCAAGCTGACCGGCTACACCCTGGGCAACCGTCCCAATCTGAACGACCTGGAAGTGCAGAAAGATGCCCCTCCCGTTAGCATTTGGCTGCAAGGTGCCAAGCAGTTCTACACGAACGTCCCCAACGGAAGTGGCGCAGCGCCCACTTCATCCCTCAACGTGCAGGCCGTCAGCCTGTTTGCCGGTGGAAAAATCACGGACAACATCGGCGCCTTCCTGCAGTGGACGGGCGCCAATGCTGGCGGCGGATTCAACTCGGCCATCGACAACTCCGAACTCCGTTATGCCGACCATCTGGTCAAGCCGGACAGCGACCTGATCTACGGGTTCTATATCAACAACCATCCCACGGTTTCGGATGTATGGAACAGCACCGCCAACTGGTCCGGCAACTTCATGGGGTTCTTCAACGGCGGAACTGCTCCGGTTCAGACCCCGTTCCTGGACAATTACGCTCCGGGAGATGCCATGGGTGCCGGGGCCTACCTGTACAAGAACAACACCTGGTACGGGGAAGTCGGCGCATACAAATCAGTGACCCACGGACCGACCACAACCTACTTCACTGCCGGAGATTCAGGGGCCACCTTGATCGATCCGTCACCCTACTATCGGCTGGCTTATACCAAGGATATTGGACCGCACAGCTTTGAAATCGGCCTGCACGGCATGATTTCCTATGCCCATAACCCCACAGCTGCTTCCGGAGGGGTCTCGGACTGGGGCGGTACGGTCAACACATTCAGGGATACCGGGATTGACGGCCAGTACCAGTACAACCTGGCACCGCATTATTTCTCCGCCCATGTCCGCTACCTTCATGAGAACGCCAGCTATGCCGCGGACCAGGTGGGCAGCACCGTCTCGAACGCAAGCAACATCCTGAACGAAACCTATCTCGATGTTTCCTACGTCTATCGGGCCAAATACGGGGCCATGCTCGTCTACCGAGCCGCCTCAGGCAGCAACGATGCCACCCTCTACTCCACCAACACGGCCTCTGGAAGCCCTGACTGGAAGTCCTGGACCCCAGAAATTTTCTGGACCCCATGGCAAAACGTTCGCCTGGGCTACCAGTACATTTTCTATACCCAAATGGCAGGCGAAACCGGAACCATTCCGGGGCAGACTCTGAGCCCGCATGACTTCAATACGTCCATGCTGTACGCCAGCTTCATCTACTGAGTGGGGAAACGCACATGAAAACCATTTCAAAAGCATTTGCCTTGACCGCCCTGGCCCTTTCTGTGGCGGCCTGCTCCAACATCGAACGAAGCCGGAATCTGGCCAATCCCCGGGTGTCCGGTTCCACCCTGGCACAGCAGGTATGCGCCTCATGCCATGGCGGTGCCGTTGGCCAGGACAACGGGACTTCCATCAATCCGAGCTACCCAAACCTTGCAGGGCAACAGGCGGTTTACCTGGAAACCGAGCTTCAGGAGTTCCACGATCACAGTCGGACTGACCCTGCAGCGAAAGACATGATGTGGGGGCTTGCTTCCCAACTGACCACTGCCCAGATGAAGCAGCTGGCCGAGTTTTATGCGCAGCAGAAACCGCATCCGAACCTCAACCAGAATGACCCTGCCTTGGTGGCTTCGGGCCAAAAGATCTTTTCAGAAGGGAGGGCTGCTCAAGGAGTTCCGGCCTGTGCAACCTGCCATGGCCCATCAGCAGAAGGAAATGGCCCCATTCCACGTCTGGCTGGCCAGCATGCCGATTATCTGTACAAACAACTGATGGTGTTCAATACGGATGCAGGCCGGGAAACGCATTCTGAAGCGCTGGAAAGACCCCATGGCGTGGCCATGGACGCAATTTCCCATAACTTGTCTGATCTTGAAAAACATCAAGTGGCGGCCTACCTGCAGTCATTGAGGTAGCCTCGGCTTTGGCATGGCCCCGGGTTTCCGTTTTGGAAAGGAGATCCGGGGCCTTGTCACTGTTCCGCAAAGCCATACATACCCCACCATGCATCGGGCACCTTGATCACGCAACTTTGCGTCTGATTGTGAAAACCCCGCCGGGAACCCGATTATCCAACTCATCAGAATCCGTTCTGGACTTGCCGGGAAAATCCTGCTGATTCCGCTCTGCCCACCCCTCAAAGCACCCAGAATACCAGTGCCGCAACGACGGTTGGGGGCAAGGCGGCCATCAACAAACCCAATGGAGATACGGTTTCGTCTTCGAAGTGTCTTCTCAATATGGACAGACCAGCGGGGTTCGGGGCATTGGCAATTACCGTCAACCCGCCGCCGGTCACCGCGCCTGCAACCAGGGCATATTTGAAGCTGTCAGACAGACCCTCAACCAGGGAACCCAGATAGGTCAACGCGGCGTTGTCCGTAAAAGCCGTCAAAACGGTGGCCCCGATGAACACCTGATCGTTGCCCATGCTCATCAACACGGGTTGCAGCCACCATTGCTGCTGCCCTCCCAATACCACCAGCCCTGCCAGGAACAGGGAAACCAGCAATCCTTCGCGCAGGATCAGCCGGTCTTGATACTGGGGGTATGCATAGGCCACGCCCAGAAAGAACAAAAGCAGCCCCATGAAGATGGCGGGATGGTGCGCAAATACGACCACACCGACAAGAAATGCCAAGTGGACCAAAGCCAAAGGCCACGGAACAGCGGCCATGGGAACAGCCATTTTCGGCACCTGGCCCAATTCCTTACGAAACGCAAAGGCAGCCACCAGCGCATTTCCCAGCACCGCAATCATTGATTTCCAGCCGTAGGCGGCCATCATGAAGTTACCATCCCACCCCCATTTTCCGGCCACCATCAGGACCGGAGGAGCGGCATAAGCGGTCAGGGTACCCCCTATGGAAACATTCACGAACAACACTCCCAATGTCACGTACTTCAGACGCGATGAAATCCCGACGGAGAAAATGCGGTCTCCGAGAATCAATGCCGCCAAGGTCATGGCCGCAGGTTCGGTGATGAAGGAACCCAATAAAGGAACGACACCCAAAACTGCAAGGTAGATACCCAGGCTGCCCTGCAAGGGAGTCAGCCGAGCCACCAGATTCACCCCAGCCAGGACGGTTTGCAGGACGGGCCTTGTTCCTGCGATGACCATGATGGCAAATACGAACATGGGTTCCGTGAAGTTTCGCGAGTCCATGTAGCTGACTGCCGCCTTCTCTCCATTGATGGCAAATAGGGCGACGATCAGTATCAGTGCCCAGAAACCAAATACTGCTTCAACCTCGCCGAGCAAATGCCAGAGGCCCGCATGAGCCGGCCGGGTGTGCGCCAGGTGTTCGAAGAATTTGGTGGCAAAGGTATGCAATATGGCGAAAGCGAATAGAATCGCGCCCACCAGTTGTATGGCTGTTGGCGTCACACCCGCTCCCTGCGGTATTTAAGAGATAAATGCCCAGTCATCTGAATGTGGTACGGCAGATTGTCCCATCGGTACATTTTACTGAATGCTGCGGATTTGGCTTGTCTTCAAGATGCAATAAAGGTTATAATTTTTACGTGCAGGAGAGTGAGGAATGTGAATTCCTCCACCGAAGGCGCAAACTCCCATAAACGCTCAGGTTTCCCCACGGAAGATACTGCACTCCATTACGCCGTCTGGAGAGCCATCGCAACGCGATGCACCGAAGGAGCAAGTGGCCAGCGGGCGCTGGGCACGAATCTCTCAGGTATCAAGGACAGAGGGAGCGGCAACCGTCGTTGAATGGTTGCTTACCTGCTTCCGATTCAACACGGGCTATGCTCTGGAGATTTCAGCATGAGCCTCGAACACGATCACCCCGTACATGTCCTGATTCTGGGCGCTTCGTACGGTTCCCTTTTTGCAACCAAGCTGGCATTGGCAGGGCACGTGGCCCAAATGGTCTGCCTGCCCGAAGAAGCGGCCCTGATCAACAAGGAAGGAACCATCGTCCGCCTGCCCGTGAAGGGACACGAAGGGCTGGTGGAAATCCGCTCCAAACAGCTGCCAGGAAAGATCAGCGCTTCGGTGCCATCCAAAGTCAATTTGACTGAATTTGATCTGGTGGTTCTGGCCATGCAGGAACCCCAATACCGCGCCCCTGAAGTAAGGGATTTGCTCAGACTGGTGGCTTCCAGCCGACTGCCCACGGTATCGATCATGAACATGCCTCCCCTGCCTTATCTGTCCCGGATTCCGGGCCTGAGTACTTCCGATTTGGCCGGTTGTTATACGGACGCCAGCGTTTGGGAAGGCTTCGACCCCGATCTGATGACACTTTGCAGCCCTGATCCTCAGGCCTTCCGGCCAGCTGACGAAGGCCTGAATGTTCTGCAGGTTCGCCTTCCCACAAATTTCAAGGCAGCTGCCTTCGGACGGGATGCCCACACCCTTCTGCTGCGCCGTCTGGCTGCCGACATCGAAGCGGTCCGTTGGCCTTTGAATGGTCAGATGGTGGAACTGCCTGTGAAGCTCAAGGTGCACGAATCCATTTTTGTGCCCATGGCCAAGTGGAGCATGCTCATCGCGGGAAATTACCGGTGCATAACGCCCAGTGGCATGCGCCCGATCAAGGAAGCCGTGCATTCCGACCTGGCACTGTCCCGTACCATTTATAACTGGGTCAGCGCCCTGTGCGAATCTTTGGGCGCCGCTCCCGAAGACCTCGTGCCCTTCGAAAAATATGCGGCTGCGGCCAACAATCTGGCCAGCCCGTCTTCAGTGGCGCGAGCATTGTTTGGAGGCGCCACACACATCGAGCGGGTCGACCTCCTGGTCCAGGCCATCGCCAAATCGAAGGGGCTGCAGCTTCCAGAACTGGACGCAGTGGTCTCTCTCGTCAACAGCAAGCTTGAATCAAACCAGACAGCCCACCAGAGGCCCCAAGCCGCCTGACGCCTTTGCAGCGCCTGCATGAATGGCACAATCAACGGCAGGACTGTCCCGCACAGCCCTGCCGTTTTTTTGCACCATCTTTTCCGCACTCGTGCGGGATCAGCATCACCTTGGCGTTCTGTGGCTATAATGCCTCTCCTTATGTTCGAACGCTTTGCCAACCCTTATCTCATCCTGACACTCACAGCGCTCTTCTGGTCCAGCAACATGGTGGTTGGCCGGGCATTCAGCGCGGAAGTCCCGCCATTCGCTTTCGCCTTTGGACGCTGGACCATCGCCGCCTTGTTCATCTTTCCCCTGGCGCTCCCCCACCTGAAGTCGCAATGGCCGCAATTACGCCAGGGCTGGCGCACGCTCCTGATCCTGGGACTGCTGGGCATTGGGGGCTACAACACACTGGCCTACATGGGCCTTCAATACACGACGGCAACCAATGCCGCCCTTCTCAATTCCTTTATTCCCATCGCCACCATTTCCCTTTCCTGGGCATTCTTCGGAAAACGCCTGACCCGGCTGGAAAGCTTTGGTGTCCTGATTTCGTTGACAGGAGTCTTGACCATTGTTGGCCAGGGGAGCCTTGCCAGACTTGCAGGGCTGCACCTCAACCTGGGGGATCTGTGGCTGCTACTTGCCGTTCTGGATTGGGCCTTCTACACCATTGCACTCGGCTGGAGGCCTGCAGGCGTGCACCCGATGCTGATGCTGGCCGCCATGATCCTGATAGGGCTCGTTGCCCTGGCCCCTGCCACCGTGTGGGAAATGGCACAGGGGCGCCATGCCGTCATCACCCCCGCTTCCATGACCGCCATCGCCTACGTGGGCATATTTCCCGGATTCATCAGCTATGTGTTCTACAACCGGGGAGTAGCAGCCATAGGCGCCAGCAAGGCCAGTCTGTTCATTCATCTCATGCCGGTTTTTGGCACACTACTGGCAGCCGTGTTCCTGTCCGAAGCGCCCCATGCCTACCACTTCGTCGGCATTGCCCTGATTTTCACAGGAATCGGCCTGACGATGGCGCGACGCAGCCGGTAATGTCATTCCGGCCCAATAACCTTAGGCACTCAAGACCACCCTATTTTCATGCTTCAGGCCTGCCGGCATGCTCGTTCGCAATTTGAGTTTCCGGGCTTCAGGGGGATGTGGGGACGTAAGGCTTGCCCAGCGATTCTGCCACGGCACGACAGGTGATATTCCCCTGGTGGACGTTGAGACCTGCGAAAAGATTTGGGTCTTCACGACAAGCTTGACGCCATCCCTTATCCGCCAGAGCCAGCACGAACGGCAGCGTGGCATGATTAAGGGCAAAAGCCGATGTGCGCGGCACCGCCCCCGGCATGTTTGCCACCGCGTAATGAATGATGCCGCCCAATTCAAAAACCGGTTCCTGATGCGTGGTTGGATGTGATGTTTCGAAACAGCCCCCCTGATCAATGGCGATATCCACCAGCACGGCACCGGGCTGCATGGATGCCAGCTGCTTCTGCCTCACCAGTTTCGGCGTGGTGGCCCCGGGAATGAGGACGGCACCAATGACCAGATCTGCCCGCGCCACGGCCTTCTCAATGGCGTCGGTTGTGGAATACACCGTACTGAGCCGGCTGCCGTAAAGTTCATCCAGTCTTCGCAATTTCGAAAGTGAACGGTCAAAGACGGTCACCTGCGCGCCCAGACCGGTTGCTGTGCGGGCAGCCTGGGCGCCGGCAGTTCCCGCACCCAGCACCACCACGCGCGCAGCGGGCGCACCCGGAACACCCGACAGCAAAATTCCGCGCCGCCCCCAGGGTTTCTGCAAATAGGTTGCTCCCACCTGGATCGACATGCGCCCGGCCACTTCACTCATGGGAGCAAGAAGTGGCAATCCACCTTCTGCATCGGTCACTGTTTCATAGGCGATGGCCGTAACGCCTGAAGCCTGAAGCAGTTCAGTCTGCCTGGGATCTGGGGCCAGATGCAGATAGGTGAACAGCACCTGGTCCTGGCGCAACATGGCACATTCCCCTGGCTGCGGCTCCTTCACTTTCACGACCAGTTCAGCGGAACCATAAATGGTTTCAGCATCCGGTACGATATGCGCCCCCGCATTTCGGTACTCGGCGTCGTCGCAACCAATCCCCGCCCCGGCCTCTGATTCCACAAGCACCTCATGGCCGTGCATCACCGCCTCTCGCACGGCATCCGGAGTCATGCCCACCCGGTACTCGTGAACCTTGATTTCCTTGGGAACACCAATACGCATGATCATCCCACCTCCTGAAAAAACGATACTCCGATAAGCAGCCCATTGCAGAGTTCGGACAGTTGCTATACTTGAAGATTGAACAGGCCGCACTTGGAAATTGCAGAAAAAATTTTTCCTTTGCAAGGCAGCTGTCATGTCCACAAACCTTTTCCAGCACCTCAAAGTTTCGGGATTGATTTGCAAGGCTCCCACCAAATCCGCCCCCGGTATGGACCATGACCAGACTGCGGGACACGTTTCCTTTCTTAAGTTTCAGGCAAGACGGTAGCGACGAAGGCGGAAGCCATGCCTGTGCACAATGCCGACATTACTGCCGCCTTTGAAAGCATTGCCGATCTGCTGGAAATCCAGGGTGCCAACCCCTTCCGCATCCGGGCCTACCGCAATGCAGCCCGAACGTTTTCCGAATTGTCACGCGAAGCCCGGGAACTGCTTGCTGCCGGAGAGGACCTGACACGCCTGCCCGGCATTGGTGCTGATCTCGCAGGAAAAGCACGCGAACTTGTGGATACCGGACACTGCGGCCTGCTGGATCGATTGCGTAAGGAACTCCCACCAGCAGTCACAGAACTGCTTCACATTCCCGGGCTGGGTCCTAAACGCGTGAAGTCACTTTGGCATGACCTGGGCGTCCAGACAGTGGAGCAACTCGTTCATGCAGCGGCTGCCGGTCGTATCCGCCAGCTTCATGGTTTTGGTGAAAAAACGGAACGCAGCATTCTGGAAGCCGTTCTCTCACAAGCCAACCAGAAGCGCCGCATACTGCGCTCCGTGGCCGCACAGTACGCCGAGTCGCTGCGTTCGGTCCTGGCCACCATCCCCGGGGTGAAACAGGTCACGGTGGCCGGGAGTTTCCGTCGTCAGTGCGAAACCGTTGGGGATATCGATCTCCTGGCATCGGCCAGCAACGCTACTGAGGTCATGCAACGCTTCACGGCATACGACGAAGTTTCAGATGTGCTTTCCGCTGGCGACACACGAGGGAGCGTCCTGCTCAAAAGCGGCCTGCAGGTGGACCTGCGTGTAGTGGACCCCGCATGTTACGGGGCAGCCTTGCTTTACTTCACCGGTTCCAAGGCTCACAACATCGCACTGCGACGCCTGGGACACAAGCAAGGCCTGAAAATCAACGAGTATGGCGTATTCCAGGGCCAGACACGACTCGCGGGCACCACGGAAGCATCGGTATACGAGTCGCTGGGGCTGCCCTACATCCCGGCCGAACTGCGCGAAAACCGCGGGGAAATCGAACAAGCCCAATCCGGCCATCTGCCCCAGCTTGTGGTCCGGACCGACCTGCGAGGCGATCTGCATGCGCACACCCGTGATTCCGACGGGCACGATACGCTTGAAGCCATGGCCAAGGCTGCTCAGGAACTGGGGCTCTCCTACCTTGCCATCACTGACCATTCCGCCTACCTGGGAGTCACTCATGGGCTGGACGCTGCCCGCCTGCAAGCGCAGGGAGAAATGATTGACCGACTGAATGACACGTTTTCCGGATTTACCCTACTCAAAGGCGTGGAAGTCGATATTCTGGAGGATGGGAGCCTGGCGCTTTCCGATGCCGTACTGGCACGGCTGGACGTGGTGATCGCTTCGGTTCACAGCCATTTTGACCTGCCCAGGACACACCAGACCGAACGACTGTTACGCGCCCTGGATCACCCGCATGTCACACTTCTGGGACATCCCAGCGGCAGGTTGCTGGGCGAGCGCGCCCCATACGATGTGGACATGGAACGCGTCATTCGCAAGGCGGCCGAACGCGGCTGTTTTCTTGAGCTCAACAGCCAGCCGCAGCGGCTCGACCTGAACGACCTGCACTGTCGGATGGCACGGGATGCTGGCGTGCTTGTCAGCATCAATTCTGACGCCCACAGTACTTTCGATTTGGCCAACCTGGACTGCGGCGTCGGCCAGGCACGTCGCGGCTGGCTGGAAAAGCGTCACGTGCTCAACACCCGACCCATTGGCGCCTTGCGCGACATGCTGAAGGTCAGCCGTTGACGCAGATGAGGGGAACAAGCTTCGCCACCTTGCGCGCCACCCCAACCCCGCACCCCGATGTCCGCTTCATGGGCAAAATGTTTCCATCGATTCAGCGTTTGGCCCCTCCCCGCTTTCCTGCCACGCTGCGGCGTGTTCTGCGGGTTTCCCTTGCCGGCGTTCCATAAGCCTTGCGCAACAGCGAAAGCTGCATCAGTTGTGCTGCCACCAGATAATTAACCGATCCTTCAGGCACGACCCCAAGGGGATCCGGTTTGCCTGCCGGGATCCCGGTCAGCAGTTCGATCGCTTCGTCCACGTCATTCACCGCGTGAACATGGAACTGGCCTGCGGCCACGGCATCACGCACATCCTGTCGCAACATCAAGTGGCGCACATTCGAAGCAGGTACCAGCACTCCCTGCTTCCCAGTGAGGCCGCGCGCGCAACACACGTCGAAGAAACCTTCGATTTTTTCGTTCACGGCGCCGATGGCCTGGGCCTGGCCGATCTGGTTGACGGAACCCGTGATGGCGAAACCCTGGTTTACAGGCAGGCCAGACAGGGCCGACAGCAGGGCACAAAGTTCGGCCATCGACGCACTGTCTCCCTCAACCCCGCCGTAAGACTGCTCGAACACCAGGCTCGCATTGAGTGAAAGGGGAGTGCTGTAAGAGTAACGTGCCGCAAGGAAAGACGAGAGAATCAGCACGCCCTTGGAATGAATGGCACCACCCAATTCCACTTCACGTTCGATGTCGACCACACTGCCTTCACCCAACCGGGTGGTGGCTGTGATGCGCACGGGATGCCCAAACTGGTAGTCCCCCAGGCTCACAATGGCCAGGCCGTTGACCTGACCGACCAGGCTTCCTGATGTCTCGATCAGTAGCGTGCCATCGAGGATCCGGTCCAGATGCTTTTGGCGCAATCGGTCAGCCCGATGGATTTGCGCATCAATGGCCTGCTGCACATCGTCCCGCCCCACTGCCCCACGCTGCGCCGCCCGGGCAAAATGGTCAGCCTCCACCAGCAGATCGTTGAGGCTGCGTGCATGAGTCAGCAGCTTTCCGGAGTCGCCGACCAGGCGTGAGGCGTGCTCGATCAGTCGCCCCACAGCCGGCGCATCGAATGGTCGCAGCCCCTGATGCCTCACCATGGTGGCAACGAGGCGGGCATAGAGCTGCGTGTTTTCCGGATTACGCGCCATGTCTTCCTCAAAATCTGCCGCCACCTTGAACAGGTCGGTGAAATCGGGATCGAGCTGACACAGCAGGTAGTAGAACAAGCGCTCGCCAAAAAGCACCAGCTTCACCTGAAGCGGAATGGGTTGGGGCTGCAGGGAAAGGGTATTGGCAAACCCGAAGATTTCCCCCAGGGACTCAATGCGGATTTCATGGGACTGCAGGGCACGTTTCAAGCCTTCCCAGGCATACGGTTGTACCAGGAGCTTTCCTGCATCGAGGATCAGGTAGCCCCCGTTGGCACGATGCAGCGCTCCGGGTTTGATCAGGCTGAAGTTGGTGACCAGTGTGCCCATGTGGGCGATATGTTCGATGCGACCGATCAGGTTTTGGTAGGTGGGATGGTTTTCGAAGACGACAGGGGCGCCGGCTTCACTCACCGAATCCACCAGCAGGTTGACTTGGTAGCGCTGCAGCGGGCTCAGTGTGGCCACGCCCGTGAGCGCCTCGGCGGTGCCTGGCTCTCGCAATTCCCCGGCTTTTTCGATGATGTCCGCCAGGGTGGCATCAAGAAAGGCCCTGACCTTGGGCAAATCGGCATAGTGCTGGCGCAGTTCATCGATCAGATGACCCACCGCCATGCCTATGGTTTCGCGATTGAACTCGCGCAACCGCGTCTGGTGCTCGCGCCGCCAGCGGGGAAACTGGTGCACCACCTGGTGCAGCTCTTCGTCAAATCGCCGGATCAGCTCATTCACTCGATGCTGTTCTTCAGCCGGCAAGTGTTCGAAGTCTTCAGGGGTAATGACCGTGCCGTCCCTCAGGGGCGCCAGAGCAAATCCCGTGGGCGTCTGGATCAGGGCAATGCCCTGATCCTGGGCGGTCTTGCCAAAGGTTTCCAGGGCCTGCTCCTGGCGCTGCTTGAATTCCTCGTTGATTGCTTCCACGCGACTGTGATACTCGGGACTGTCAAAGGCCGCCGGCACCACACTGCCCAGCTCTTCCACAAACTGGCGCATGTGGCGCTGGAACTGGTCTCCGCGCCCCGTAGGCAGGCTGATGGCTTCTGGCCTGTGTGGCTGCTCGAAATTATTGACATAGCACCAGTCAAGCGCAGCGGGCTCACGCGCAGCCACATCCTTCAATTCCTTGAGCGCAAGGGAATAACGCCCGGAACCAGCTGGCCCCAGGATGAAAATGTTGTAGCCGGGGTGAGGCACCGACACACCGAAGCGCAGGGCGTCAACGGCACGCATCTGCCCAATGGTTTCAGACAGGTCAGTCAGTTCGGCTGTGGTTTTGAAAGGCAACAGCGCCGGATCGCAAGCCTGGTACAACTGATCCGGAGCGAGGGATCGGGTTTGATGAGTGGCTTTTTTTCTCGATGGCCTGGCCATGGAATGGGACACGCTTCATGAAAAAACGCGTTTCAGTGAACAGCTTATCACAGCTGCCAGCCCAAACTTTGAAGACCATCAAGGTTAGTCTATCGTTGGTATAAATTAATAAAGTTATACTTCCTGCCACTGCATGAAGCATCTGGCTTAAAATTCGGTTTCAGACTTTCTGGAATCGTATATGAACGCACTGTTCCGATATCACAAACTGGCTGAAGCGGTGGAAGCTCAGCCCGCTTTCAGTGGACTGGACCCCGTTCAGATTGAAATCCTGATGGCCATCGGGTCCAGTCGCCAGAACGAAGAGATGCTCACGGTCAGCAATGTGCTTGAAATGACCCACTTGGCATCACCTGCCACGTTGCATGGTCGCCTTAAAGAATTGCGCACCCGGGGTTTCATTGAAATCGTGCCCGGCCAGGACAACCGCTACAAGTTCCTCAAGCCGTCCACACTGGCCAACGAATATTTCAATGCACTGGACAAGTGCATTCGCAAATCGGTGCTGGCCGCCTGATCACTCCCTGATCAGCGTGCCGCTTCAAGCACTTCCATAACAGAGCCCACTGTCACGAAAGAACCGAAGACGACGACCCGGTCTTCCGGATGGGCATCTGCGCGTGCCGCACGAAATGCATCCTGCAGCGAACCATAGCCCCGCACGGATCCCTCCACGCCAGAAAGGAATGCGCGCAGCTCATCAAGGGAAGCCCCCCGCTTGTCTGTAATGCCGGCCACGCACCAGATGTCCACCAGTGGGTCCAGCAAATCGATCACGCCCGGAATGTCCTTGTCATGCAACATGCCGAATACGGCCCAGGTCTTTCCGCCACAAGGTTGCGCGCGCAGGTTGCGTGCCAGTTCGGCGGCCGCATGGGGATTGTGCGCCACGTCCAGGATCACGAGGGGATAAAGCGCCGCCTGCTGAAAACGTCCAGCCACTGCGGCAGTCCTGAGTCCTTGCCGCAGCGCCTCCTGAGTCACGGGCAAGAGGTTTTCAATGCTTGCCAGCACCGCCAGTGCCGCCGCCGCATTGCGGTACTGGAACTCTCCCAGCAGCTTGAGGGGCGGCAAGTCGGTCCAGCTCAGCTCGCCCAGAGTAAAGCTCCAGCGATCACCGGTGCGTTCCTCAAAAAAATCGCGACCAATTTGTAGCAGCCGGGCTCCCTTCTCGGCAGCCACCCGGGCTATGGATTCAGGAGGCTCTGGCTCGGCACAGATGGCAGGCTTGTTCGCGCGAAACACGCCCGCCTTCTCAAAGCCGATGGCTTCCCGGGTGTTCCCGAGCCAGGCTTCATGATCCAGCGCTATGCTGGTGACCACGGAACAGGCTGGCTCAAAAATGTTCACTGCATCCAGGCGCCCGCCCAATCCCACTTCCAGTACAGCCACGTCCACGCCTTCGTTGATGAACACCTGCATGGCGGCGAGTGTACCGAACTCGAACGGCGTCAACGGCTCTTCGCCGCGCGCGGCCTCTACCTGGGAAAAAGCTTCGCACAGGGCCCGGTCGCTTGCGCACTCGCCGCTGATGCGCACCCGTTCGTTATAGCGCACGAGATGGGGCGAGGTATAAACGCCCGTACGATAGCCAGCGGCATCCAGGCAAGCGGCCAGCACGGCACAGGTGGACCCTTTGCCATTGGTTCCGGCCACGATGATGAGAGGGAATTCGGGCTGCATGCCCATGATGTCCCGCACCCGGGACACCCGCGCCAACCCCATGTCGATGGTGAGCGCGTGCAAACGTTCGGTATGTGCCAGCCAATCCGCAAGGGTCTTGGGACCTGCGGACGGCGGCAGGGAAGAGGGGCGGGCCTCGCTCACGTCAGTCTTGCTGCAAGCGGGCCCGCATCGGTTTAGAACAACCCGACGATATTACCGTTGGCGTCGATATCCACCTTCTCGGAGGACGGCACCTTGGGCAGGCCCGGCATGGTCATCATGTCGCCACAGATGGCAACCACGAAACCTGCACCGTTGGCCAGTCGCACTTCGCGCACGTTGAGCGTGTGGCCCACGGGCGCTCCCTTCGCATTGGGATCAGCGGTGAAGGACATCTGGGTTTTTGCCATGCAAACCGGGAAGTGGCCGTAATCCTTGTTCCACTCATCCAGCTGCTTGCGGGCATTGTCGCTGAACGTCACCTGGCCGGCACGATAGATCTTGGTTGCGATGGCCGTGATCTTTTCCTGCAGGGTCACGTTGTCCGGGTAGACATAGGTGTGCTTCTGTGTGGACTTTTCAACCAGATCCACCACGGTGCGAGCCACGTCCTCTGCACCCTTACCGCCTTCAGCCCAGTGACGGGCCAGCACGAACTTGCCGCCCAGGGCTTCGATGCGGTTCTTGAGCATGTCGATTTCAGCCTGGGTATCGAACGTGAAATGGTTGACGGAAACAACACACGGCAGGTTGTAGTTGTCGCGGATGTTCTCCAGGTGGCGCTCGATGTTGATCATGCCTTTTTCAAGCGCAGCCAGATTTTCCTTGTTCAGCTCTTCCTTCTTCACGCCACCGTGGAACTTGAGTGCACGGATGGTCGCCACCAGCACCACGGCCGACGGATTGAGTCCCGCCATGCGGCTCTTGATGTCGATGAACTTCTCGGCGCCCAGGTCCGCACCAAAACCGGCTTCAGTCACCACGTAGTCGGCAAGTTTCAGACCGGCCTTGGTGGCGATCACGGAGTTGCAACCGTGAGCGATGTTGGCGAAGGGGCCGCCGTGAATGATGGCGGGGTTGTTTTCCAGGGTCTGGACCAGGTTGGGCTTGATGGCATCCTTGAGCAGGGTAGCCATGGCACCATGGGCCTTGAGATCGGAAGCATAAATCGGCTTGCGGTCGCCCTGGGTGTACCCGATGACGATGCGCCCCAGACGCTCTTTCAGATCCATGAGCGAACTGGACAGACAGAGGATGGCCATCACTTCGGAAGCCACCACGATGTCGTATCCGTCTTCACGCACGAACCCGTTGGCAGTGCCGCCCAAGCCCACCACGATCTTGCGCAGGGCACGGTCGTTCATGTCCACCACACGCTTCCACTGGATGAGGCGCGGATCGATGCGCAGCTCGTTGCCGTGGTTGATGTGGTTGTCGATCAGGGCTGCCAGCAGGTTGTTGGCGGCTGCGATGGCATGGAAGTCACCCGTGAAATGCAGGTTGATGTCTTCCATGGGAACGATCTGGGCGTAGCCACCGCCCGCTGCCCCGCCCTTGACCCCGAACACCGGTCCCAGAGAAGGTTCACGCAGGCAGATCATGGTTTTCTTGCCGATGCGGTTAAGGGCATCGCCCAGGCCCACAGTGGTGGTGGTCTTCCCTTCGCCAGCAGGCGTGGGGCTGATGGCCGTCACCAGGATCAACTTGCCGTCGGGACGATCCTTGAGGCTGTTGAGGTAATCCAGGGAAATCTTTGCTTTGAAATGCCCATAAGGCTCCAGGTGCTCGTCACCGATGCCCAGTTTTTCCTTGGCCACCTGGGTGATGCGCTCCATTTTTGCCGCCTGGGCAATTTCGATATCCGATGCCATGACAACCTTCTCCTGTAAGTCTTGATTTGTATCAATTTTTGACCACATACGGGGTGGTTCAAAACCCGGCAATCACCTTATCAGAATGGCCCGGAAGTCGTTCACATTTGTGAGGGTCGGGCCGGTATAGATCAAGCTTTCTAGTTTTGAGAAGAAAGTGTATCCATCGTTATTGGCCAGGAAGTCCTTGGCGCGCAAGCCTTTTGCCTCAGCCCGCGCCAGGGTGTCCGGAGCCAGGGTGGCACCGGCATTGTCTTCGGTACCATCCACCCCGTCGGTGTCGCAAGCCACGGCATGAACGCGCGGATGGCCCTCCAGGGCCACCGCCAGTGCCAGCAGAAACTCCACGTTGCGCCCGCCGCGGCCGTTGCCGCGCACGGTCACGGTGGTTTCCCCACCGGACAGCAGCACGCAGGGGGCGGCTGCCGGCTGTCCGTGACGGACGATCTGCTTGGCAATGCCGGCATGCACCAGCGCCACGTCACGCGCCTCACCTTCCAGACTGTCCCCCAGGATAAGGGGCGTCACTCCGGCAGCCTGCGCCACAGCCGCCGCTGCCTCCAGCGAAACCTGAGGCGTGGCGATCATGCGGGTGGACGCGCGCGCCAGGCGGGGATCTCCCGGCTTGGGGGTTTCGTCATGGGCGCGGCGGATGTAGTCGTAAGCGGCCGCCGGCTCCTTGAGGCCATACTTGTCGAGAATGGCCAGCGCGTCGGCACAGGTGGTGGGATCGGCCACGGTAGGCCCCGAGGCGATCACGGAAGGATCGTCGCCCGGAACATCGGAAATCAGGAGCGTGACCACCTGGGCCGGAGCGCAAGCCGCCGCCAGGCGCCCCCCCTTGATGGCGGACAGGTGTTTGCGCACGCAGTTCATTTCGGCAATGGTTGCACCGCTTTTGAGCAGTGCCTTGTTCACGGCCTGCTTGTCTGCCAGGGTAAGCCCCGGGGCAGGCGCTGACAGCAAGGCAGAACCGCCGCCAGAAATGAGGCAAATCACCAGGTCGTCCGCTGTCAGACCCCGGACCATTTCGAGGATGCGGGCTGCTGCCTTCTGCCCGGCCTCGTCCGGCACCGGGTGAGCCGCTTCAACCACTTCGATGCGGCTGGTTGGGATCTTGTGGCCATAGCGGGTCACCACCAGTCCTTCCAGCGGACCTTTCCAGTGGTCTTCCAGCGCCTTGGCCATGGCGCCACCAGCTTTCCCTGCCCCGATGACCAGCGTACGGCCCTTGGGTGGTGACGGCAAATGGGGCGGCAGGCAGCGGGCAGGGTCGGCGGCAGCCACGGCCGCATCGAACATGGCGCGCAACAGCGCCTGATCAGCATCAAAATTCATCGAAAAAGCCGTCCCATGAAGAGGTCAAAAACGGAATTGTAGTTATAGAAACAGGGCATTGCGAACAGTATCACTTATAGATATCAAAACACTTTACTAATTTTAATATTGCCCAGTTTAAGGCTAAAATCATGGATTAGCCTGAACGCTTCAGGAAATGCCAAGCGCTGCGGCGCAACATCCAGGAGGATTATTGTGTTTGATTCCAGAAAGCTCATTGCCGATACCGACCCCGAACTGTGGAGCGCCATCCAGAAAGAGTATCGGCGTCAGGAAGACCACATTGAGCTGATTGCATCCGAGAACTATACCAGCCCCGCCGTGCTCCAGGCACAAGGTTCCGTGCTGACCAACAAATATGCGGAAGGCTATCCTGGCAAGCGTTACTACGGCGGCTGCGAATTCGTGGACATCGCCGAGCAGCTCGCCATTGACCGCGTAAAGAAGCTTTTCGGCGCTGAATACGCCAACGTTCAGCCCCATTCCGGTTCCCAGGCCAATGCGGCCGTGTACATGTCGATGCTGCAGCCGGGCGACACCGTGCTGGGCATGTCGCTCGCCCATGGCGGTCACCTCACCCATGGCGCCACCGTCAACTTCAGTGGCAAGCTGTACAAGTCGGTGGCCTACGGCCTGCACCCCGATACCGAACAAATCGACTATGCCGAAGTGGAACGTCTGGCCCACGAACACAAGCCCAAAATGATCGTGGCTGGCGCATCCGCCTATTCCATGGTCATCGACTGGAAGCGTTTCCGTGAAATCGCCGACAGCGTGGGCGCCTACCTGATGGTGGACATGGCCCATTACGCCGGCCTGATCGCCGTAGGCGAATACCCCAGCCCGATCGGCATTGCCCATTTCGTAACCTCCACCACGCACAAAACCCTGCGCGGTCCTCGCGGCGGCATCATCCTGTCCTCGGCCGAGTTCGAAAAACCTCTCAACTCCATGATTTTCCCCGGCATCCAGGGTGGTCCGCTGATGCACGTCATCGCCGCCAAGGCCACCGCGTTCAACGAAGCGCTCAAGCCGGAATTCAAGGACTACCAGAAGAAAGTGAAAGCCAACGCCAAGGCCATGGCCACCACTTTCATCGAACGCGGCCTGCGCATCGTGTCCGGCGGCACTGAAAGCCACCTGTTCCTGATGGACCTGCGCGCCAAGAAAATCACTGGCAAGGATGCGGAAGCCGCCCTCGGCCGCGCCCACATCACTGTCAACAAGAATGCGATTCCGAATGATCCGGAAAAGCCATTCGTGACCTCGGGGATCCGCATCGGCGCACCGGCCATGACAACCCGGGGATTTGGTGTCGCCGAAGCCCAAAAGGTGGCGCACCTGATTTCCGATCTGCTGGAAGCCCCCAACGACGAAGCCACTATTCAGCGCGTCGTGGGAGAAGTGAGCGCCCTGTGCAGCAAGTTCCCGGTGTACGGCTGAGCGTTCTGTGAGCGAATTCTTAATCTAGAGCTTTAGGAGATACCCCAACATGGCTGGCCATAATTTTCTGTTTGTTCCCGGACCCACCAACGTGCCCGCCCGCATCCAGCGGGCCATGATGGTCCCCATGGAAGACCACCGTTCCCCCAAATTTCCCGAACTGACCCTCGAAGTCATCCGCGGCCTGAAGAAAGTTTTCAAGACCGAAACCGGGACCCCGATCCTTTTCCCGTCCTCCGGTACCGGTTGCTGGGAAGCGGCCCTCACCAACTGCCTCAACCCCGGCGACAAAGTGCTGGCTTCGCGTTTTGGCCAGTTCAGCCACCTGTGGATCGACATGTGCCAGCGCTTGGGCTTTGACGTGGAAGTGATCGAAGTGGAATGGGGCGAAGGCGCCCCGGCCGACCGTTACCTGGCGGCCCTCGAAGCCGACAAGCAGCACAAGATCAAGGCCGTGCTGGTGTGCCAGAACGAAACCGCCACCGGAGTGACAAGCGATGTTGCCGCCATCCGCAAGGTGATGGACAGCGTCAATCACCCAGCGCTTCTGTTCGTGGATTCCGTGAGCGCCCTGGGCAGCATCGATTTCCGCATGGACGAATGGAAAGTGGACGTGTGCGTATCCGGCTCGCAGAAAGGCCTGATGCTCCCCGCCGGCCTGGGCGTGACTTGCGTCAGCGAAAAGGCCCTGGCCGCTCGCCAGAACGCCACCCAGCCGCGCTGCTATTTCGACTACCTCGACATGGTCAAGAACAACGCCGTGGGTTACTTCCCCTACACCCCGTCCATCCCCATGATGTACGGCCTGAAGGAAGCCCTTGCCACGATCGAAGAGGAAGGCCTGGAAAACATTTTCAAGCGCCACACCTACCTCGCCAACGGCGTGCGTGCAGCCGTGACCGAAGGCTGGAAGCTCAAGCTGTGCGCCAAGGCACCCCAGTGGTATTCGGACACCGTGTCTGCCATCCTGGTACCGGAAGGCTTCAACGCAGCGCAGGTCATCGAACGTGCCTACAAGCGCTACAACCTGTCCCTCGGCGCCGGACTGTCCAAAGTGGCAGGCAAGGTGTTCCGCATCGGCCATCTGGGCGATCTCAATGAACTGATGCTGATGGGCGCCATCGCCGGAGCTGAAATGGCCATGCTCGACATGGGCCTTCCGGTGGAAGGCGGCAGTGGTGTCGCGGCTGCTTCGGCTTACTGGCGCAACAACCAGCAGGCCCAGGCCCGGGCGGCAGCATGACGAAAGTCGTTTTCCTGGACCGCGCCTCGCTCAAGGCGCGGGTCCGCAAGCCTTTCTTTGCGGACGAATACGTGGAGCATGAAAAAACCGCGTCCGACGAAGTCGTGGCGCGGTTGCAGGGCGCGACCGTAGCCATCACCAACAAGGTGCCGCTGCGTGAGGCAACCCTGAAGCAGTTGCCCCAGCTCAAGATGATTGCCGTGGCCGCCACCGGCTACGACGTTATCGATGTCCCCTACTGCAAGGCCAACGGCATCGCAGTAGCCAACATCCGCAACTATGCAGTGCACACGGTGCCGGAACATGCGTTCGCCCTGATCCTGGCGCTCCGCCGCAACATCCTGGCCTACCGTCAGGACGTGGAAGCCGGCGTATGGCAGAAGGCCGACCAGTTCTGCTTTTTCAATCACGACATCGGCGACCTCCACGGTGCCACGCTGGGCATCATCGGCGAAGGCGCCCTGGGACGCGGTACGGCCCAAATCGCGGAAAAGGGGTTTGGCATGCGGGTGCTGTACGCAGACCATGCCCCTCCCAAGATGGAAGGGGTGACTTTCACCCCGTTTGAGCAGGTGTTGGCCGAAGCTGACGTGATTTCGCTTCACTGCCCGCTCACGCCCGATACCCGCAACATCATCGGCATCAACGAGTTTCGCAAGATGAAGCGTTCGGCCATCGTGATCAACACCTCCCGTGGCGGTCTGGTGGATGAACAGGCACTGATCCAGGCCCTGGACGAAGGCCTGATCGCCGGCGCCGGGTTTGACGTGCTCACCACGGAACCGCCCAAGAACGGACACCCCCTGCTGGATGTCCGCCGCCCCAACTTCATCCTCACTCCCCACGTGGCTTGGGCATCCGATGGCGCCATGCAGTTTCTGGCCGATCAGCTGATCGACAACATCGAAACCTGGCACAAAGGCACCCCCCAGCACCTCGTCACCTGACGGGCGTCAAGCACCCTCCTCCTGTTATCATTGGTCATCGATAACAGGAGGAGCTTCATGGATATTCACGAGTATCAGGCCAAGGAACTGCTCGCCCGGTTTGGCGTTCCGATTCCGCGCGGAAGCGTGGCCTACAGCCCCGATCAGGCCGTCTACGTCGCCACCGAGCTGGGAGGCTGGCATTGGGCCGTCAAGGCCCAGGTCCACGCCGGTGGACGCGGCAAGGCAGGCGGCGTCCGGCTTTGCCGGACCTACGGCGAAGTGGCCCAGGCCGCCAAGGATCTGCTTGGCAAAACGCTGGTCACGGCGCAAACCGGATCTGAAGGCAAAATCGTGCAGCGCCTCTACATCGAAGTGGCCGAGCCTTTCGAGCGTGAAATCTACCTGGGACTGGTTCTTGACCGCAAAGCCCAGCGCATTCGCGTGGTGGCCTCGGCCGAAGGGGGCATGGAAATCGAGGACATCGCCAAATCCAAGCCGGATTCCATCCGCCAGGTCCAGGTAGAGCCCGCCGTCGGCCTTCAGCCATTCCAGGCACGCGAACTTGCTTTTGGCCTGGGGCTCAACATCAAGCAGGTGAGCCGTGCCGTGACAGCCATCATGGGTTGTTACCGCGCATTCCGTGACCTCGATGCCACCATGGTGGAAATCAACCCCCTCGTGGTGACCAAGGACAACCGGGTGCTGGCCCTCGATGCCAAGATGTCCTTTGACGACAACGCCCTGTTCCGGCGGCCCCAGATCTCTGAAATGCGCGATCCATCCCAGGAGGATCCGCGTGAAGCCCAGGCCAACCAGCATGGCCTCAACTATGTGGGCCTGGCAGGCGACATCGGCTGCATCATCAACGGTGCCGGGCTTGCCATGGCCACCATGGACATGATCAAGTACGCTGGCGGCGAACCGGCCAACTTTCTCGACGTGGGTGGCGGAGCTTCCCCCGAGCGCGTGGCCGAGGCATTCCGCCTGGTGCTATCCGACCGCAATGTGAAGGCCATCCTGGTCAATATTTTCGCCGGCATCAACCGTTGCGATTGGGTGGCCCAGGGCGTGGTGCAGGCGGCGCGCGACCTCAAGGTGCCGCTCGTGGTGCGTCTGGCCGGCACCAACGTGGAAGCCGGCAACCAGATCATCAAGGAGAGCGGACTACCCATCATCAGCGCCGACACGCTTGCCGACGCAGCGGAAAAAGCTGTGGCTGCGGCCCACGGTAAAGCCGCCTGACCCGACATCCAGGAGATTCCGATTCATGAGCATTCTGATCAACGAGCGCACGAAAGTGATCGTGCAAGGCTTCACCGGCGACAAGGCCACATTCCACGCCAATGAAATGATCTGCTACGGCACCAACCTGGTGGGTGGGGTGACCCCGGGCAAAGGCAGCCAGAAGCATCTGGACCGCCCCGTATTCAACACGGTGAAAGAAGCGGTGGCCGCCACAGGAGCCGAAGCAAGCCTTGCCTTTGTGCCCCCCCCTTATGCGGCCGATGCCCTGATGGAGGCGGCTGACGCCGGGCTGCGCCTGGTGTGCATCATCACTGACGGCATTCCGGCCCAGGACATGATGCGGGTCAAACGCTATCTCATGCGCTACCCCAAGGAAAAACGCACCCTGGTGGTGGGCCCCAATTGCGCCGGCATCATCAGCCCGGGAAAGGCCATGCTGGGCATCATGCCCGGCCACATTTACACCCGCGGCAACGTGGGCATCGTGTCTCGTTCCGGCACCCTGGGCTACGAAGCGGCTGCCCAGATGACTGCACTGGGCATCGGCGTGTCCACCAGCGTAGGCATTGGCGGCGACCCCATCAACGGCAGCTCGTTCCTGGATCACATGGCACTGTTCGAGGCCGATCCGGAAACCAAGGCTGTGGTCATGATCGGTGAAATTGGCGGCCCGCAGGAGGCCGAAGCTTCGCAATGGATCAAGGAAAACATGAGCAAGCCCGTGATCGGCTACGTGGCCGGTCTCACAGCGCCCAAGGGTCGGCGCATGGGCCATGCCGGCGCCATCATTTCGGCGGAAGGCGACACGGCGGCCGAAAAGGCAGAAATCATGAAGTCCTATGGCCTGCATGTGGCTCCCAGCGCCTCCGAACTGGGCGCCACGGTGGCCCGTGCGCTGGCTTCCCTGTAAGGAGCGCGCCATGAGCTTCACCACCATCGCACAAGCCACCCCGCGCCTGCATCGTTCTGAACTTGCGGTGCCGGGATCCAACCCCGGCCTGTTCGAGAAGGCCGCCCGTTCCGCAGCCGACGTCATTTTCCTTGACCTGGAAGATGCCGTGGCTCCGGACGACAAAGCCCAGGCCCGAAAGAACATCATCCAGGCCCTGCATGACGTGGACTGGGGCCAGAAGACCATGATGATCCGCATCAATGGACTGGATACACACTACATGTACAGGGACGTGGTGGATATCGTGGAAACCTGCCCGCGCCTGGACATGATCCTGATCCCGAAAGTGGGTGTTCCCCAGGACGTTTATGCACTGGACATGCTGGTCACCCAGATCGAGCAGGCCACCGGACGCACCCGGCGCATCGGTTTTGAAGCCCTGATCGAAACCGCGCTGGGCATGGCCAACGTGGAAGCCATTGCACAGGCGAGCTCCCGGCTTGAAGCCATGAGCTTTGGCGTGGCCGACTACGCTGCTTCCACCCGGGCCCGTACCACGGTCATCGGTGGCGTCAACAAGGATTCGGGTGTGCTGACTGACAAGGATGCCGCCGGCCGGCGCGATTATTACTGGACCGACCCCTGGCATGCGGCCCAGACACGCATGTTGGTGGCCTGCCGCGCTTATGGTTTGCGTCCGGTGGATGGCCCCTTCGGTGACTTCGGCGATCCCGAGGGATATGTGGCCGCTGCCAATCGCGCTGCCGTGCTCGGCTACGAAGGCAAATGGGCGATTCATCCTACCCAGATCGAGTTGGCCAACCAGGTGTTCACGCCGTCCGAAGCGGAAATCACCAAAGCCCGGCGCATCATGGAAGCCATGGAACAGGCAGCACGCGAAGGCCGTGGCGCTGTGTCGCTCGACGGACGCCTGATCGACATCGCCAGCATCCGCATGGCCGAAGGGCTGCTGGCCAAAGCCCGCCAGATGGGACTTGCCCACTAGCCTTCAGGCCATCGTTCCGGCATCCGGCACGGCGTCCGCAGTTGAGGGGCGCCGTGCTTTTTTTCGGCAAGTCTCCCGGCAACTCCGCCCTTATGGTGGAGGCTCATGCCCGAACTCCTCCTGCCCTTCTGCATCCCCCTGGTCTGGTCCCGTTGCCGTTCCCGGAGCAGAGCGGGGCTGTGGGTGCTGGCACTCTATCTGGCTGGTGCCCGCGAGGAGCCGTTTGCCGTAGCTCGCGTGATGCCCGGATGGGGGCTGGCAGGCGGTTTTCTGGTTTGGGTACTGCACGCCCTGAGCCTCGCGCTTCCCTGGGTTGCAGGATGGGTTGCTCCGGAGGGCAATGCGCGACGTCGCCAGACCCATCTGCTGGCCATCCTTGCCATGCAGGCGCTGCCTCCGCTTGGTTTCTGGGGATGGCTGCATCCATTCACCCTGGGCGGATGGCTCTTTCCCGGATGGGGCCCCTGGGGGCTGGCAGCCGTTACCGGCACCCTGCTCGTCCTCGCCGGCGACAACAGGCGCCCCCTGCTGTTCGCCGCCCTGCTCTCTGCCGTGACCAACCTGAACCATGTCCCGCCCAAGCCCCCTTCCGGCTGGCTGGCCCTGGACACAAAACTGCCCCGCATGGAAACCGATGTCGGCAGCCGTTTCGAACGCCAGCAGCGCCTGATGGCCCTGCTCCAGCAGGCACTCGACAAGCGCAGGGACAGTCGCGTAGCGGTCCGCGTGCTCGTTCTTCCCGAGGAGATTGCCGGCCCCTGGACGGCTGCGGAAGCCTGGTGGTGGCAGCCTCTGCTGAACCAGCTGCACCAGCGCAACATCACACTCGTCCTGGGAGCCCAGCAGCCAACCTGGCAAGGGCTGCGCAACGGCGCCCTCCTGTTCACGCCAAACAGAGCGTCTTGGCAACTCGCACGCCAACCCATTCCGCTTGCAGAATGGCGGCTCTGGATGGGGCCGCCGTCCGGCTGGCGTGCAGGAGTCACACAACTTCCCTGGAACAATGGTCTGGTGCAAATCCAGGGGCAGCGTGCCTTGCTGTCCTTTTGTTTCGAAGACCTGCTCACGCTGCCTGTGCTCGCCACGATGGGGCTGTGGCAACGCCCCGAAGTCCTGGTGAGCATGGCCAACCTGTGGTGGGCAGAAGGATTGCATGAACCGGAAGTGCAGCGGCTGACCGTGGAAGGCTGGGCGCGCCTGTGGGGCATTCCGCTCGTACGCGCAGAAAATCAGGCGTTTCAGGAGGCCTGCTGTACCACCCAGGAAGCAATGGCCGACAGCAGCGGCGCCGATTCGCCAATGGCGGGCGTGACACGGATGCGCAACCCGGCGTGGGCTGTTTCCAGTTCGCGCACCATGGGTGGCAAATCTTTCTTGAGATGACCCCCCTGGGCCATGAACAGGGGAACAAGCGTCATCTGGCGGACTCCGTCACGCACCAGATCATGAACGCACTGAGGCAGGTCTGGCGTCATCAGTTCGAGAAAAGCCAGCTCCACCCGCAACTCGGGGCTCATCATCGACACCTGTTCGCGAATGCGGCGAAAAGGTTCCGCCCACTGGGGATCACGGGCACCGTGTGCGAACAGGATGATGGCGTGGCGACCTGCTTCGGGCGAAACCATCAGTGCCGACCTGTGCTACCAAAGCCGCCAGCCCCGCGGGCGCTGGCTTCAAAATCATCCACCACCTCCAGGGCCACCTGCACCACCGGTACCACCACAAGTTGGGCGATACGCTCCATGGGCTTGAGTTCGAATGCTTCATGGCCGCGATTCCACAGCGAGACCATGACCTGCCCCTGGTAGTCCGAATCGATCAACCCCACGAGATTGCCCAGGACAATGCCATGCTTATGGCCAAGGCCCGAGCGCGGCAGGATCATGGCCGCAAAACCGGGATCGCCGATATGGATGGCCATGCCAGAGGGAACCAGAATCGTCTGGCCAGGCGCCAGTGCGATCGGGGCATCGATACAGGCGCGCAGGTCAAGACCCGCTGCGCCGGCCGTACCGTAGGCAGGCAAATTGTCGCGCAGGCGCTCATCTAGAATTCGGACTTGCAGGACAGTCATGGTGCTCCTTGAATTTGCTCAAGCCGGATGGCATGGTCCACCAGCTGGCGGGCCAGGACGGATTTCGGTCCAGGCGGCAGCGAATGGGCTCCTTCCGCGTCAAAAAGTACAATTTCGTTGTCATCCTGGCCCAATGCCCGCTGGGCGAGATTCCCCACGATCAGGGGCACGCGCTTGGTACGACGCTTGGCTTCCGCATAGGCCGCCAGATCATGGCTTTCGGCGGCGAATCCCACGCAGAAGGGCGGATCGGGCTGCCGGGCTACAGTAGCCAGGATGTCCACGGTGGGCACGAGCGTCAGCGTCAGCGGCTCGCCTGATTTTTTGAGTTTGTGTTCTGCCGGTGCCTGGGGCGTATAGTCGGCCACTGCCGCCACCGCAAAAAAGAAAGCCGTACCAGGCAGGTTTTCCTGGACCGCCGAAAGCATATCAGCAGCGCTTCTCACAGGAACCACGGTACAGCCTTCGGGAGCCGTCAGCGCCGTAGGCCCGCTGACCAGAACCACTTCGGCCCCCTCATCGCGCAGCGCCTCCGCTACTGCATACCCCATTTTTCCTGAACTGGAATTGGTGATGCCGCGCACCGGATCAATGGGCTCAAAAGTGGGACCGGCAGTCACCAGCGCCTTGCGCCCCGCAAGGCGCTGGGGTGGATAGAGTGACAACACCGCCTGCAGCAACTGCTCCGGCTCCATCAAACGACCTTCTCCCACTTCTCCACATGCCTGTTCGCCCGTGTCCGGGCCAACCAGGATCACGCCGTCCGCTTTCAGCTTGTGGATATTGCGCTGGTTGGCGGGGTTGATCCACATTTCCCGGTTCATGGCCGGAGCCACCAGCAGGGGGCAATTGCGGGCAGCCACAGTGGTGGACAAGAGGTCGTCAGCCGTGCCTTGGGCGATTTTTGCAATGAAATCGGCACTGGCCGGTGCTATCAGGATGGCATCGGCCTGACGTGACAGTTCAATGTGCGCCATGCGGTTGGGTATGCGGGGGTCCCACAGATCGGTCAGGACAGGTTTCCCCGACAAGGCCTGGAAAGTCGCTGGCGCAACAAATCCACAGGCCGCCTCCGTCATGGCCACCTGAACGTCGATGCGCGCCTTGACGAGCAGGCGCGTCAGTTCTGCCGCCTTGTATGCGGCAACGCCACCTGTCACGCCAAGCAGAACCCGCCGATGGAATCGCACTGTCATGATCGGGCGATTATAGCCGCATTGGGGCAGGTGGGAACCGGGCCGGGAACAAACCTTGCCAAAAAACTGCTTTCATGCCAGAATTGACGTTTTAAGTTAATCCGTTACGGAGAATCACCATGGCACGCGTCTGTGCGGTGACAGGGAAAAAGCCGATGGTCGGCAATAATGTTTCCCACGCCAACAACAAAACCAAACGCCGTTTCCTGCCGAACCTGCAGTACCGCCGGTTTTGGCTTGAAAGCCAAAACCGTTGGATCCGTCTGCGCGTATCCAATGCCGGCCTGCGCCTGATCGACAAGAAAGGCATCGAAGCTGTCCTGGCAGAGCTCGGCGAAGCCGGCCTCCAGGCCTAACTGAAAGAGGAGCTGCCATGCGCGACAAGATCAAGCTGGAATCCACCGCAGGGACGGGGCATTTTTACACCACCACCAAGAACAAGAAAACCATGCCTGAAAAGATGGAAATCAAAAAATTTGATCCCGTCGCCCGCAAGCATGTGATCTACAAGGAAGCAAAGATCAAGTAAGCCTACGCTTACGTGATCGCAAAAAACCCCGCTCCGGCGGGGTTTTTTTTGCCTGCAGCAAGTTTGACGTGCATCAAACTGAACCGGCAAGAACTCCCGTACAGTACGCCGGTGTGACTTTTCGGACCGCTCGCGCGTCCCCCAATGAACCGCCCGCAAACAACCTTCGCCCTTGCAGCCGATATCGGAGAGCATGAAGTCCTGGTTTCCCGGACCGACCTGCAAGGAAACATCACCCGAGTCAACGAAGCTTTTTCCCGTGTTTCTGGATACTCCCCTGAAGAGCTGGTAGGCCGAGGCCACAATCTGGTGCGTCACCCGGACATGCCAGGCTGGCTTTTTTCCGAATTGTGGAAAACCGTCCAGGCGGGCTACCCCTGGCACGGCGTACTCAAGAACCGGGCCAAAAGCGGCCACCCCTACTGGGTGAGCGCCACGGTCACTCCCGTGGTGCAAGGCAGTCGTCTGACAGGGTACCTGTCACTCCAGAAGACGCCTGGCCCCGTGGAAATCGCTGCAGCGGAAGCCCGGTTCCGCGCAGGGCACTCCGAATCCAGGGCCGGCTGGCGGGAACGCTTTTCAAGCCTGTCCCTGCAATGGAAAATACAGCTGCTGTTGCAGCCCATGCTGTTCCTGCTGCTGTCTGCCACCACAATCCACATCAGCCATACCCTGCACGACAACATGATGGCCCAGGCTCGGGTAAAGGCGCAGGGCATCGCCATGCAGGTGATCGACGGCGCCAACATGCTGATGATCACCGGCGCCATTTCCGACCCGGAAAACCGCAAGACCCTGCTGAACAAGATCATCGAAGGGCAGCGCCTTGCTTCCCTGCGGCTGATGCGCACACCACCCGTGGTGGCACAGTTTGGCCCCGGCCTGCCTGAAGAGCAGCTTGACGATCCGGCAGTCAAAGCCGTGGTCAGCACCGCAGAAAAATCAGGCTCATCCGCCTCCCAGTTTTCCCTGATCCAACGAAATGGCAGGCAATTCATGAGGGTCATCACCCCTTACGTCGAATCCCGGGACTTTCATGGCACCCGCTGCGGGCAATGCCACCTCGTCCAGGACGGCGCTGCCAACGGCGTTTCCGATTTCACTTTCGACCTCACGGACAACCTGACCACGTTGCGCAACATCACCTGGACGCTCGTGCTGGTGCAAGCCACCATCCAGGTCATCCTGTTCCTGCTCGCTGGCTGGACCATCCGCCGTTTCGTGGTCGTGCGCGTGCGGGACGTACTGGCGCATCTGCACGAAATGGTGGAAGGTGATTTCTCCCGCCCTGCCGACATCAGGGGTCGGGATGAATTGGGACGCATTCTTTGCGGCATCCAGTCCACCAAAATGCTGCTGGGGGCGGTCATCGACCAGATCGCATCCGCAGCCCGGGTGGTTGGCCGCTATTCCGAAACGCTTTCAAAATCCACCGATACGGCAAGCGCAGCCGGGCGCGAGCAGTCCTCCGCCTCCCAGAGCATGGCAGCAGGCATCGAGCAGATTTCCGTAAGCATCGACCACATTGCTGAAAACGCCGAGGACGCCCGACAGGTATCCGAACAGTCCAGCCGGGCCGCCCGACAAGGGGGCCAGACGGTGAAGGAAGTGGTCGCAGACATGACGTCCATCGGCACGGAAATCGTCGCCACGGCCGAAACGCTCAGCGCTTTGGGCTCGCGTTCAGAACAGATCGGCGGCATCGTCAAAACCATTCGGGACATTGCAGAACAGACCAACCTGCTGGCCCTCAACGCAGCCATCGAGGCAGCCCGGGCTGGAGAACAGGGCCGCGGGTTCGCCGTTGTGGCTGACGAAGTGCGAAAGCTTGCTGAAGAGACCGCACGCAGCACGGTAACCATCGAGAAAGTGGTAACAGGCATTCGCAGCGGCACAGCGGAAGCAGTGCACAAGATCGACGGGGCCATGCAGCGGGCTCGTCATGGAGAAGCGCTGGCCCTTTCTGCAGGCGCTGCCATCGCCCAGATCGAAAGCGGAGCAGGCCAGGCCCTCACGCGGGTGGCGGACATTTCAGCAGCCATTCAGCAGCAAAGCACAGCCAGCCGGGATATCGCAGCCCACGTGGAAAAAATGGCGCAGATGGCAGAAGAAAATTCCCTGACGTTGTCTGAGGTGGATCAGGCTGCCCGTACCCTTGCCCGCCTGTCAGGTGAACTCAAGGAATTCACAGACACTTTCGTGATCTAGCGTCCGTCTGCAAAACTCAAAGCATCATGCCTGCAGCAACCGTGTCGTTGGTCACTTCGTCAATCAGGATGAAACTCCCGCTGGGCCTGTTTTCAGCGTAAGAATCGAAAGCCAGGGGCTGCTGTACACGGAAGCTGGCGCGCACGATGTCATTCATGTGAACCTGGGAGGGAGCCGGCACCTGTGCAGAGGTGTTCACATCCAGCTTGTAGGCCACGGCATCCATCTTTGCCCGTACAGTCCGCGTGCCATGGCGCAGCAGCAGGCGCCGTGAAGAATCGAATGGCGCACTGGCAAACCAGCACACCAGGGCATCGAAAACTTTCTCGCAGCGGGGCGGACGATGGCTGGTCGCAATCATGTCCCCGCGTGAAATATCCACCTGATCGAGCAATGTCAGGGTGACCGACTGTCCGGCACGGGCATCAGCCAAGGGGCCATCGTAAGTCTGGATTGATGCCACCCTGCTGGAAACGCCCGCCGGCAGAACCACCACAGGCTCACCGACGGCGATGGTGCCAGACTCGATGCGCCCCTGGAATCCCCGTCGTTCCACCCCGTCAACCTCCTCGCCCAGGCGTTCAATCCGTTGCACGGGAAAGCGAAATGGCGCATGCACCAGCGCCGCATCCACCGGCGCCCGTTCCAGCACCTGCAGCAACGTGGGGCCCTTGTACCAGGACAAGCCCTCTCCGCGCTCCACCACCATGTCGCCTTCCAGGGCACTCATGGGTACGGACACGATTTCCGAGAAGCCAAGCGGGTCGGCAAAGGCAAGAAAATCGTCTCGAACCTGGGAAAACACGGTTTCATCGTAGCCTGCCAGGTCCATTTTGTTTACGGCCAGAACCACTTGTGGAATACCCAGCAAACGCACCAGATGCGCGTGCCGGCGTGTTTGCGGCAGCACACCCTTGCGGGCATCCACCAGGATCACGGCCAGGTCGGCCGTGCTGGCTCCGGTCACCATGTTGCGGGTGTACTGTTCATGCCCGGGCGTGTCCGCAATGATGAAGCGCCGTGCCGGCGTGCTGAAATAGCGGTAGGCCACGTCGATGGTGATGCCCTGCTCGCGTTCGGCCTGAAGCCCGTCGGTGAGCAATGCCAGGTCCGCTTGCGACAGGCCGCGCCGTTGGGAGGTGGCGGCGATGGCAGCCAGCTGGTCTTCGAAAATGGCCTTGCTGTCGTACAGCAGGCGACCAATGACCGTGCTCTTGCCATCGTCCACCGAGCCGCAGGTGATAAAGCGCAACAGTTCTGCGTGCATGATCCGTTCCGTCTGGTCCATCAGAAATACCCCTGTTTCTTGCGCAGTTCCATGGACGCTTCGGAAGTCTGGTCGTCCATGCGGGTGGCACCCCGTTCCGTCACCGACGTCACGGCCGTTTCGGCGATGATCGCGGCCACCGAGTCCGCCGTGGATGCCACCGGACAGGTGCAGGTGATGTCGCCCACCGTGCGAAAACGCACCGACAGGCGTTCCACAACGTCATCCGGACGTGGCGGCGTGAGAGCCGTCACGGGCACAAGTTGCGCACCGCGACGCACCACTTCCCGCTCATGGGCAAAGTAGATTTCCGGCACTTCCAGCCGTTCGCGTGCAATGTAGGACCACACGTCCAGTTCGGTCCAGTTGCTGATGGGGAAAACCCGCAGGTTTTCGCCGGGATGAACCCGGGCGTTGTACAGGTTCCATAATTCAGGGCGCTGGTTTTTGGGATCCCAGGCACCGAATTCGTCGCGGAAGGAAAAAATGCGCTCCTTGGCACGTGCCTTTTCCTCATCCCGGCGCGCTCCGCCCAGGCAGGCGTCGAGCTGCAATTCATTGATGGCATCCACCAGCGTCACCGCCTGCAGCGCATTGCGACTGTCATTGGCATCTTTGACGCGTGCCCGCCCCTGGCGAATGGAATCTTCCACGGAACGCACGATCAGGCGCTCGCCCAGTTCAACCACGCGTCGGTCGCGAAAGGCGATCACTTCAGGAAAATTATGGCCGGTGTCAATGTGCAGCAAGGGGAAAGGAAATCGCCCGGGACGAAACGCTTTCTCTGCCAAGCGCAGCATGACGATGGAATCCTTCCCTCCTGAAAACAGCAACGCAGGCTGGCGACACTCTGCAGCCACTTCGCGCATGATATGAATCGCTTCCGACTCGAGTCGGTCGAGGTGATCAAGGGGCTCATGGCGACCGGCATGATGCGGCTGCAGATCGACAACATCGGATGTGGCTGGAGAGTTCATGCGATTCCTTCAGTTCAGGACGCGGCAGAGAGATGCAGTCCGCATTCTTTCGTTTCGGGGTGTTCCCACCACCAGCGCCCGGCGCGTTCATCCTCGCCAGCCTGTATGGCACGTGTGCAGGGGCTGCAGCCGATGCTGGCATAGCCCTGGTCGTGCAGTGCGTTATAGGGAACCTGGTGTGTTTGGAGGTAGGCCCAGACTTCTTCGCGGGACCAGTCTGCCAGCGGGCTGAATTTGGTCAGGCCGTGCTCCTCGTCCCAGGCTTGCGCCGAAAGTTCAGCGCGGGTAGGTGACTGATCCCGTCGCAAGCCGGTGATCCAGGCCTTCTGGCCCGCCAAGGCCCGCTTGAGTGGTGCCACCTTGCGAATCGCACAGCAGGCTCGTCGTTCGGCAATGCCCTGATAAAACCCGTTGACCCCGTGCTGGGCCACATACTGTTCCACGGCCCCGGATTCGGGAAAATAGATGCGGATGGACTGCCCGTAGTGCTCGCGCACCCGGGCCATGAGGCGTTGCGTCTGCTCGGGCAGGCGTCCCGTGTCGAGTGTGAATACTGTCACAGGCAGGCGGTTTCGGAAGACCATATCCGTAAGCACCATGTCTTCCGCTCCCAGGCTGCTGGCCAGGGCAATAGGCTGAAATTCAGCTGCTGCCTGCTGCAACAGGGCCAACGTCTCACCAACACGCGCATCCAGGCTCACAGTGACCCCTCCCCACGGGGAACTGCCAGGCGCCTGCGAAACAGGGGGGACGGGCGCTCCACGGACGCCTGGTAGGCTTCGCTGAACACATCCAGGCCTTTCAGCGCTTCTTCTACACGTTCTCCCGGGCGCAGCACGAAGGCATCGAAACCGCAGCGCGAAAGATAAAAAAGGGTTTCCTTGAAAACATCCCCCACCGCCCGGATTTCGCCACGAAAACCATGGCGTTCACGCAGCAACCTGGCGATGGAATGCCCACGACCATCGGCAAAAGAGCTGAAATGAACTGCGACCAGGTCGAGCATGGGCAGGTACGGCGCCACCTCCCCGGGTTCGTCGGTTGTTTCCAGCCACACGCCAAGTTTGCCTGGTCGCGTCTGTAAAGCTTCGCGCTGCGCTGTCAGCACTGCCAGGGGCACCAGCAGGTCGGCGTCTTGCGCGACTCCTTCCAGGGACTCCACGCGAAGATAGGAATCAGGCTCCAGGCTGCGGTTGCGAATGACATCAGGCATAGCGCACCTCGGCTTCCTGCTGCGCGTATACTCTTTCCCGGAACGGCTCGATGCCTACTCGCTCCACCACGTCCACAAAGCGCTCTTCTGCGTGCAGGCGAATTTCAAGGTAAGCCCCAATCAACGCTTCAATCGCATCAGGCACTTCCTCCCGGCCAAGCGAAGGGCCGATGACGCGGCCCAGGCGTGCCGGCGCCTGGTTTCCGCCGATGGTGATCTGGTAGAACTCTGAACCATGTTTGTCCACACCCAGAATCCCGATATTTCCCACGTGATGATGACCGCAGGCGTTCATGCAACCTGAAATGTTGAGATCCAGCTCCCCAATGTCGTAGAGCCGACCGAGGTCATCGAATCGCTCCTGTATGGCCTGGGCTACAGGAATCGATCGTGCATTGGCAAGCGAACAGAAGTCGCCTCCGGGGCAGGAGATGATATTGGTCAGCAAGCCGATGTTGGGAGTGGCAAAACCCAGCACTTTCAGTTGCCGGTGCAGTTCAGGCAAATCGCCCTGGCGAATGTCGGGCAGGATCAGGTTCTGCTCATGGCTGACGCGAATTTCTCCGAAGCCGAAGCGATCCGCAAGGTCAGCCACGGCGTCCATCTGCTCGGCGGTGGCATCTCCAGGAGCCCGTCCGGTGGCCTTCAGCGACAGTACGACGGAGGCGTAACCGGGAACCCGGTGCGCATGTACATTGCGCTCGTGCCAGCGCTGGAATGCACGGTCGTCCTGCAACGCCTGCTGCAACACCGCTGGCGTGTCTCCAGGCAGCGTCTCATAGTTCGGGTAGAGCATGCGCGCCTCGATGCGCACCAGTTCTTCTTCCAGAATCGTGTTCTGGCCATCGCGCAACTGCGCCCACTCTGCTTCCACTTCGCGCTGGAACCGTTCCGGTGTCATGGCTTTCACCAGAATCTTGATGCGCGCCTTGTGCTTGTTGTCGCGTCGGCCGTAGCGGTTGTACACGCGCAGGATGGCTTCCAGATAGGTCAGCAGATGCCGCCAGGGCAGGAACTCGCGTACCACCGTGCCGATCATGGGCGTGCGCCCCAGGCCTCCGCCCACGATCACGCGAAAGCCGATCTCACCGTCGTCCGCACGCACTGCATGTAGGCCGATATCGTGTACCCAGGTGGCCGCACGGTCTTCCAGTGCACCGTTCACGGCAATCTTGAATTTGCGGGGCAGAAAGGCGAACTCGGGATGAAACGTGGACCATTGCCGAATCAGTTCGCAATAAACCCGCGGATCGATCAGCTCGTCTGCCGCCACGCCGGCAAAATGGTCGGTTGTGGTGTTGCGCACGCAATTTCCGCTGGTCTGGATGGCATGCATCTGGACAGTGGCAAGCTCCGCCAGAATGTCCGGCACCTGTTCCAGTTGAGGCCAGTTGAACTGGATATTCTGACGGGTGCTGAAGTGCCCTGTACCGCGATCATAAGTGCGGGCAATGTGGGCCAGTTTGCGCAACTGGCGGGATGACAGCACCCCGTACGGGATCGCCACCCGCAGCATGGGCGCATGACGCTGGATGTAGAGGCCGTTCTGCAGACGCAGGGGCCGGAAATCATCTTCCGAAATCTGGCCGGCCAGGAAGCGCCGGGTCTGGTCCCGGAACTGGGCTACGCGCTCGTCAACGATTTGCTGGTCGATCTCGTCGTACTGATACATGGGCAACCCCGATATGATCTGGAGAGTCCCATTGTAGGGAGTGTCATTATTCCCACAAAGACTAAAATATTAAGAAATAATAACCAAAAAGAATATTAAGGCCAAAGAAAAGGCGGCCACGCAGGCCGCCCCGATTCAACGCTCCGCCGCTCAGGCGTAAGCGCGCAGCGTCTGCGAAAAACGCCGCAATTCCTGAATGCCGCTTTCTTCTGCACGCCGGCACCAGTCCCTGAGCTGTTCAAGCAACTGTTCACGCGTGGCGTTGGTACGCGTCCAGATATCCGCCAGCTCGCGCCGCATGGCCATCACGGTTTGCAGGGGGCCGGATACAGCCATGGCAGCCGCAAGGGCATGCTGGTCCTGGACAGCCAGTTCCCGCTCGTCACGATGCAGCCAGCGCGCCACCATCGCCAGCGCCTCGCGCCGTGTAGGAATCGGTGCTTTGAGGTGATCGCCCAGATGCTGCAATTCCACGGAACAGGTGTGAGCCAGTTCTTTTGCGTAGCGGGCAATCACGTCGTAACGGTGCAGCAGAATCGCCTGCAGCGTGGCTTCATCGCATTCCGCTTTGTTACGATCAAAACGCAGCGCCGGCGCCACATTCTTGACCTTGGCCTGGCCCACCATTTCCAGCAGGCGGATGTAGAGCCAGCCGATGTCAAACTCGTACCAGCGATTGGACAGCTTGGCGGAGGTGGCAAAGGCATGGTGGTTGTTGTGCAATTCCTCCCCGCCGATCAGGATGCCCCAGGGCAGGATGTTGGTGCTGGCATCCTTGCATTCAAAATTGCGGTAGCCCCAGAAGTGGCCCACACCATTGATGACACCTGCGGCCCAGAAGGGAATCCAGATCATTTGCACGCCCCAAATCAGCAAACCCGGGGCCACGCCGAACAGGGCCATGTCAATGAGCGCCATCAGGGTCACTCCCAGGCGGCTGTGTTTTGAATACACGTGGCGCTCCATCCAGTCATCGGGTGTTCCATGCCCGTAACGCGCCATGGTTTCCGACTTGCGGCTTTCCTTCACGTAAAGGGCAACCCCTCCCCACAAAACCCGGTTGATGCCCAGAACCTGGGGGCTGTGCGGGTCATCAGCAGTTTCGCACTTGGCGTGATGCTTGCGGTGAATGGCCGCCCACTCCTTGGTCACCATGCCGGTGGTCATCCATAACCAGAGACGGAAAAAGTGGCTTGCAGCCGGGGCAAGATCCAACGCCCGATGTGCCTGGTGACGATGCAGATAAACGGTGACACCCACGATGGTGACGTGGGTCATGGCAAGAACTGCCAGCACGTTGCCCCACCAGGGCCAGTTGAAAACACCGGAATACATGAATGCGACTCCTCACTGAATCAACTGAAAATGATATCAAAAATTATAACAAAATACAATGGTTTTTTAGAAACCCATAAATTTCCCTGATTCTACGACAAAATCGGCGTTGCCCCATCGCGTACCGGGACCGAAATGCGCGCGTCTCGGAAACCCTGCTGTATGGCAATCAGCATGTCGGAGCGCAGCGTCGATTCGCTGGCTCCCGGATTCGATACCGCATACTGCAGCGTCAGTTCCACGCCGTGACCCGTGAAACGACTTGCCACCACCGAAGGAGCCGGGTCCGTCATGATCTGGGCCTGCCCCTGTGTTGCCGCCAGCATGATCTGGCGAGCCTTTTCAAGGTCGCTTCCGTAAGCCACTTCAACGGGCATATTGCGCCAGACCCCTTTGCCCAGCAAGCTGTGGTTGACGATGGTCTGGGTCAGGAATGTTTCGTTGGGAACCAGCAGCACGGTGCCGTCCAGCATGGACAGTGCAATGCACCTCGCCTCGAGCCGCAGCACCGTCCCTTGCCGCCCTTCCACTGTCACCACATCACCCAGCCGGATGGAGCGGTCCATGAGGATGATGAAGCCGCTCACGTAGTTGCTCGCCACTTTCTGCAGGGCAAAACCCAGGCCCACACCGAGGGCGCCGCCCAGCACGGACAGGAAGGTGGAATCGATGCCCACCAGGGGCAACGCAATCACCACGCCAAGAAACACCAGCAATCCCCTCAGCAGCTTGGCCGCAATCACCCTGATGTGGGTGTCCAGGGCGTCGGTGCGCATGAGGCGTTGCTCCATTGTCCGCCCGAGCCAGAGGGAGAGCACCAGCATGCCGGTGACCACCACTGATGCCTGGATCACCTGCAGCAGCGAAACGTAAGTGCTGCCAATGGTGATGCCAATGTCCTGCATCAGATCCATGAGGGGTTCGAGCAAGCCCGTGACGCGAAGGGCGAACAGGAGCCACACCGTGCGCACAAAAAACGATTGCAGGGCCAGCGTGCGCGAAGACAATCCCAGCACGTAGCGCATCACGTAAACACCGACACGGGCTGCCGCCAAGGCAAAAACCAGGTCCGTGACCACCCGCAGCAAAGGCGTGGGACGACCGTGTCCGAAATATCGCCCGAACAGCAGCAAGGCCACGCCTGAAGTCAGGGCAAAGGCAATGGCACGCAAGCGCCGGTGTTGCTCGGGGTCCTGGCCTTGCAGGTGTCGCCCCATGGCGATCGAGGCCCCTGCGCCGATCAGCAGCGCCACCAGCAGGACAGGCACTTGCCAGAGGTGCTGTACCTGCACGAGCGAGCGGAAGAATTCCTCAAATCCCGAAACCACTTCCTGCACTGGATCCATGCTGTCGACTCCTGTTCTTCCTTATCAATCCGGCTGACGCTCCCAGACCGCCGCAAAGAAGCCGTCCGTTCCATGCACCTGTGGCCAAAGGTGCAATCTCTCCCCCATTTCCAGGGGCACATGCTGTGCCGCGAACAGGGCCCCGCATGAAACAGCCTTGAATTGCGGATGTTCTGCCGCAAAACGGTCCGCCTGAAGATCGTTCTCTTCGGGCAGCAGGCTGCAGGTGGCGTAGACCAGACGCCCACCCGGTTTGACGAGGTTTGCAGCGGCGCGCAGGATGGTTGCCTGCTTCGTCACCAGTTCGGCCACCGACACCTCGTTCTGGCGCAGCTTGAGGTCGGGATTGCGCCGAAGGGTGCCCAGGCCGCTGCAGGGTGCGTCCACCAGCACGCGATCCATCTTCCCGGCAAGCCGTCGCACGCGCGCGTCGTTTTCGCCTGAAATCAGCACCGGGGTAAGGTTGGACAGGCCGGAGCGTTTGAGTCTGGGCTTGAGATTGTTAAGCCGGCGCTCGGAGACGTCAAAGGCATATACCCTGCCCTGGTTGTGCATGAGCGCACCCAGCATGAGCGTCTTGCCTCCGGCCCCAGCGCAAAAATCCGCAACCATGTCGCGCCGGCGCGGCGCCACCAGGTATCCCAGCAACTGGCTGCCCTCGTCCTGAACCTCCACCCGCCCTCCGGAGAACAGCGGCAGCCGCTGTAATGCCGGCCGTCCCGGCACGCGGATGCCGACGGGCGACCAGGGCGTCGGCTCAGCGTCGAGGCCTTCAGCCCGTAAAGCCTGCAGCGCCTCTTCGCGCGTGGACAGAATGGTATTGACGCGCAAATCGAGTGGCGCGGGAGACTGCATGGCTCGCCCCAAGGCCCGGACCGCCTCCTCCCCGACATCCGCCTGCAGAAGGCGGTCGACCACCCATTGGGGCAGGTCAGCCTGCAGGGCCAGGGAGTCGCTGGCGGGCGCCCGCCTGAGGTCCTCCAGCCAGGTCCGCTCTTCTTCATCCCGGCACAAGGCCTGCAAATCGCGTACGCTGCGCCCCTGCACCAGCAGCAGGGTGGCCAGGGCAAGCCGGCGCACCGCATTGGAATCCGGCACCAGGGAACGCAGCCACACGATGCGTCGCAGGGCGGCATACAGGTTTTCTGCCACATAGGCCCGATCCTGGCTGCCCAGTTCAGGTCGCAATCTGAAAAACTGATGCAAAGCCACGTCGGCCGGCATGTCTCCGTTCATCACGGCGTTGAGCGCAGCCACAAAAGCGTCAAAGCGGGCCGGTGCCGGCGTACGGTTCATTGGAATTCCACCCTCAGCAGCCGCTGCTCCCAGCGATGACCCCGTTCGGTCACCTGCATTCGGACCGGCGGGTACCGCCTGTCTGTGGGCAGCCAGATTTCAAAATGGGAAGGAGCCTCGCCGTTCTGATCCACCAGATGACGTGTTTCAAAGCGGCCTGCTTCCGTGGCAAGCGGCGGCGTGTCCTGCAATACGAAATGATGGAGTTCAAGGCGCTTGCCGGTGCTCATGGGCAAGTCGCGATCGATCCAGGCATCGCCGGCACGGTAGAGGTATTTGATGGATTGCATATCCTGAGTATGAGGGTCCAGGGGCAGTGTTTCCGTCTTGCCGTCAAAATGGTGGACGAGAACTCCCTGCTCCCATCGGAAATCGGCAATCATGGGCTGGGGGTCGTCGCTGCGCCGATGCACGAAACGTTCAGGCCTGAGAAACCCGTCCACGATGAGGCCATCGCTGGTTTCAGTGAAGGAAGGCGCCAGCCAGCGTACCACAGGGTAAGGGTGTGCTTCGCTGCGCAGGTGATAATGCCCTCCGTCGCGCTGCCACTGCTCGCTCACCTCGCCCATGGGAAGGCCGCCGTAGTATAGCCGGTAGACTGCGCGTACCGTTTCACGGACGGATGAATCATCGCCCCTTGCCTGGAAAGCCCAGACCCAGGTCAGGCACAACAGTATCCAGGAGGCTGCTGCGCGACGGCGCACGCTCATGCGGTTATTCCAGGCACCAGCAGGGACCCGTCGGGAAATGCGGCGCCCTGTATGCGAACCCGCCCACCGTCCTGCAATGCGAGACGCCCTTCAGCCCACCAGCACAAGACTTCGGGGTAAATCCGGTGTTCGCACGCCAGCACGCGCGCAGCCAGGGTGGCTTCCGAATCGTCCGGCAGGACGGGGACAGCAGCCTGCGCCACGATGGGTCCGTGGTCAAGTTGTTCAGTGACAAAATGCACCGTGCAACCGTGAATGCGCACTCCCGCCTCAAGTGCCCGGCGGTGTGTATTGAGCCCGGGAAATGCGGGCAGCAGCGAAGGGTGGATGTTCAGTAGCCGGCCTTGATAACGCCGGATGAAAGCCGGCGTGAGAATGCGCATGAAACCCGCCAGCACGACCAACTGCGGCTGGTATCGGTCAATGGTTTCAGCCAGGCACTGATCAAAGGCCTCTCGTGTGGCATGGGCCTGATGATCCACCACTTCGGTCGCCACTCCTTCTGCTGCCGCCAGAGCAAGCCCTGCGACACCGGGGCGATTGCTGATGACCGCGGCAACTTCCAGCGGCAGGTTGGCGGCCAGCAATGCCGCCATATTGGAGCCGCGCCCGGAAATCATGATGACGATGCGTGGCCTCATGCCCCTCACACCACGCGTGTCGCGGCCTCATGGGCCGAGCGGGGAACAATGGTTCCGATGTCCCAGGCCTGCAGTCCCTGCGCCGCCAAAAAGGCCAGCGTCGCATCCCGTTCTTCAAGCGACACCACCAGGGTAAACCCGATGCCGCAATTGAATACGCGGAACATTTCCTCGCGCGCCACCCGTCCGGCCTGCTGCAGCCAGGCAAAGACTGGCGGCAGCGCCCAGGCATCTTCCCGCAGCACGGCGGCAAGACCTTCGGGCAGCACCCGCGGCAGGTTATCCACCAACCCCCCGCCCGTGATATGGGCCATTCCTTTCACCGTCACCTGCTGCATAAGCGCCAGGACAGGCTTCACGTAAATGCGCGTGGGAGCCATCAGCAGGTCGGCCAGGGTGGCTCCGGGATCAGCGCCGGGAATGGGTGCATCAAGCGGTGCCTGGGCTTTCGCCAGGATCTTCCGGATCAGCGAAAACCCGTTGGAATGCGGGCCGCTGGAGGCCACACCGATCACCGCATCCCCGGCCGTGATGGTTCGGCCATCCACCAGCCGCGCTTTTTCCGCAACACCCACGGCAAAACCGGCCAGATCGTACTCGCCATCGGGGTACATGTCGGGCATTTCGGCCGTCTCCCCACCGATCAAGGCACAACCCGCCTGCTCGCATCCCTGGGCGATTCCCTGGATTACCGTGGCCGCCGTATCCACATCAAGCCGGCCACAGGCGAAGTAATCCAGGAAAAACAGGGGTTCGGCACCCTGCACCAGGATGTCGTTGACACTCATGGCCACCAGGTCGATGCCCACCGTGTCATGGCGCTTCAGATCGAAAGCCAGGCGCAATTTGGTGCCCACGCCATCAGTGCCTGAAACCAGAACCGGTTCCCGGAAGCGCTGCCCGATTTCCACCAGGGCGGCAAAACCGCCAATGCCGCCCAGAACTTCCGGGCGCAAGGTTCGTTTGGCAAAAGGCTTGATGCGTTCTACGAGTGCATCACCGGCATCGATATCGACACCGGCATCCCGGTAGGACAAACCGCCTTCGTTCGAAGAGGGGTTGGACACGAGAATTCTCCAGAATGATCGCTCCGGGCAAGGCGGATACGACCTGCTAAAATGCGAAATTGGGTAAACGATGCCTACAGGCCCCAAATTCTATCGCAAATGACTTCGACTCGCCCTGATTCTGTCCCGAACTTCCGGGTAATGGCCGCACTTGCAGTGGCGGCAGCGCTCGTCTACACCCTCTCGGCGATCCTTATGCCTTTCGTCCTGGCGGCGCTCCTGGCCTACATCTGCCACCCGCTCGCGACCCGACTGACTCGTCCGTGGTGGCCCCCTGCACTGGCCGCCTTGCTGGTGCTGTTGCTCCTGGCAGGCGCTGTCATCGCCTTTGGGGTGCTCGTGCTGCCCATGCTCTACCACGAACTCGACCTGGTTCTGACCAAACTGCCCGGCTTGCTGGGCAGCCTGCGCGACCAGTCGGCCTCCATGCTGCAACAGTCTTACGGCATCGACCTTGGTGCCAACCTCGACCAGTTGCGCGACATGGCGCAGCAAAATCTGGGGGCCACGGAATCGGCACTGCAAAAACTGGCCCGGTCTGCAGGGGCCGGAGGGGCCTGGATTGCCGGCACCCTGCTGACCTTACTGCTGGTGCCGGTAGTGCTGTTCTACCTGCTCAAGGATTGGTCGCGCCTGCTCTCACTTTTGCTTGAAATCGTCCCTGCCACACGCAGGGCCGCCGTAGCCGAATTCGCGCGTGACATCGATACCGTGCTGGGGCAGTTCCTGCGGGGGCAGTTGCTTGTCATGGCGGTCATGGCCGCCTACTACGCCCTGGGCCTTGCGCTCACCGGCCTGCATTCCGGCATTGCCATCGGAATCATGACAGGGCTGCTGGTTTTCATCCCCTATGTGGGGGTATTCACGGGTTTTGTGCTTGCCTTGCTGGCTGCCATGATCCAGGGTCCGGGGCTGGAACTCGCCTGGCCTGTACTGGGCGTGTTCGCTTTGGGCCATGCTCTGGAAGGCACCCTGGTGACACCGCGCCTGGTGGGGGAACGCATCGGCCTGCATCCAGTCGTGGTGATCTTTGCCCTGATGGCCTTCGGAAAACTGCTTGGTTTTTTTGGCATCATCATTGCCTTGCCGGCTTCCGCAGTCCTTCGCGTGGCGTTGGGACGCCTGCGCCGCACCTGGGGCGGCAGTTCCGGGCCTGCCTGATGCGACAGCTCGTTCTTGACATCACGCCCGGCGAACCGCCCCGGCTGGAAGATTTCGTGACAGGGCGCAACGCCGAGGTGATCCTGGCCCTCCGGCAATGGGCGGAAGGGCGGGAGGGGGAGCGTTTCATCTACCTGTGGGGCTCTCCCGGATCCGGAAAAACCCACCTGTTGCGAGCCTTGGCGCTGCACCGTTACGTGGCCTGCACTGCCGATACGCGCTTCAAGCCCGATCCGCACCCCCTGCTGCTGGTCGACGACGTGGACCGACTGTCGCCGGAAGGAGCCGAATCCCTGTTTCATCGTTTCAACGAACGGCGTGACGAAGATGCTCGGTTGCTGGCCACGGGGCCCTGCCCTCCCGGGCAGCTTGCCCTGCTCCCCGACCTGGCCACTCGCCTGGGTTGGGGGCTGGTGCTGCGCGTGCACGCCCTGGAAGACCATGAAAAAATCACGGCGCTTGAAACGCGCGCCGCGCAAATGGGCGTGCGGCTTGCGCCGGATGCAAGCCGCTACATCCTGACGCACTGGGCGCGCGACACAGGCTCCCTCTTTTCGCTCATGCAGGAACTCAACCGCTGGTCCCTTTCCACCCATCGGCCCATGATCACTGTCCCGCTGGTGCGGGAAGCGCTGGCCGCCCTTCAACCGCAAACCAACCACTCGTGATGCGCCTGACTCTTTTTGATCTCGACAATACCCTGCTGTCCGGAGACAGCGATTTTGAATGGGGGCTGTTCCTGGCCTCGCAGGGCGTGCATGACCGCGAAGCTTACGAGGCTCGCAACCTGGCGTTCTATGAAGCCTACAAGGCTGGCACCCTCGACATCGGTGAGTTTCTCCAGTTCCAGCTGGGCCCCCTGGGACGGCATTCGCGCGAGGAACTGGATCGCTGGCACCGGCAGTTCATGAAATCTCACATCCTTCCCCTGATTTCTGACGCTGCGCGCACCCTGGTCCGCCAAGAGCAGGAACGTTCCGACCTGGTGGCCATCGTCACGGCCACCAACCGGTTTGTCACGGCGCCGATCGCCTCAGAATTTGGCATCAGCCACCTGGTGGCCACCGAACCTGAAGTGGGTGATGACGGCCAGTTCACCGGCAGCGTCCGGGGCATTCCGTGTTTTCGGGAAGGAAAGATCGCCTGCGTGAATGCCTGGCTTGCATCGCTGGGTCGGCGCTGGAGCGACTTCGACACCACCGTTTTCTACAGCGATTCGCTCAATGACCTGCCCCTGCTCACGCACGTCACGCATCCCGTGGCCGTCAATCCCGACCCCACCCTGCGCGCCCACGCCCACACGGCGCACTGGCCGATACTAGAACTGGCAGCCTGATCCATGATCGCCTCGCTCATCAAGAAAGTGCTCCGTCTCGGCCCCCGCGGGGCCGTGCCCAAACTGAAACGTTATCCTGCCGAAACCCATGGACTCCATCCGGAATCCATCAGCGCATGCGCCATGCGTGTGACCAAGGCGCTGCAGGGCGCCGGTTTCAAAGCCTACATCGTGGGCGGTGCCGTTCGCGACCTGCTCGCCGGACGCGAACCCAAGGATTTCGACGTGGCCACCGACGCGACACCTGAACAGGTGCGCCGACTGATCCGCCGTTCCCGCATCATTGGCCGGCGTTTCCAGATCGTGCATGCCATCTGTCATGACGAAGTGGTGGAAGTCACCACGTTCCGCGGTGAAAACCGGGAGGATGCCAACCAGCAGACTGATGAGCATGGCCGCCTGACCCGGGACAATGTGTTTGGAACGCTGGAAGAGGATGCCACCCGTCGCGACTTCACGGTCAACGCCTTGTACTACGATCCGGTACGCAACGAAGTGCTGGACTATTTCAATGGCGTGGCAGACCTGCGGGCCCGTCGTCTGACCATGATCGGCGATCCCTCGCAGCGCTACCGCGAAGATCCGGTTCGCATGCTGCGTGCCGTCCGCTTTTCCGCAAAGCTCGGTTTCGAAATGGATTCGGCCACCCGTGCACCGATCCAGAACATGACCGACCTCCTGCTCAATGTGCCGGAATCGCGACTGTTCGATGAAATCCTCAAGCTCCTGCTGTCAGGCCATGCCCATGCCTGCATCAGTCGATTACGAGAAGAAGGGCTGCATCACGACCTGCTCCCCTTGCTGGACCTGATCCTGGATCAGCCCCAGGGCGAACATTTCATCCGGCAGTCGCTGGAAAACACGGACCGCCGGATTCTTGAGGACAAGCCCGTGTCCCCGGGCTTCCTTTTTGCCACCCTGTTGTGGCATCCGGTGCTGGACGACTGGAAGCGGCGCATGGCCGCTGGAGAAAAGTCCATGCCCGCACTGTTTTCTGCCATGACTGAAACGCTGGAAGCGCAACGCAAGAAGCTGGCCATTCCAAGGCGGTACGATGCCGTCATGAAGGAAATCTGGGGACTCCAGCCGCGCTTTGAGCAGCGCTCGGGACAGCGTCCGTTCCGGCTTCTGGAACACCCCCGCTTCCGGGCTGCCTATGACTTCATGCTGCTGCGTGCCGACTGCGGCGAACTGTCCGAGGACATCGCCGACTGGTGGACCGATTTCCAGCAGGTGGGGCCGGATGAACGCGAAGCCATGTTGGTGGCAGAAGAGCGCCCCCAGCGCAGCCGGCGGAGACGCCGATGAGCCACACGGCCTACATTGGACTGGGCAGCAACCTGGATAGCCCGCAAACACAAATCACGTCGGGATTCACCGAACTGGGCGCCCTGCCGGGAACCCGATTGGTGGCACATTCCCGACTTTACCGAAGCGCCCCGATGGGCTATGCCAACCAACCCGACTTCGTGAATGCCGTGGCCTGCCTCACCACCGAGCTGGATCCCGAAGCCCTGCTCGATGCCCTGCTGGCCATCGAGATCCGCCACGGCCGCCAGCGCGAATTCCCCAATTCACCCCGCACACTCGACCTGGATGTGTTGCTCTACGATGACCGGTGCATTGAAACCGCGCGCCTCACCATTCCCCACCCGCGCATGGGCATCCGCGCCTTCGTGCTGCGTCCGCTAGCGGAAATTGCGCCCGCCCTGGAAATTCCCGGACAGGGCACGGTGGGTCAGCTGTTGCTGCGTTGCGCGGATCAGGATGCTGTTCCCATGGAGCCATTGCCTGCGTCATGACCATACCCGAAAAATTTCGCTACATCGTCGTGGAAGGCCCCATTGCCGTAGGTAAAACCAGCCTGGCACGACTTCTCGCACAACGCCTCGGTGCCGGGCTCATGCTGGAAGACGCGCAGTCAAACCCGTTTCTGGAGCGTTTCTATCGCCAGCCAGAGCGCTTTGCGTTTGCCACACAGATGTTTTTCCTGTTCCAGCGCACCCTGCAGGCGAGCGACATGAAGCAGCGCGACTTGTTTGACAGCCCCACGGTGTCCGATTTCCTGCTGGACAAGGACGCGCTGTTTGCCCGCATGAACCTGGCTGATGACGAACTCGATCTTTATCACCGCATGTTCCAGTTCCTCCAGCCCCGTACGGCCGTTCCGGACCTGGTGATTTACCTGCAGGCTCCGGCCGAGACACTGATTGAACGGGTACGACGACGCGGGTGGACCGTGGAGCGGCCCATTTCAGAACGGTACCTGCAGGATGTGGCCGACACGTATGCTGCTTATTTTCACGATTACGACGCCTCGCCGCTGCTGATCGTCAACAGCGAGAACCTCAATTTTGTGGATCAACCCCACGATTTCGACCTCCTGCTGGAGCGCATCAGCAGCATGCGCAGCCGCCGGGAGTTCTTCAATCGCAGCTAGCCATGAGACAATGGGGGGATTTGGACCCTGATTTTCGGGAGAACGCATGGATGTGATCCATACCGTGGCGGAACTTCGCACCCGGCTTGCCGAAGAGCGGCAAGTGGCGCTGGTGCCGACCATGGGCAACCTGCACGACGGGCACATTGAACTGATTCAGCTCGCAAAACCCCGTGCTGCCTGCCTGGTGGCCAGCATTTTCGTCAACCGCCTTCAGTTCGGCCCTGCCGAAGATTTCGACCGTTATCCTCGCACCCTGGCCGCGGACTGTGAACGGCTGGGCCAGGCAGGTTGCAACGTGGTATTTGCTCCCGACGAGCAAGAGGTCTATCCTGAACCTCAGGAATACACGGTCGATCCTTCGGACATTCAGCATGTGCTCGAAGGCGCTTTCCGGCCGGGGCATTTCCGCGGCGTGGCTACCGTGGTGCTGAAGCTGTTCAACATGGTTCAGCCACAGATCGCCATATTCGGCAAGAAGGACTACCAGCAGTACCTCGTCTTACGGGAAATGGTGAAGCAGCTGGCATTGCCCATCGAAATCATTCCAGCCGAAACGGTGCGCGCACCGGATGGACTGGCTTTGAGTTCTCGCAATGGCTATCTGAGCGCCCAGGAACGCATCGAATCCATCGCCTTGTTTAACCAGATCGACGGCATCCGCCAGGCTTTGCAGGCGGGACGACGCGATTTCGGAACATTGGAATCGGATGCGACCACCCGCCTGAATGGGCGCGGCTGGCAAACCGACTATGTGGCGATTCGCCGCCAATCAGACCTGCGCGAGCCCGGCCCCGACTGCCGGTCCCTCGTGGTGCTGGCAGCAGCCCGACTGGGAAAAACCCGCCTGATCGACAACGTGGAAGTGGATCTGTCCTGAATTCAACCGCAAGGGGGAACGCCATGGAAGCTGTATCCGTTCGCGAACGAATTGCCCGTCTCCAGTCCGAGCATCGGAACCTGGACAAGAAAATCCTCTCGCAGATTCAAGCTTTCCAGCATGACCAGCTCGAGGTGCAACGCCTCAAGAAGCGGAAACTGCTGGTAAAGGATCAGATTGCCGCGCTCGAGGCGAGCCTGATCCCTGATGTGCCGGCCTGACTCAGGCCCGTTCCTTCACCCAGCCTGAAACGGAAGCGAGGGCCTCGTCCAGGCGCCCGGCATCCGTGCCGCCTGCCTGAGCCATGTCGGCCCGCCCGCCACCTTTGCCACCCACTTGCTGTGCCACGTAATTGGCCAGTTCGTTGGCCTTGAAGCGCCCCGTGAGATCCGGCGTGACACCGGCCACCAGGCTCACCTTGCCGTCGGCAGCGGCGCCCAGCACGACGATGCCTGAGGCAAGACGGCCTTTGAGTGCGTCCAGCGTTTCGCGCAGGGTCTTGGCATCAGCGCCTGGAAGAACCACCGAAAGAAGCTTCACGCCTGCCACGTCCTCGACCTGATTGACCAGGTCGGCGCTTTCACTTGCCGCCATTTTGGTTTTGAGGCGATCCAGTTCGCGCTCGAGGGTGCGCACGTTGTCCAGAACCTGGGCCAGCCGGGACGCAATTTCATGGGGCTGAGCCTTGAGGCGCTGGCTCACCTCTGCCAGTTGGTCCTGTTCACGGTGGGTGTATTCGAGTGCACCATCCCCGGTCACGGCTTCAATGCGGCGAATGCCTGAAGCCACGCCCGACTCAGCGATGATCCGGAACAAGCCGATATCACCGGAACGGTGCACGTGAGTGCCCCCGCACAGTTCGGTGGAAAAGTCGCCCATGCCCACCACGCGCACTTCGTCGCCATATTTTTCACCAAACAGGGCCATGGCGCCTTTCTTGACCGCCTCGTCGTATTTCATGATGCGCACTTCTACGGGGTGATTACGGCGGATTTCCTGGTTGACCAGATCTTCAATCGCCCGCAGCTGTTGTTCCGTAACAGGCCGGTCATGGGAAAAATCGAAACGGGTGCGGGTGGGGTCCACCAGCGAGCCTTTCTGGGCCACATGGGCCCCCAGCACGGTGCGCAGGGCAGCATGCAGCAGGTGGGTGGCCGAATGGTTCCAGGCCGCCCGCTGGCGTGCGATGGTGTCCACGCGGGCATCCGCCTGGTCGCCCACCTGGATGCGGCCGGTTTGCACCTGCCCATGATGGCCGAAAACCTGGGCCTGGATTTTCTGGGTATCGCCCACGACAAATGTGCCATGAGAGGTGACGAGCTCGCCGCAATCCCCCACCTGGCCACCGGACTCGGCATAGAAAGGAGTTCGGTCGAGCACCACCACGCCGCGCTCGCCGGCTTCGAGAACCGGCACTTCCTGGCCTTCGCGGTAAAGCGCCACGATGCGTGCCTCCAGATGCAGCGTCTCGTAGCCCATGAATTCCGTGGCACCGCCACGATAGTCCACGGCGCCCTGTGCCGTAAATTTCGATGCGGCACGCGCCCGTTCGCGCTGCTGTTCCATGGCATGCTCAAAGCCGGCCAGGTCCACTGAGACCCCGCGTTCCCGGGCAATGTCTGCCGTCAGGTCCATGGGGAAACCATAGGTGTCGTACAGGCGGAACACGGTTTCGCCATCCAGCAGCCGGTCCTCCTTGTGCAAAGCCGATTCGAGCACCGCCATGCCGTGCTCGAGCGTCTCTGCAAAGCGCTCCTCTTCCTGGAGCAGCACCGCGGTCACCGACTCCTGCATAGTCACCAGTTCAGGATAGGCCTCTCCCATTACGTCGGCCAGGTCAGCCACCAGCTTGTGGAAAAAAGGCGCTTTCTGCCCCAGCTTGTAGCCATGGCGAATGGCGCGGCGGATGATCCGGCGCAGCACATAGCCACGCCCTTCGTTGCTGGGAATCACGCCGTCCACAATCAGGAAAGCGCAGGCCCTGATGTGATCGGCAATGACTTTGAGCGAATTGCTGGTGAGGTCTGTCGTCCCGGTATGGCGGGCTGCCGCAGCAATCAGAGCCTGGAACAAGTCAATCTGGTAGTTGCTGTGCACCTGCTGCATGATGGCGGAAATGCGCTCGAGCCCCATACCGGTATCCACGGACGGTTTGGGCAGGGGGTGGAGCTTGCCGCCCTCATCCCGATTGAACTGCATGAACACGAGATTCCAGATTTCTATGTAACGGTCACCATCTGCCTCCGGCGTCCCCGGTGGCCCTCCGGCCACTTCCGGACCGTGATCGTAGAAAATTTCGCTGCACGGCCCGCACGGACCGGTGTCCCCCATCTGCCAGAAATTGTCCGCAGTGGCGATTCGTGTAAAGCGTTCCGGAGAAACGCCGATTTCCTTGAGCCAGATGTCAGCCGCTTCATGGTCATCGTGGTAAACCGTGATCCACAGCTTGTCCTTGGGCAGCCCCAGCTCGTGGGTCAGAAACTCCCAGGCAAAGCGGATGGCATCCCGCTTGAAATAGTCGCCGAAGCTGAAATTTCCCAGCATTTCGAAAAACGTGTGATGGCGGGCGGTATAACCGACATTTTCGAGATCATTGTGCTTGCCTCCCGCCCGCACGCTGCGCTGGCTGCTGGTGGCACGGGTATAGGGCCGCTGGTCGAGGCCAAGAAAGACGTCCTTGAATTGCACCATACCCGAATTGGTAAACAGCAGTGTGGGATCGTTGGCAGGCACCAGGGGACTGGACGGCACGATGGTGTGACCGTTACGGGCAAAATACTGGAGAAACTTTTCGCGGATCTCGGCGGATTTCATGCAGCACTCTCAAATCCCGGCAGGCCCGGGCGCAGTGGGTCGGAAACAGCCGGATATTCTACCAAAGCGCCCCAGCTGGCTCCATCAATCCTCGGAACGCAGAACCTGCCGGATGACAGACAGGGAGAAACCACGGTTTTGAAGGTACCGGCCCTGACGTGCCCGCTCTTCGGCATTGGCGGGAAGTTGGGAAAATTTTTTGGACCATACCTGGCGGGCGGACGCGAGTTCCCCCTCTCGTGCCGTCTCCAGTGCGGAGGCCGCCACGTCTTCAGGCACTCCCCGCTGCTGGAATTCCTGGCGGATGCGCAGCAAACCATGCCGCCCGCTGCGCACACGCAACACGGCTTCCGCCGCCCGCGCATCGGATAACAACCCTTCTTCGGTCAGGGATTCCAGCAAGGCGTCGAGGATTTCGGGAGTATCGGCATGGACCGAGAGCTTTCGGGCCAATTCGTGCCGCGTGTGTTCACGACGGCCCAAAAGCGCCAATGCGCGCGCTCTCAAATCAGGGTCCGACACGACACAATGCCTCAGGCTTCGTCGAGCGCCGGCTCCGCCTCAGCGATCTTGATGCCGCTCGCCGCGCGGATTTTCGCCTCGATTTCCTGGGCGACTTCCGGATGTGCTTTCAGGTACTCCCGGGCATTGTCCTTGCCCTGGCCGATTTTTTCACCCTGGTAGGCATACCAGGCCCCCGACTTGTCGACGAGCTTGGCCAGTACGCCCATTTCGATGATTTCCCCTTCGCGCGAAATGCCTTCGCCGTAGAGAATGTCGAAATCAGCCACTTTGAATGGCGGGGCCACCTTGTTTTTGACCACTTTCACCCGCGTTTCGCTGCCGATCACTTCGTCACCGCGCTTGATGGAACCCACTCGCCGGATATCGAGACGCACGGAAGCATAAAACTTGAGCGCATTGCCGCCGGTGGTGGTTTCCGGATTGCCGAACATCACCCCGATCTTGAGACGAATCTGGTTGATGAAAACCACCAATGCATTGGAGCGCTTGATGTTGCCGGTCAGTTTGCGCAAAGCCTGGGACATCAGACGTGCATGAAGCCCCACGTGGGAATCCCCCATCTCGCCTTCAATTTCGGCGCGGGGAGTGAGCGCCGCCACCGAATCCACCACCACGATGTCCACCGAGCCGGAACGCACCAGCATGTCGGCAATTTCCAAAGCCTGTTCGCCGGTGTCCGGCTGGGAGATGAGCAGATCGGCCACATTGACACCCAGTTTCTGGGCATAGGCGGGGTCCAGCGCATGCTCGGCATCGATAAACGCAGCCACACCGCCTTTCTTCTGCATTTCTGCAATGAGCTGGAGCGTCAGTGTGGTTTTGCCGGATGATTCCGGGCCATAAATCTCAACGATGCGCCCGCGTGGCAAGCCGCCAATACCCAGGGCCAGGTCGAGCCCGAGCGAGCCTGTGGACACCACCTCCACATCCCGGACCACTTCAGTCTCCCCCAACCGCATGACAGCGCCTTTGCCAAACTGCTTCTCGATCTGGGACAGCGCTGCGGCGAGTGCCTTGCTTTTGTTGTCATCCATGACAGTCGTCCTTACTCAATGCATTTCGAAATTATGGCCGTGCCGGAAGGCCCGGGTCATTCAAGAAGGGGCATGGCCCCAGCCTGTTTATTCACTGTAATTATATACAGTATCCCCGGCTTTGCAACGGTCATTTGTCTGCGGCCGGCTCTTCCAGCAGCCGAATCAGTCCTTCCAAGGCCAGGGCCGTGGTCGCTTCGCGCACGGCGTCGCGGTCGCCGGGCAGGTGCACGGTGAGAACCGTGGGCGAACGCCCCCTGCGCTGCCAGGCCAGGCATACCGTGCCCACCGGCTTTTCAGGAGTGCCGCCACCCGGCCCGGCAATGCCACTGACAGCCACCGACAAATCCACTCCCGGACTATGGGCGAGTGTACCCGCTGTCATGGCCGCCACCACCGCCTCGCTCACGGCCCCCCATTTTTCCAGCAAGTCTGCCGGCACATCCAGCAGATCGTGCTTGCTGGCGTTGCTGTAGGTCACAAAACCCCGGTCGAACCAGGCCGAACTGCCAGGAACGTCGGTGATCACGGCCGCAACGGCACCGCCCGTGCAGGACTCGGCCGTGGCCAGGCGCAATCCCTGCACCTGCAACCGTTCACCCAGACGGGTCGCCAGGCGGGACAGGCGCGTCTCAGGCATGGACCAACCCGCGCAAATGCCACAGGACCAGCATGGCATAGGCTGCTGCCAGCAGGTCATCCAGCATGATTCCGATGCCGCCATGCACATGCCGGTCAGCCCAGCTCACTGGAAACGGCTTCCAGATATCAAACAGGCGAAACAACAGGAAGGCCCCAAGAAAGCCGGTGACAGTGTGAGGTGCCACCTCCAGGACCAGGGCGAAGGCCACTGTTTCGTCCCAAACAATGGCTCCGGGATCTTGCCCTCCAAGAGCTGGCGCCGTGACTTGGCAAACCCATACCCCCAGGGCAAACAGCCCTGCAAGGCACAACAGCTGTGCCCACAAGGGCGCCCAGGCGATGAGCCAGAACAGCAGGAAACCCAGGGCTGTTCCTGCCGTACCCGGTGCGACGGGAGCAAGCCCGGTGCCAAAACCCAGTGCGATCCACCGCGTCCAGTGGCTGCGCATGAAAGCAAAATTGGGGGAAGCGCTCATACGTTCCGAAAGTGATCAAACCCTTGCCAAGCCATGACCATCGGCCATCCATCACCATCGTACAGGATGCGATCACTGCTGTCGGTCACCTTGCCGATCCGGGCCACTGGCACGTCAGCCGAGGCTGCAGCACGCTGGATGGCCGAAGCCGATGCCGGTGCCGCCGTGAAACACAGCTCGTAGTCGTCTCCACCTGAAAGCACAAGCAACGGCCAGTCCGCCAACGACTGCTGGCGAACCATCGCCTTCGAAAGCGGGATGCGGGCAAACTCCAGACATGCCCCTGTTCCCGAGGCGTCGAGGATATGCCCCAAATCCGCCAGCAGCCCATCGGATATATCGATCGCAGCATGGGCAAGACCGCGCAGCGCCAGGCCAAGCATCACACGGGGCGTCGGCGTTTCCAGCCGATCCAGGAAGTGACGGCGGTCCTCCTCGGACATGGCCAGGTTTTCCTTGAGGAGCTTCAATCCCAGACCTGCGTCACCCGGCGTCCCGGATACCCAGATGTCGTCTCCCGGCTGGGCTCCGGAACGGAGTAGCGCCTGCCCAGGAGGCACTTCTGCCAGGATGGTGACCGCAATCATGGCCACCGGCCCGGCTGTGGTGTCTCCACCCACCCAGTCCGTACCATGGACCTGCAACTCCTCGTGAAATCCGCGCGCAAAGGCCTCGACCCAAGGCTCGTCCTGCGCAGGCGAAAGCGTGATGCCGAGCGTGGCCCAGCGGGGGCGCGCGCCCATGGCTGCAGCGTCCGAGAGGTTGACGGCGGCTGATTTTCGCCCCAGGCGATAGGGGTCGGTGTTTCCGAAAAAATGACGCTCCGCCACCAGCACGTCGGTTGATACGGCAAGTTCCTGGCCCGGCGAAGGACTCATGAGAGCGCAATCGTCCCCCACGGGCAGGCGCGTCCCCGGCGCAGGGTGAGTGAAATGGCGCCGGATCAGCTCGAACTCGGATCGCATGTCAGCCGCGCGAAACCGGCTGCGCCTCCCCGGGACGCGTCACTGCGGCCAGCCGGTCCAGCACGCCATTGACATATTTGTGGCCATCGGTGCCGCCGAACACTTTGGCCAGTTCGACCGCTTCGTTGATGATCACCCGGAAAGGCGTTTCGGGACGATGCAGCAGTTCGAAGGCGGCGATCCAGAGGATGGCATGCTCGATGGGACTCACGGCCGCCGGCTCCCGGTCCAGAAAAGGCGTAAGTCGGGCGTCCAGATCAGAGGATTCGGCCATGATTGCCGGCAACAACTCGCCAAAAAATGCCTGGTCGGCCCGTGCAAAATGGGGCTGAGCCAGGATATGGCCGCGTATCGCTGCAGCTTCATGACCGGTCAGCAGCCATTGGTACAATCCCTGCACCAGGCCTTCCCGGGCCACTCGTCGCGCCGACTTCACAGGGTCCCCGTACGGATGTCTTTGAGCAGGCGGGCCATTTCGATGGCAGCCAGGGCGCAATCTTCACCTTTCACTTCGACCCTGGCGAACGCCTGGGCATCATTGTCGGTGGTCAGCACGCCATTGGCGATGGGAATGCCCGTGGAAAGCTGCACCGCCATGATGCCGGCCGCCGATTCGTTGGACACGACTTCGAAGTGGTAAGTGTCGCCACGCACCACGCATCCCAGGGCGATGAGGGCATCAAAGCGGCGGGTTTCAGCCAGTGCTTTCAAGGCCAGCGGGAGCTCCAGGGCTCCGGGCACACGCACCACCGGAATATCCTGTTCGCGCACCCCGCGTGCCATCAGGGCCTTTCCGGCAGAGGCAAGCAACTGCTCGCCAATGGCCTCGTTGAAGCGTGCCACGGCGATTGCGATACGCAACCCCTGACCATCGCTTGAAATGTCGGCCATGCCAGTATTCCGGGGCCTATTCGTCGGGTGTGACATAACCGGTGATCTCCAATCCGAATCCCGCCATGCTCGGCATTTTTCTCAGCCGTGACAGTACTTTCATTTTTCCAACACCCAAATCCTGCAGGATTTGGGCGCCCACGCCATATAGACGCGGATCCCATTTCCGTTCCGGAGGCTGTTCGTCGTAAGTGGCATCAGCCCACGCGATCAGGTCCTGAGCCGTTTCTGAGCCGTGCAGCAATACCAGCACACCGGAACCTGCGGCTGCAATTTTTTTCAGGGCTCCATGAATGCCGAATGCGTGCCGCCCGGCACCATCATCAAAAATATCCACCACGGAAAAAGGTTCGTGAACCCGGACCAGCGTTTCGCGGGAGGGGTCGATGGGGCCGAAAACCAGGGCCAGATGGGTACGGTTGGCTACGGCATCAAAATAAGCCACCACCCGAAATTCGCCAAATGGGGTACGCAACTGGCGGGTGGCGGCACGCTCGATGAGTTTTTCGGTACGGCTGCGATAATGAATGAGGTCGGCAATCGTGCCGAGCTTCAATCCATGCTCTCTTGCAAAAATCCGAAGATCAGGCAGCCGGGCCATTTCGCCGTTGTCCTTGAGGATTTCGCAAATCACGGCGGCAGGCTCCAAACCTGCCATCTGTGCCAGGTCACATCCGGCTTCCGTGTGCCCTGCCCGAATCAGCACGCCGCCACGGCGGGCCATGAGCGGGAAAATATGCCCTGGCTGCACCAGGTCTTCCGGGCGGGCATAGCGTGCCACGGCTGCCTGCACGGTGCGGGCCCGGTCAGCTGCCGAAATGCCCGTGGTCACGCCTTGGGCTGCTTCGATGGACACGGTGAAATTGGTGGTCATGGACGAACGGTTGTCGCTCACCATGAGCGGCAGGTTGAGCTGCCTGCAGCGCGCTTCGGTGAGGGTCAGGCAAATGAGGCCGCGCCCATAGCGGGCCATGAAATTGATGGCTTCCGCGTTCACATGCTCGGCAGCCAGAACCAGATCGCCTTCGTTTTCACGGTTCTCGTCGTCCACGAGAATTACCATTTTCCCGGCCTTGAGATCGGCAACAATCTCCTCGGTAGGAGACAGGCCTTCGGCAAGCGGGCGGCTGGGAACGGCTGAAGTCATGGCGGTAATCTAAAGAACGAGAAAGCGCAAAAGGCCTATTTTACCGCAACCGGCGACCGGCCGCTGCATGGTGCAAATCAGCTGCCGTGCCATTCCCTGGCCCGCTCCGCGTAGCGGGCCAGGAGATCCACTTCCAGGTTGACCTGGTCGCCGGACTTGAGCCGTGAAAACGTCGTCACAGCACGGGTATGGGGAATGATGTTGATTTCGAACAGGTCACGCTGCACGTCATTGACCGTAAGGCTCACGCCGTTGACCGTGATGGACCCCTTGCAGGCAATGTAGCGCGGCAGGTCGCCGGGGGCGACAATGCGCAGCAGCCAGCTTTCCCCGCGAGGCTCGAATGTCTGTACCACGCCCACCCCATCCACATGGCCGCTGACCAGATGCCCTCCCAGGCGATCTGACAGACGCAGGGCCTTTTCCAGGTTGACGTCCGCTCCCAGGCCAAGGCCACAAACCACAGTCAGCGTTGCGGCAGACACGTCCACCTCAAAACGCCGGCCCTTGCAGGCCACCACGGTCAGGCATACCCCGTTGACGGCAATGGAATCCCCGATGGCCACATCTGAAAGATCGAGCTCGCCCGCGTCAATGGCCATCCGCATGCCCGCTTCGAGCGGCTGCGCTTCTGCAATTTTTCCCACGGCGCTGACAATGCCGGTGAACATGGTTTTACCCTCCATCCACAGTACGGGCCACGATGCGCCAATCGTCCCCGATCGGCGACACGGAATCGATGGCCAGCCGGAAACGCTCGGACAGCGCCGCCAGGGGCTCCACCTGAATCACGCCGGCGGCCCCTTCACCCAGCAGGGCAGGCGCCACATAAAACACGAATTCGTCGATGATGCCGGCTTCCAGGAGCGGTCCCAGAAGTCTGGACCCGGCTTCTGTCGTCACTTCATTGAACGCCCGCTCCCCAAGGTATTTCGCCATGGCTTTGAAATCCACGCGGCCATTGGCCGCAGCAGGCAGCACCACCACTTCGGCTCCGCGCTCCTTATAGGGAAGGGCGCGGGATTCGTCCGTACACACGGTCAGCAGGACCGCTCCGCCACCTCGCAAAATTTTCGCGTCCAAGGGCGTTTCAAGCCGATTGTCCACCACCAGCCGAACCGGCTGACGGGAGGAATCCACCAGGCGCACCGTCAGTTCGGGATCATCCCGCCGGACCGTGCCTGTCCCCGTCAACATGGCACAGGACCGGGCACGCAGCCGGTGGGCATCCGTTCGGGCTGCCTCTCCGGTAATCCACTGGCTCGTTCCATTGGCAAGCGCCGTGCGCCCGTCCAGACTCATCGCCACCTTGGCACGAATCCAGGGTCGGCCTCGCGTCATGCGGGAAATGAAACCCACATTGAGTGCCCGGGCCTGGTCTTCATTCAAACCCACCGTCACAGGAATGCCGGCACTCCGCAGGCGGGCAATGCCTTCTCCAGCAACCAGGGGATTCGGGTCCTGCATGGCCACTACCACCCGCCCCACGCCCGCCGCCAGCAACGCATCTGCGCAAGGCGGCGTGCGTCCCGTATGACTGCAGGGTTCCAGCGTCACATACGCTGTGGCAGCGCGCGCCCGCTCACCGGCCGCGCGCAGCGCATGCACTTCGGCATGGGGCTCACCCGCCCGTTCATGCCAGCCTTCACCCACCACGACGCCTTCGCGCACCAGCACGCAACCCACCCGTGGATTCGGCGTCGTGCCATACATGCCGCGGGCTGCAAGCTCAAGCGCCCGATCCATGAAAACCCCGTCCCGGGGGTCGGCATCAAAGGTCACGAATCACGTCCCTGAAATCGTCCAGGTCCTGGAAGCTGCGGTAGACTGATGCGAAGCGCACGTAGGCCACCTTGTCCAGGCGGCGCAACTCCTCCATCACCATTTCCCCCACCCGCAACGACTGCACTTCGCGTTCCCCCAGGGTCAGCAGATGCTGACGGATGCGATCGATTGCAGCATCCACCAGCTCCACCGGGACCGGGCGCTTGTGCAGCGCCCGCATGAAGCTCACGCGCACCTTGTCTGCGGAATAATCTTCGCGCTGGCCATTCTGCTTGACCACCTGGGGCAGCCGGATGTCTGCCGTTTCGTATGTGGTAAAGCGACGGTTGCATGCCAGGCAACGGCGCCTCCGGCGGATGCTGTCCCCGGAATCGGACGCACGCGAGTCGATCACCTGGGAATCAAGCGTGCCGCAGAAAGGACATTTCATGTCAGTTCACCCTGTTCCCCATCGTGCTAGTCCCCAGCTATGGTCATGCCTTCCACCAGGATCGACCCGGTGATTTTGGAGCCGCGGATAACCGTGTCATTGCCCACCGCCACCAGATTGCGGAACATATCCTTGAGATTGCCTGCGATGGTGATTTCCTGCACCGGATACTGGATGACCCCGCCTTCCACCCAGAAGCCGGCTGCCCCGCGGGAGTAGTCGCCAGTGACGCCGTTCACGCCGTGGCCCAGCAGCTCTGTCACCAGCAGACCTCGCCCCATTTGGCGCAGAAGGTCCTCAAAGGTCCCTCCAAAGGGATCCAGCACCAGATTGTGGTTGCCGCCGGCATTGCCTGTGGATGTCATGCCGAGTTTGCGTGCGGAATAACTGCCGAGGAAGTAACCTTGCACCACGCCATCCGTGACCACGTCGCGCGCCCTGGTGGCCACGCCGTCGTCATCGAATGGAGCGCTGGCGAGCCCCTTGACCCGATGAGGTTCTTCACGCAAACGAACCCGGGAAGAAAACACCGGCTTGCCAAGACTGTCCGGCAGAAAGCTTGACTTGCGGTAGAGGGCTCCGCCGCTGACTGCCCCGACGAAATGCCCGATCAGGCTGGAAGCCAGGGTGGCATCAAACAGGACGGGGGCCTGACAGGTTTTGAGCTTGCGCGCCTTGAGCCGGCGGGCCGTGCGTACGCCTGCCTGACGCCCGACCGATTCGGCCGATTCCAGGTCGCCCGGGTCACGTGCGGTGCTGTACCAGTAATCCCGCTGCATATCCGCATCGGTGCCGGCAATGACTGAGCAGCTGATGCCGTGACTTGACCCGGCATATCCTCCCAGGAATCCAAGCGAATTGCCGTAGGCAAACTGGGATTCCTGCGTATAGACCGTAGCCCCTTCCGAGTTGCTGATGCGGGAATCGGCAGCAAGCGCCTCGGCTTCGCAGCGGAGCGCCAGATCAATGGCGCTTTCCACTGGCAGGGCCCAGGGATGGTAAAGATCGAGATCGGGCAAATGCGGACCGGCCAGCAAGGCTGGGTCAGCCAGCCCTGCAAAAGGGTCAGAAGCGGTGTGGCGGGCGATGCTGATGGCCTTCTCCACCGTGTCACGCAAGGCTGCCGGGGAAAAATCGGAGGTGCTGGCGTGACCGCGCTGTTGCCCGAAAAACACCGTGATACCGATGTCCTTGTCCCGGTTGTACTCGATGGTTTCCACCTCGTCCAGGCGTACGGTCACCGAGTGGCCAAATCCTTCGCTGGCATCGGCTTCGGCCGCACTCGCACCGCAACGGCGGGCATGGTCGAGCGCATCTTTCACCAGGGCGCGCAGGAATTCCTGGCTGTAGGAGAAACGGTTGTTGGCTGGCACCGGGGCATCCATCGCTGTTTAATCCGGTATCATAGCAACATTGGCAGCCCCTTGGAAAAGCTGTGTCTTTCGAAGAACCCCTGAGCAAAACCCAACGCAAGCGTGACATGGAGTCCCTTCAGGACCTGGGCACCGCACTGTCGCAACTGAGCCCCGAACGGATCCGCGAGCTGAAGCTCCCCGAAGGGCTTGAACGGGCCTTGCTGGAAGTCAAAACATTCAAATCCCACGGTGCCGTGCGGCGCCAGATGCAATACATCGGCAAGCTCATGCGGGAGGTGGATCCGGCACCCCTGCAAGCCTACCTGGACCGCCTTCAGGGCCGTTCGCGCGAAGCCACTGCCCAGCTTCACCTGGCCGAACACTGGCGCGACCGCATGCTCGAATCGGTGGATGCCGTGGATGATTTTGCAGCCCGTTATCGGGAAGCGGATCGCCAGCAATTACGCCAGCTCTCATTGGGTGCACAACGGGAACGCGAGCTGCAGAAGCCCCCAAGGCAATTCCGGGCACTGTTCCGCGCCATTTCACAAATCCTGGAGGCCGCGGCCTCCCCGGGCACCGAAACATCCGATACCGAAACTGACGCTGACGCTCCATGACCTCAGTCTACGAACCGCTCAAAATAGGACTCCTGTCCATCAGCGACCGCGCTACCCGTGGCGTGTACGAAGACGCAGGACTGCCCGCCCTCAAGGAATGGGTGAGTGACGTGATTCTCAACCCCGTCACATTTGATGCCCGCCTCATTCCGGACGAGCAGAAGGAAATCGAAGCCCATTTGCGCCAGATGGCAGACGAGGCCTGCTGCAGCCTGATCCTGACCACAGGCGGAACCGGCCCTGCCCCGCGAGACGTCACCCCCGAAGCAACGCTGGCCGTAGCAGACCGGGTACTGCCAGGTTTTGGGGAACAGATGCGCTTCAACAACCTCAAGTACACGCCCACCGCAATCCTATCCCGCCAGGAAGCGGTCACACGCAAGCAGTCCCTGATCATCAACCTGCCAGGGCAGCCCAAGGCAATTCGGGAAACCCTGGATGGGATTTTCGCGGCAGTCCCCTACTGCGTGGACCTCATTGGCGGCCCCTACATCGAAACACACCCGGAGCGCATTACGGCATTCCGGCCAAAATCCGCACAACGACCTGCAAGAAGCTGACCCATGTCCCTATTGCCCTCCCTCGAACTGGTTACCAACCACAACCCCACTGCAAGCGTCATCTGGCTTCACGGCCTGGGCGCCGACGGCTACGATTTCGTGCCGATCGTAAAGGAACTCCAGGTTCCAGACGCACTGTCCCTGCGTTTCATATTTCCCCACGCCCCCCTGCAGCCGGTGACGGTGAACAACGGCATGGTCATGCGAGCCTGGTACGACGTGTCCTACGACGGGCTGGAACGTCGGACGGATGACGATGGCGTACTGCGTTCGGTTGCTGCCGTGGAAGCCCTGGTGGCTCGCGAAATCACACGTGGAATCCCGCCGCGACGCATTGTCCTTGCAGGGTTTTCGCAGGGTGGCGCTGTGGCCCTGACCCTGGGCACACGCTTCGGAAAGCGCTTGGGCGGTATCATGGCGCTGTCCACCTACCTGCCCATGCCCGATGAACTGTCCCGGGCCGCCAGCCCCGAGAATCGTGACATTCCAATTTTCATGGCACACGGCATCCAGGACAACGTGATTCCCCTGAACATGGCTGAAGCATCCCGCACCCGCCTGGCAGAACTGGATTATCCGGTGGAATGGCACACCTATCCCATGGCCCACTCGCTGTGCATGGAAGAGGTGGAAGCGATCTCCGCCTGGCTGCAGCAGCACCTCGCGCCCTGACCGCCTACTGGCGGTAGGCCGCCTCGACGCCGGAAATGCCTTGCAGGGCCTTGAGTGCCCGTGCCAGCTGATCAAGCGAATCAATCTGCACGGTAAAGCGCATGCGTGCGCGATCCCCGCGAGATTGAGTATTCACAGCCGTGACGTTGATGTGCTCGCGGGTGAGCGTTTCCGAAATGTCTCGCAACAACCCCTTGCGGTCTACCGCATCCACCGCCAGATCCACGCTGAAGAGGCCGTGGGCCGTCTTGCCCCAGGTTGCGGGAATCATGCGTTGCCACTGCTTGGAGGTGAGCGCTGCCAGGCTGCGGCAGTTGGTACGGTGGATGCTCACGCCCCGTCCGCGCGTGACGAACCCCACGATCGGCTCGGGAGGAACCGGTTTGCAGCATTTGGCCATGAAGGTGGCGATATTGGTCACCCCCAGAACCAGAATTCCTTCTCCGCCGGACTCATGCGCCGAACGGACGGGTGCAACCACTTCGGATTCGGCAGGCGCTGGAAGGGGTTCGAGCAACAGTTCGATTTGGCGCTGTGAAATGTCGCCACGGGCAAGGGCAACCAGAAAATCCTCCACCCGTGAAAAGCCGGACTGCGCCGCCAGCCGTTCCACATTGGTCTGCCCCTTGCCCAGGCGGGCCAGGGTCTTTTCCAGGGCAATGCGCCCCTGGGCCATGTCTTCCTCCAGGTGCTGCTGCTTGAACCACTGGCGCACCTTGGCCAGTGCCCGGGAGCTTTTGAGGTAGCCGTACTCGGGATTGAGCCAGTCACGACTGGGCCCACCCTGGCGCACGGTGATGATCTCCACGCGCTGTGCGTTCTGAAGGGGCTGGTTGAGCGGGACAATGGCGCCGTCCACTTTGGCCCCGCGGCAGCGGTGCCCCAGGTCGGTATGCACGTGATAGGCAAAATCCACCGGGGTGGCGCCGCGCGGCAGATCGATGACGCGCCCCTGCGGGGTGAACACATAAATCATGTCATCCACAGGGGCAGGAACAGCACCCGGAATTGCGGCATGGGCCACTTCCTTTTGCCATTCGAGCATCTGTCGCAACCACGCCACACGTTCGTCAAAGCGTCGGTCGGCGCGTGCGCCGCCTTCCTTGTAACGCCAATGGGAGGCGATCCCCAGTTCCGAATCGCGGTGCATTTCACGGGTACGGATCTGGATTTCCACCGCTTTGCCTTCCGGACCGATGACCGCCGTGTGCAGGGAACGATAGTTGTTCCCTTTCGGGCGTGCGATGTAATCGTCAAACTCGCCTGACACCGGGCTCCACAGGTTATGCACAATTCCCAGCACGGTATAGCAGTCCCGCACGTCACCCACGATAACCCGCACGGCGCGGACATCGTAGAGCCCCTCGAAGTCCAGACTCTTGCTGCGCATTTTCTTGACGATGCTGTAGATGTGCTTGGGCCGGCCTTGCACCTGGCCTGAAATCCCGTTGGCCGCAAGCTGCTGCTCAAGAATACTGATCAAGCCGTCGATGTACCGCTCGCGATCCACCAGCCGCTCGGCCAGGCGTTTGGCGATTGCCTTGTAAGTATCGGGTTCGATGATGCGGAACGAAAGATCTTCCAGCTCCCATTTGAGGTGCCAGACACCGAGCCGGTTGGCGAGGGGCGCGTAGAGATCCATGGTCTGGTGGGCCACGGCCAGCTGCTCCGCGGGATCGCGCTGGGAAATGGTTCTCATCAGCCATACCCGCTCCGCCAAGGCCACGATCACCACCCGGATATCCTGGGCCATGGCCAGCAACAGCTTGCGCACCCCTTCCATGCGCTGTGCATCCTGCGCCAGGCGGGCCCCGCTGGGCAGGACCGAGGGCAGCGTGACGTCGATGCGATGCATGTCACGGGCAATGGCCGCCACGTCGGGATCAAAGGTTTGGGAAAGATCCATGCGCTCCAGCTGTTCCCAGGGCAGCGCCCGCAACAGGGCCACCACGATGCAGGCCGGATGGGCTTCCAGATCGCTTAGCAGTCGCGCCGTGGTCAGCGCGCGCTGCAGGGATTCCGCTTCGGAATCCGGATTGCCATCATGCTCGGTCACTCGCGCGAATGCCCGCTCGATGAGGGCGGCATCCGGTTGGAGATAACGCTCGTTCAGGCCAAGCCCGGCCAGCCCGTGGTCGGCGTCGGGCATGTCGGAGTGGGAAGTACGGGAAACCATGGATGTTCCTCTTTCAGCCGGTACAAAGTATAACCGAAGGCCTTTTTTCCATGCCCTGCTTACTTCGAAGGGGGCAATTCCCAGTAGTGTGGAAATCGGCCCCGGGCCGTGGTCAATGAAAGGTGCCGGTTTTCCACGGCGATGGCCACGGCCCCCGTTTGATCGGTTCGCAATGATGCAATCCGGCGATCGTCGTAGCGGGCCACCACTTCCGGTTTGGGATGGCCAAAATGATTGCGGTATCCGACGGTGAAAATTACCCAGCGCGGGTCTACCGCATCCAGAAAATCGGCCGTGGAGGATGTTCTGCTGCCGTGATGAGGGGCAATCAGAAGATCGGCAGCCAACCCGTTCGGATCCCTTTCCAGCAGTTCCCGTTCGCTCAGCGCTTCAATGTCTGCCGGCAGCAGCATCCGCCATCCCTCTGCTGTGATGCGCAATACGCAGCCCCGGTCATTGGTTTTGCGCAGGGGATTCCAGACGTCGGCGGCCAGCGGATGCAACAAGTCAAAGCGCACGCCATCCCATTCCCACTGCTGCCCGGCAACACAAGGGATGGACCGTCTGGCCTGTGCCAGCAGTGGATGACCGGGCTCAAGCGATGACAGCAGCCAATCTGCCGGAACGGCTTTGAGCAAGGAAGCGGCACCGCCGCTGTGATCGGTATCGCGATGGCTGATGACCAGGCCGTCCAGATGATTGAGCCCCATGGCACGCAGGGCCGGTAACAGCACGCGCGAGCCCCCGTCGCTTTCTGCACTGTAGCGGGGGCCGGCATCGTACACCATGGCATGGTGCCGTGTTCTGATCACGACGGCGAGCCCTTGCCCCACATCCAGGACATCCATCCATACTCCCCCGGCGCCCGGTCGGGGCGGTGGTACCAGCAACAGGACACCCAACGCCAGGGCGCCAGCCCGACGCCCTGGCAAACCTGCAGGAGCAAGCAGAAACGCCAGCCCCAGCAGCCCCACCGCAAACACGAGCGGTTCCGGCGTTGCCGCCGACCACACACCCCCCGGCCACTGGCCAATCCACCCCAGCCCCCAGGCAACCAAGGCAAACAGCCCATGCGCGGCCTGCAAAAAATAATCCAGCCCAGGCACCACCCCCAGCAAGGCCAATGGCACAACCCCCAGGCTGACCGCAGGAATCGCGAATGAATTGGCCAGGGGCGAAACCAGCGATACCTGACCGAACAGCAGCAACAACAAGGGCACCATAGCCCAAGTGGCTGACCATTGTGTGCGCAATGCGGCGCGCCAGGCGCTATGCCGCCCTACAGAATACGCATCTGCATACATGAGTGCCGCCACGGCCCCGAATGAAAGCCAGAACCCCACAGCCAAGGGAGCCCAGGGATCCACCAGGACTGCCACTGCCAGCGCAACAACCAGCACCAGGGATGAAGGGGCGCTCGACTGCCGCAAGCGGGAAATAGTGACCACGCTGATCATATAGAGGGTGCGCTGGGTCGGTACGGAAAAACCCGCAAGCAGTGCATAGAATGTGGCTGCGGAAAGGCCAGCCATCCAGCGTACCCGCAGCGAGGGCCAGAAGAATCCAGCCAGCCGTGAAGCCAACCCGGCCAACATGGTGATGTGCAGGCCTGAAATGCTGATGAGATGCCCGACCCCGGTGTTCCAGAAAAGCTGCCAGTCATCGCTGCGGATAAGGGACTGATCTCCCACCACCAGGGCCACGATGATGCCAGCCCAGCGGGCTCCTGCAAGTGCGGACTGGATGCGGGCACGAACCCGATCCCGAGCATTTTCCACAGCCAGGCGCAGAAGGTTTCTCCAGTCACCCTTGTCTGCTGCCAGCAGGCGGTTGCCCTTGTTGGCCTTGACGCTCCCCGTGGCGCGAATGCCTTGTGACAAGGCCCAGGCTTCAAAATCAAAGCCACCCGGATTGATCAGGCCATGGGGACGTTTGAGGCGACAGTGGAGATACCAGTGCTGCCCCGGATGCAATTCGGGAACAGGCTCCCCAGCGCTGTCTGAAAACCATGCAAGTGACAGGTCATGCGGCACCGCAGCCTCCCCTTCATCCACCCGAAACAGGAAACGCTGCCCTGCCGGGACTCCCTCGGCCAGTGAAATCACCGTACCGGACAGTGCCAGGTCCCGCCCTTCCAGGTCTGGGGACAAAGTTTCAGACATGCGCACCTGTGCACGGCCATCGGCATAGACGAATCCGAACAGCAAGGCCATCAAGACTACCAGCAGACGCTGCAGGCCGGTACCGACCACCCGGTAACGCCGTATTCCCACCACAGCAAGGGCAGCCAGAATGGCGGCTGCCAGCCCCAGAGGGAAAGGAAACAACCGCGGACTGCACTGCAGGAGAAGAATGCCGGCCACAAAGCCGGCGAGGGACAATCGCACCCGCCTAAGGGTGCAGCAGGAGACTTGTCAGCAGTGAGCGGAAAAACGCAACGGGCCGACTGTCATCAACACGGTTCCAGCAGCCCGTCCACAAGCTGATAGCGCGTGTCTGCGCGGCCAGCAAGTTGCAGGTCGTGGGTGACCATCACGAGGCCGGCACCCGTCTCGCGATTGAGGCGCACCATGAGATCGAACACTTGTTCCGCGGTGTGGCGGTCCAGGTTGCCCGTGGGTTCGTCTGCAAGCACCAGGCTGGGGCGAGTCACCAGGGCACGGGCCACGGCTGCGCGCTGACGCTCACCGCCGGACAATTCGGCCGGGCGGTGCTGCAGGCGGTGTCCCAGGCCGACCGCTTCCAGCATGGAAGCCGCTGCAGCCTGCGCTTGGGATTCCGGCACACGCCCAATGCGCAAGGGCATGGCCACATTTTCCAACGCGGAAAACTCCGGCAGGAGGTGATGAAACTGATACACGAATCCCAGATGGCGGTTGCGCAGCCACCCCACCTTCTTTTCAGGCAGCTTTGCCAGATCTTCGCCGTGAAGCAGCACCTGGCCGGTGCTGGGGCGATCAAGGCCGCCCAGCAGATGCAGCAGCGTGCTCTTGCCGCTGCCGGAGCTGCCCACGATCGCCACATGTTCTCCGGGACGCACCACCAGATCGACGCCGCATAACACGGAAACGTCCCGGTCACCCTGCTTGAACGTTTTCGCAAGACCCCGACACTGTAGGATGGGTGTGTCATTCATAGCGCAAAGCCTCTGCAGGCTGGATGCGGGCAGCCCGGTAGCTGGGATAGAGCGTCGCCAGCAGCGTCAGCACAAGCGAGGTCACCGTGATGGCAATCACATCACCCCATTCCAGCTGGGACGGCAGTTCGGAAATGAAGTACACCTGGGGGGAAAGGAAATGGATGCCGAAGGTTTTCTCGATGAACGGCACGATGATATGAATATTGAGAGCCGTCACCACCCCCAATCCCACACCAAAGGCAGTGCCGATGACTCCGATAAGCGCGCCCTGGATCACAAAAATCTGCATGATGCTGCCCGGCGCGGCGCCCAAGGTGCGCAGGATGGCAATGTCCGCCTGCTTGTCGGTCACCACCATCACAAGCGTGGACACGATGTTGAAAGCAGCAACGGCCACAATCAGCAACAAAATGATGAACATCACGTTTTTCTCGATCGCCACCGCCCGGAACAGGTTGGCATGTTCGCGGGTCCAGTCGCTGATCCAGGCATCGATCGGAAGGGAGGAGGCCAGTTCATGGGCCACCCGCGGTGCATCCATCAAGTCCTTGAGCTTCAGGCGCACGCCGGTGACACGATCACCCAGCCTGAACAGCACCTGCGCATCCTTCATGTGGATCAGGGCGAGCCCGCTGTCATATTCATACATTCCGACCTGGAATATGCCCACCACCGTAAACTGCTTGAGGCGCGGCAACATTCCGGCAGGAGTGATCTGCCCTTGCGGAGTGATCACCACCACCCGGTCACCAACGCCCGCATGCAGCGCCTGAGCCAGGTCATATCCCAGCACAATGCCAAAAGAACCAGGCTGCAGGTCCTCCATGCGCCCTGATTTCATGTGCTTGCCGATCTCCGCCACCTTGGCTTCCTCGGCAGGCAGGATGCCGCGAACCAGCGTCCCCTGCACATGGTCGTCGAACGACAGCATGGCCTGCCCCATCACATACGGCGCCGCACCGACCACTTCCTGATTGCGCGATGCTTCCGCAGCAACAGCGGGCCAGTTGGCCAGCGGTTGGTCTGTGCCGAATACCTGCACGTGGGATGCCACCCCCAGGATGCGCTCGCGCATTTCCTTCTGGAAGCCATTCATCACCGACAGCACGATGATGAGCGCCGCAACACCCAGGCCAATCCCGGCCATGGAGATGAGGGAGATGAAAGAAATGAAATGGTTGCGTCGCTTGGCGCGGGTATAGCGCAAGCCGATCGTGATTTCGAAGCGGGCCATGGGAAGGGGTACCCTTTCCGCCTATTCGCGACGCAACTGGGGAAACAGGATAACGTCGCGAATGCTGGGACTGTCCGTCAGCAGCATCACCAGCCGGTCAATGCCGATGCCTTCGCCAGCCGTGGGCGGCAGACCATGTTCCAGGGCACGCACATAGTCGGCATCATAGTGCATTGCTTCCTGGTCTCCTGCCTCCTTCTGGCGCACCTGTTCACGGAAACGTTCAGCCTGGTCTTCGGCATCGTTGAGCTCGGAAAAGCCATTGGCGATTTCACGCCCGGTGATGAACAGCTCAAAGCGCTCGGTGATTTCCGGCCGGCTGTCGCTGCGGCGCGCCAGGGGGGAGACTTCGGCTGGATAGTCGATGATGAACGTGGGATCGAACAGCTGGCTTTCGGTGGTTTCTTCGAACAGCAACAGTTGCAGGCCGCCCAAGCCTTCATTCGGGCGGATGTTGGCTCCCAGCCGGGTGACTTCCTGGCGCAGGAAAGCGATGTCCGCAAGTTGCGCTTCCGTGTACTGCGGCTGGTAATGGCGAATGGCCTCCGTGATGGTAAGCCGCGCAAACGGCTTGCTGAAATCCAGCTCACGACCGCCATAGGAAAACCGGGTCGTTCCCAGTACAGACTGGGCCACAAAACGGAACATGTCTTCGGTGAGTTGCATCAGGTACCGGTAATCCCGGTAGGCCTCATAAAACTCGATCATGGTGAATTCCGGATTATGCCGGGTGGAAATCCCCTCGTTCCGGAAATTCCTGTTGATTTCAAACACCCGCTCCATGCCGCCCACCACAAGGCGCTTGAGGTAGAGCTCGGGAGCAATGCGCAGGAACAGCTCCATGTCGAGGGCATTGTGGTGGGTAATGAACGGCTTGGCTGCAGCACCGCCCGGAATGGGATGCATCATGGGGGTTTCCACTTCCAGGTAGCCGCGCTCCACAAGGAATTCCCGAACTTTTTGCACGATGCGGCTGCGCGTCACGAACACCCGGCGCGATTCCTCGCTGGTGATCAGGTCGAGGTAGCGTTGACGGTACTTTTGCTCCTGGTCAGCCAGACCATGGAATTTTTCAGGCAGCGGCCGGATTGCTTTGACCAGCAAGCGCACCGAAGTGACTTGCACTGACAGCTCCCCGGTCCTGGTCTTGAACAGGGTGCCGGTGGCCCCAAGAATGTCACCCAAGTCCCAATGCTTGAAAGCGTCATAGACCGCTTCCCCCACCGCATCGCGCTGCACATAGAGCTGGATGCGTCCGGACCCGTCCTGCAATGTGGCAAAGCTCGCCTTGCCCATGAGTCGCTTGAGCATCATGCGTCCGGCCACATTCACCTGCACGGGCTGGGCTTCGAGCGTCGCAGCTTCGATCGCATCGAATTCGGCATGAAGGGGTCCTGCCTCGTGCGTCCGCTGAAAATCGTTGGGGAAAGCGGTTCCCGCAGCGCGGATCGCGGCAAGCTTGGCCCGCCGTTCTTCAATGATCTGGTTGCTGTCGTCCGACATGATGTTCTCTCTGATGATTGCTTCGGTACTAGATACCCTGCTTGAGGCTGGCTTCAATGAAACCGTCAAGGTCGCCATCCAGGACAGCCTGGGTATTTCCCACTTCCACGTTGGTGCGCAAGTCCTTGATGCGGGACTGGTCAAGCACGTAAGAACGAATCTGGTGGCCCCAGCCGATATCGGTCTTGCTGTCTTCCATGGCCTGTTTTTCAGCGTTGCGCTTGCGCAATTCTGCCTCATACAGGCGGGATTTCAGCATGGCCATGGCCTCAGCCCGGTTGCGATGCTGGGAACGGTCATTCTGGCACTGCACCACGATACCTGATGGCAGGTGGGTAATGCGCACGGCAGAATCGGTCTTGTTGATGTGCTGGCCACCGGCTCCCGAGGCGCGGAACGTGTCGATGCGCAGATCGGCCGGATTGATTTCCACCGCAATCGATTCATCCACTTCGGGATAAACAAATACCGAAGCAAAAGACGTGTGGCGCCGGTTTCCGGAATCGAAGGGGGACTTGCGTACCAGGCGGTGAATGCCGGTTTCGGTACGCAGGTAGCCGTAAGCGTAGGCGCCGCTGATCTTCAGCGACGCGCTTTTGATGCCCGCGACTTCCCCGGGGGACTCTTCCAGGATTTCCACGCTGAAGGACTTGCGTTCGCAATATCGAACATACATGCGCAACATCATCGAGGCCCAGTCCTGGGCCTCGGTTCCCCCCGAGCCGGACTGGATATCGACAAAACAGTTGGCCGGATCCAGTGGATTGGAAAACATCCGCTGGAATTCCATGGCAGCCACCAGTTTTTCCGTTACCTGCAGATCTTCGTCCACCGCCTGCAGGGATTCGTCATCCTGTTCGGCATGGGCGAGCTCAAACAACTCGCGTGCGTCTTTCAGGCCCCGTGTGGCCGTCTCGATGGAGTGGACCGTTTCCTCCAGCGTCTTTCGTTCTCGCCCGAGTTCCTGGCTCTTCTTGCTGTCTTCCCAGGTGGAAGGGTGTTCGGCAAGCCTGACGACTTCCGTCAGCCGTTCGACTTTGGCATCGAAGTCAAAGATACCTCCGCAAGGCCTGGATGCGCTCATCCAGGTCCTGGAGCAGGTGTTCGATCGCGTTGAGTTGTTCAGCTTCCATGATTGCTTGTCGCCAATGAGATAAACCCCACATTATACACGCCAGTGCCTCACCTCCAGCTGCACCTGCCGCACGCCCTGCCATTCGTTGACACCCAGGTGATAAAGCATTTCCACCTCCTGCGGCAAGGCTTCGGCCTGGCCGAACAGGATGGCGTCAAAGACCAGTCCCTGATGGCCCAGCTTGAGCTTCAGGTGTCGTTGTCCCACCACGCGCTGCTGAATCACGGCAAAGCGTCCCTTGAACAGGGGCTCGGGAAATCCCTGCCCCCAAACCCGGGCCTGCAAGGCTTGGGCTACCGGCAAGGTCATTTCGGCCGCTTCCGGCTCTCCGTCATGGATGATCTGCTCGGCCAGGTCTGCTGGGCCGAGGCATTCCCGTGCCACGGCCTCGAAGGCGGATTCGAATCGGGTCAGATCGGTCCGGTGCAAAGTCAGCCCGGCTGCGGCGGCATGCCCTCCGAATCGACGGATGAGTTCAGGTTCACGCTTGGTGACCTGATCAAGGGCATCGCGCAGGTGAAAGCCGGCAATGCTGCGTCCGGATCCGCGAATTTCATCTTCATCGGTACCTGGAGCAAACACAATCACAGGCCGGTGGTAGCGATCCTTCAGCCGGGAGGCGAGGATGCCGACCACTCCCGGATGCCAGGCCTCATCATGCAGGCAAAGGGTATAGCGCTCTGCCACATCGAATGCCTCGAGTCGTTCGAGCGCATCTGCCTGCATCACGCTTTCAACCTCACGCCGCTCCCGGTTGAACGCATCGAGGCGTTGCGCATGTTGCAAGGCTTCTGAAGGGTTGTCGCTCACCAGGCATTCAATGCCGTGCGTCATGTCTTCCATGCGCCCAGCAGCGTTAAGCCGGGGTCCGAGCACAAACCCCAGGTCGGCGCTGCGAGCCGCGCTTTCAGGACGCTCGGCCACCCGGTACAAGGCCCGGATGCCTGACACGGCGCGCCCTGCTGCAATTCGCCTGAGGCCAGCCTGCACCAGCAGGCGGTTGTTGCGGTCCAGGCGCACCACGTCTGCAACCGTACCCAGGGCCACCAGGTCAAGCAGCGCCCCCAGCACGGGCTCGGCCTGATGCTGCCAGCGTCCGCGACGACGCAGTTCGGCACGCAGCGCCATCATCACGTAGAACATCACGCCCACACCAGCTAGGCATTTGCTGGGGAAAGGGCAGCCGGGCTGGTTCGGATTGACGATGGCGGCCGCATCCGGCAGTTGGGTCCCGGGCAGGTGATGGTCAGTCACGAGCACCGGAATCCCCAGACGATTTGCTTCCGCCACCCCAGCCACGCTGGCAATGCCGTTGTCCACCGTCACGATCAGCTGTGGCTGACGCGGCAAGGCCAGCCGCACCACTTCAGGGGTCAACCCGTAACCCAATGTCAGGCGGTTGGGGACCATGTAGTCCACTTGCGCGCCCATGGCACGCAAGGCGCGCAGCCCGACGGCACAGGCTGTGGCCCCATCGGCATCGTAGTCGGCGACGATCAGGAGGCGTTTGCCTTCATCAATGGCATCTGCCAGCAAACCCGCAGCCACATCGATGCCCTTGAGTTGGTCAAAGGGAATCAGGCCAGCAAGATCAGGGTCGCCCAGGTCTTCTGCTATGCCACCACGAGCCGCCAGAACACGAGCCAGCAACGGTGGAGCACCAGCAGCGAGCAACGGAGCCAAAAGGCCTTCCCCCGATGGCCGCTGGGCCCATAAAACCCCGCTCATTCAGGCATGCTCCAGGGCAGGAATACCGGACAGGCGCGTCAGCGGACGAGCTCGGCGCCAAAACCGCCACAGTTGCCATCGGGCAAGCGTCAGCCTCGCCGCGCATCGCCCTTCCAGTGCAACCAGGGTAACCGCCTCCAGTTCGCCGGACTTCAAACGTCGCAACAAGGGCCCGAAAAGCTCCCGGTCAAGTTGCTGGGCTGCTTCCTGCCAGGCAATCTCGTCGCCATAAGCCGAAGGGGCCCGCAAACTGTCCACCACCCGGGCCTCCCGATCAGCCACTGCTGGGCAATCCCAGAACCAGACCCCGCTGATGGCCCGTTCCCGGCGCGCTTCCCGGTTCTGGTTGACGGGATGCTCATGAAACAGCATTTGCACTTCGTTGAACACACTGCGCCAATGCTGCGCCGCTTCCCCTTGCGGCAGAAAACCGTCGATGTTTCGCCCAACCCGACGCAACGGGTGAGTGGTCTGAATGCGGGGGGGGGCCTGCAGCCCAACCAGCCAGGCGGTCGGGGTCACTGGGAAAAACTTGAGGCCATGGCCTTCAAAATGACCGTTGAGCACGGCTACCAAAGCCTGGGCCTCTTCTGTCGACAAGGAAAAGCTATAGCGCTCAAGCAGCAGAAGGGCGTCCCCTTCCACCTGCAAATGAATGGGGTCGGCACACAACCAGTGAGGCGCTTCCTGGGCAATGCCTGCTTCATGGGCCATGCGCTCGGCCAGTGACCGCCCCCCAGCCGCATCGGGCCACTCTTCAAGCACGCTCCGGTTTGGGGAAAGGACGAGCTGTCCTCGGGCCAGCGCCAGCTCCAGATGAGGCAGTCGCGGAACTGATCGGTCAGGGATTTCCGGAAACAGGCCGGGTATGAGAAATACCGGATGCATGCCCCAGCCCGTTGCCCCTGCCCAGTTACAGGCGTTCGAAAATGGTGGCGATGCCCTGGCCGCCGCCAATGCACATGGTCACGAGTGCGTACCGGCCTCCGGTACGTTGCAGCTCATGAAGCGCCTTGGTGGCGATGAACGCTCCGGAACAGCCCACGGGATGGCCCAGTGCAATGGCCCCTCCGTTGGGATTGGTTTTTTGCGGGTCCAGACCAAGTCCCCGGGAAACCGCAATGGCCTGCGCTGCAAAAGCCTCGTTGGACTCGATCACGTCCATATGATCGAGCGTAAGCCCCGCCTTCTTCAGTGCTGCCTGGGTTGCGGGAATCGGTCCTTCTCCCATCAGGTGGCTGGGCACTCCGGCCACGGCGTAGGACACCAGGCGCGCCATGGGGCGATAGCCGTTGCGTACAGCGGCTCCAGCCTCCGCCAGCACCAGGAAGGCTGCGCCGTCATTGATGCCCGAGGCATTGCCAGCCGTCACTGTTCCGTCCTTCTTGAAAGCCGGCTTCATGGCAGCCAGCTTTTCCAGAGTGGTTTCACGAGGGTGTTCGTCAGTGTCGAAAACTGTTTCCCCCTTGCGCGACTTCAAGGTGATGGGGACGATCTGCGACTTGAATCGCCCTTCAGCAATGGCGCGCGCCGCACGACGCTGCGATTCAAGCGCAAAGGCGTCTTGCTCCTCACGGGAAATATTCCATTTCACCGCCAGGTTTTCAGCAGTGATCCCCATGTGACCTGCCCCGAAGGGATCAGTCAGGGTGGCCACCATCATGTCAATCATCGGGGTATCACCCATGCGCGCCCCCGAACGCATGGCCGGGGACAGATATCCGCCCTGGGACATCACTTCAATCCCGCCGCCCAGACCGATCTCTGCGTCACCCAACAGGATGTTTTGTGCCGTGGATACGACCGCTTGCAGCCCTGATGCGCAGAGCCGGTTGACAGCCATGACAGTGGAATCCATGGACATGCCGCCTTCGATGCACGCCACACGTGCCTGGTAGGGAAAACGGCTGCCGGTGGGGATGGTATTACCCACGGTACCGTATGTGACTTGCGCCGGATCAACGCCAGCGCGGGCGATGGCTTCCCGGATGACAATGCCGCCCAGCACTGCGGGTTCGAATCCAGAGAGTCCGCCACCAAAAGACCCGATTGCCGAACGCACAGCACTCAACACCACGACTTCCCTGCTCATGTCTGTTCTCCCATGCAGTCGATATCCAACCCAGGCCGCCGCAAGGCAGCCCATTTCCAGCCAGGGCTAAGCCACGCAACCCTGGAGATCGTGGTCGTCGGAGCTTTCTATCCGAACATCCACGAATTCGCCGGTCTTGAGCCGTGCGTCAGGCGACACCAGCACAACCCCGTCAATTTCAGGCGCATCGGCCGTGCTTCGGCCCATACCCCACCCGTCAGGCCGCACCTCGTCCACCAAGACACGCTGCACTGTTCCCACGCGACGCGCCAAACGCCCGGCGCTGATGCCAACCTGCAGATCCATGAGGCGCGCCTGTCGCTCTTCCTTCACGGATTCGGGCACGGCCCCTGGCAATGCGTTGGCGCTGGCACCCTCTACCGGCGAATAGGTGAAGCAACCCACCCGGTCCAGGGACGCCGCCTCCAGAAAATCCAGCAACATCTGGAAATCGGCTTCAGTCTCCCCGGGAAACCCAACAATGAACGTACTGCGCAGCGCGAGATCCGGACAGGTCTTTCTCCACTCCTGTATCCGCTCGAGGGTTCGCTCCACGTCACCAGGCCGCTTCATCGCTTTCAGGATGCGCGGACTGGCATGCTGCAGCGGGACATCCAGGTAAGGCAGGATGCGGCCAGAGGCCATGAGCGGCATGAGCTCGTCCACGTGCGGGTAGGGATACACATAATGGAGGCGCACCCAGACTCCCAGTTCACCCAACGCCTGGGCCAGTTCGGTCATGCGCGACCGGAGGGGACGTCCATTCCAGAAACCGGTGCGGTACTTGATGTCCACCCCATAGGCACTGGTGTCCTGGGAAATGACCAGCAATTCCCGAACGCCGGCTTTCACCAGATTTTCAGCTTCCCGCAGGACATCCCCGACAGGCCTGCTAACCAGATCTCCGCGCAGCGAAGGAATGATGCAGAAGCTGCATCGATGGTTGCAGCCTTCGGAAATTTTAAGGTAGGCGTAATGGCGCGGCGTGAGCTTGATGCCCTGAGGCGGAATGAGGCTGGTGAAGGGATCGTGCGGCGGAGGCAGATGACGGTGAACGGCCTCCATGACTGCCGCCTTGTCATGCGGTCCGGTCACTGCCAGCACCTGCGGATGCGCTTCCCGAATCCGCTCGGCATTGGCACCGAGGCAACCCGTCACGATGACATTGCCGTTCTCCTGCAGCGCTTCCCCAATGGCTTCCAGCGATTCCTCAATGGCCGAGTCGATGAAGCCGCAGGTGTTTACCACCACCAGATCTGCCCCGTCGTAGGTCGGAGCAATGTCGTAGCCTTCAGCGCGCAGCTGGGTCAGTATCTGTTCCGAGTCCACCAGGGCTTTGGGACATCCCAGCGAAATAAACCCCACACGGCCCGTTGTCCCTGCAATCGATCGTGCCACGGCTTATTCCGGTTCGCCGTCCGTTCGGGGCTTTTCTCCCGCCGACGGCTTGCTGTTGGATGGTTTGCTGGAAGCAGGTTCGCTTGGCGCAGCAGCAGGCCCATAGGGAAACGGGAAGCTGCCGAACATGGTGCGCGCCTGTCTTTGCATCTGGTTTTGCATTTCCATGAAAAGCTGGGTGCTCTGCTCCAGGTAATTGCCCATCAAGCCCTGCAGCGCCGGACCCTGGGCGTTGAGAAACTGTTTCCAGACATCCGCGTTGACGCTGGGGGGCTCGCCCCCCCCGGCCACGGCCGCGGATTGCTCCTGCAGCTTCTTCTGGATATCGACAAAGCTCTGGATGCCTTTCTCCAGGTAATTGCCCATGAAGCCCTGCATGGCGTTCCCGTAGGAGCGAATCATCTGCGACAGCATGTCGGATGTGAAAAGGGGGTCCACCCCCGCCTCTTCTTCCAGAATGATCTGCATGAGGATATTGCGGGTCAGGTCCTGATTGGACTTGGCATCCACCACCTGAAAATCACGATGGTCCAGCACCAATTGCTTGACTTCCGACAACGTGATGTAGCTGCTGGTTTCAGTGTCGTAGAGCCTGCGGTTGGGATACTTCTTGATCAAGCGAACCGGTTTGGACATGGGATTTGGACCTCAAAATTTGTGCGTTACACAATCAGCATGCGATAATGCGCACCATAAAGCCTGTGCTACTTTATCATAAAAATCATTAAAAACATTAAGTTAATAAACTGTTGCAGCGCAGCTAAAATATTTTATTGCAACGCACCAAAAAACGTTGACAAGCCCCCTGCAAGTCTGTATCGTGGGAATTGTTGCAACGCAGCAAGCACGGCGGAGCCCGAAAACAAATCCTGGCGTCCGATACTTTCTAAGGAGTACGCAAATGTACAACGCACCTGAACAAGTTACGGAGTTTAACAAATCCGCACTCAATGCGGCATTGCAACTTGCCAAGATTTCCCTGGACACCGCAGAGCGTCTGGTGGGCCTGAATCTGGAAGCCGGCAAGGAAACATTCACTGGCGCAAGCGATGCCCTGCGCACGTTGAGCGATGTGCGCGACCCCCAGGGGTTGCTGGATATTCGCACCAAGATCACCGAAAAAGGTGTGGAACAGTTCACCGCCTTTTCGCGCAGCCTGTACGACGTGAGCGCACATGCCCAGTCCCAGATTTCCGCGCTGCTGGAAGCGCATGTTGCAGACTGGAACCAGTCCGTGGCCAAAAGCATTGATCAGGCCATCAAGGCTGCGCCTGCCGGCGCCGATGTAGCCATCGCTGCCGTGAAGTCCACAGTCGCCGCCACTGCCGCCGCAATGGATGGTGTGACCAAGACTGCCAAGCAGGTGGCCAGTTTTGCGGACGCCAGCGTCAAGGCCACCGTGGATGCCGCATCGGCGGCCATCAAGCCGGCTGCCTGAGGGATCCGGAACCCGGCCTTAACTTCTCCTCCTCCTTTATTGCAAAGGTTCCCTTTCGATAAAGGCTTCAACCCCACGACTGACCTCGTGGGGTTTTTTTTGCCCGGACGCCAGCTTAAAACATATGTTGGCCGCCGTTGATGGAAATGTTGGCCCCGGTGATAAACGCCGCCTCTTCCGACGCCAGGTAAACGATCAGCCCTGCCACCTCTTCCGGCTTGCCCAGACGACCTACCGGAATCTGAGGCAGGATTTTGGCTTCCAGGATTTCCGCCGGAATTGCCGTCACCATTTTCGTACCGATATAGCCTGGGGAAATGGTGTTCACAGTAACTCCCTTGCGGGCCACCTCCAAGGCCAATGCCTTGGTGAATCCGTGCATGCCGGCCTTGGCTGCCGCGTAATTGGTCTGCCCGAAAGCCCCCTTCTGGCCATTGACTGAAGAAACGTTGATCACCCTCCCCCAACCCCGCTCCACCATGCCGTCAATGAAAGGCTTGGTCATGTTGAAAACGCTGCTAAGGTTGGTGTTGATGACCGCATCCCAATCCACTTTGGTCATTTTCTTGAACGTCATGTCGCGCGTGATGCCTGCGTTGTTCACCAGCACATCCACAGGGCCTACTTCAGCCACGACCCGGGCCGCCATGCGAGCACAATCGTCAGCATCGGCCACATCCACGGGATAGGCATGAAAGTGGTAACCCCGGGATCGCATGCCTTCAATCCAGGCATCCGCATTCTTGTTGCCCTGGGAGTGGGTAGCCACTACCACATAACCCAGATCAGCCAATTTGACGCAGATTGACTCGCCAAGCCCCCCCATTCCCCCCGTGACCAGCACCACTCGTTTTTGCATGGCTCATGCCCTCCCGTATTTGTATTTGGTGATCAGCAACGCGCCTTGACGTATCGCCCTGGCGCAGATTCGATTGGCGGGTGCTCGGCATTTCCCAGCTGTGCAGGAGCTGGCACCCGTTCAGGATTCAAGTTGTGCAGCCAGTTGGCCCAGTGCCTCCACCAGCTGCCGGAAACCGGGGTGGCTGACGCCAGCCATTCGTCAGCGCTGCCAGAAATTGGCCCGCCAACCCAGTAATTGCGCTTGTTTTTCGATGCCGGATTGATGGAGCCCGCAATGTGGCCGCTCGCTCCCAGTACAAACTCCATCGGGCCTGAAAGCAGATGCGTTGTCTCGAAAGCCGATTTCCAGGGCACGATGTGATCTTCGCGTGCCGCGAACACATACGTCGGAACGGTGATGCGCCCAAGGTCCACCGGCCTCCCCGCCACCGTGAGCGCGTTCGGGCAACTGAGTTCGTTTTGCAGGTACAGGTGACGCAAGTACCATGCAAACATGGGGCCTGGCAGGTTCGTGCCATCACTGTTCCAGTAGAGCAGGTCGAAGGCGGGTGGCGTTTCACCCTTGAGGTAATTGTTCACCACATAGGGCCAGATGAGATCGTTGGCTCGCAGGCTTGAAAAGGCCATGGCCAGCTCCTTGCCAGGCACAACGCCGCCTTTGGAAAAAAGCAGTTCTCGCTGCGCCACAAAACCCGGATCGATGTAAACGCCAATCTCGCCGACATCCGAATAATCGAGCAACGTGGTCATCAGGGTGAGCGACGCCACAGGCAGCGGCTCCTCGGCCGCGTGAGCCGCAAGCGTACAGGCCAGGAGCGCACCGCCCACACAAAACCCCAAAGCATCGATCTGCGGAACGTCGCTGATGGCTTGTACCGTCCGAATGGCCGTGGCCACCCCGCGCTCGATGTAATCGTCCCAGGTCGTTTGCTGCAGTGATTCGTCAATGTTGCGCCAGGACATGAGAAACACGGTATGACCTTGCTCGAGGGCATAGCGAACCATGGAATTTGAAGGCTCGAGATCCAGGATGTAATACTTGTTGATGCAGGGCGGCACCATGAGAAGTGGGCGCGAGGCCACTTCCGCTGTGGCAGGGGCGTATTGCAAAAGCTGAAACAGTTCATTCTCGAAAACCACAGACCCCGGCGTAACCGCTATATTCCGCCCCACTTCAAACGCAGTCTCGTCGGTCATGGAGATGCGGCCTTTCTCCATATCCGCCAAAAAGTTTTTCAGCCCTGCACGCAAGCTTTCCCCACCCGATTCGAATGCTTTCTTGAGCACTTCGGGGTTGGTTGCAGGAAAATTTGACGGCGCCATGGCGTCGATATACTGCCGCAGGAAAAAGTCCAGGCGCTTTCTGGTTTTTGGTTCCAGCTCCAGCGAGCCCACGGCTTCCTTGAGCCATTGCGCAGTAAGCAGATAGGATTGCTGCAGGTAATCGAACAACGGGGTTTCGGACCATTCCGGAGCACTGAAGCGGCGGTCCGCCAGGGTTTGTGTTCCGGCCTCTGCACCGTGCACAGGCGGGGTCTGCCCAGCCGCCCTGCTCAGCATGTTCATCCAGAGTGCCGCCTGGTCCTGGTAATACCGGGCCTGCAGTTCCTGCCAGCGCGGGGCATCCCTGGCAACAGCTTGTGCCAGCTCACGCAGGAAGTTCTGGTAGTCCTCCGGCCGAAAACCTGCCAGGCGCGCGCCGGCTTCCTCCATCATCTGTCTCCCTTCATTCCATGATCAAGACATGGGCCCAGTGAATCGAGGCCACCCCAAGGGCGATGAGCGTCACTTGCCAAGCCGAAGCCCTGAAATCCACGCGACGGTGCAGGCCCGGTATCAAGTCGGCCACGGCCACGTAAATCATGCTGGAAGAAGCCAGCGCGAGCAAATAGGGGACCACCTGTTGCAGGGACTGCAGGGCCAGGCAGGCGATGACCCCCCCCACCAAGGTGGCGAGACTTGAAAAAAGATTGAAACCCAATGCCCGTGTACGCGACAGCCCCGAGTGGAGCAGGACCAGGACATCCCCCGCTTCCTGGGGAATTTCGTGGGCGATGATGGCCATCGCCGTGACCACCCCCAAGTGAGGATCTGTCACGAAAGCCGCTGCAATGATGATGCCATCCACGAAATTGTGGACCGAATCACCCACAACCACCATGGCTCCAGTCCTGCCCTGATGCCCATCATGGGCATGGCCAGCTGCCCCATCTTCTTCCAGATCATGGGCATGCACATGGCGCCAGAGCACCAGCTTTTCCAGCATGAAGAATCCGAGGATGCCTGCCAGAACCGTGGCTGATACCGTTTCAGGGCTTTTTGCGAGCACGAAGGCGTGGGGCAGGATTTCCAGAAAAACGGCACCCAGCAATGCGCCGATGGCATAGCTCACCAGCAGGGGCACCCAGGAGGGGCGAGCGGTGAACACCACCAGCGCCGCGCAAATCATCGACAGCAATCCGGCAGCGGCGCCGGCAACCATCGTGGCAATCAGGGGCGACATAAATTATGGGATTTTGGAAACCAAAGCAGCATTATACGGCCGCGCCTTCACGGTTCAGGAGCAATCCAGATGAAATTTCCCATTCTGCCGGTTTGGCCACGATCCCGGCGATGTGAAAAGAAACGCCAGGGATCGCCTGCCGTGCACAGCCCCCCCCCGTACACGTCATGCACCCCCAGCCGTGCCAGCCGCTGGCGGGCAAGCATATAGAGGTCAGCCCACCACTTTCCGGGATTGCCTGGAAGAAAAGCCACGGCGGCCTGGGGATCTCCTGCCAGGAAAGCCTCCCGTACTTCAGCGCCCACTTCAAATGCGCCTGGACCGATGGCTGCACCCAGCCACACCAGGAGCTCTGCCGGATCGGCTCCCATGGCCTCTACCGTGGCTTCGATCACGCCGGCAGCGAGCCCCCGCCACCCTGCATGGGCAGCCGCAACCAGCGGCTCGTGACGGTGACAAACCAGCAGGGGCAGGCAATCTGCAGTCAGTACCACGCAGGCTGTGGCCGCCTGCCGAGTCCAGGCAGCATCGGCTTCGGGCAGTTCGGCAACCCCGTCTCCAGCAACTGCCGTGCCGTGGACCTGGCGGAGCCATCGCGGCACGGCTGCGATGGAGGCAATCACCCTGCGGCGATTTTCCGCCACGTGAGCCGGATCATCGCCGCAGTGGTCCCCAAGGTTGAGGCTTGACCAGCCCCCTGTACTGACACCGCCAGCCCGGGTCGTGCAAAAGGTACGCACCCAGGGCGGCGCCGGCCAGTCTGCCCGAAATCCAAGTGCCTCATTCATGGCGAGCCCCGCGCAGGATGGTTATGAGTTCTGCCATGTCGGGTGCCATGGGGATTTCCCATGCAACAGCTTCCCCACTGACCGGATGGTCAAGCCCCAGCCGGAACGCGTGCAGTGCCTGGCGCCCGAACGTTTTCAAAGCCTCCTGCGAACGCTGATCCAGTCGGAACCCGCGCCCTCCATAGACCGGATCGCCCGCCAGGGGGAAGCCCAGATGCTGAAGATGGACGCGAATCTGGTGGGTTCGCCCGGTTTCCAGACGGCACTCGATCCAGGTGTGACAAGGCAGATGTTCGACCACGTGAATGTGGGTGACTGCAGGCCGACCTCCTGAAACCACGGCCATGCGGGTTCTCTGGGTGGGATGGCGTCCGATGGGGGCCTCTACGGTACTGTCGTCCTGAAGTTGCCCTTGCACCAGAGCCCAGTAGTGGCGATGGACTGTACGCGCCTGCAACTGGCGCACCAGTTCAGCGTGGGCTTGCAAGGTACGAGCCACCACCATGAGGCCACTGGTATCCTTGTCGAGCCGGTGGACGATTCCGCAACGGGGGACAGGCCCAAGGCGGCTGTCGTAATGAAGCAAGGCATTCTGCAGCGTGCCGCTGCGATTGCCATTCCCCGGATGGACTACCAACCCTGCCGGCTTGTTGATGACCAGGATCGCATCGTCCTCGTAGACCACATCGAGTGCGATGGCTTGAGGAACAATATCCTCGCTGCCTTCTTCCTCCGGAACCTGGAGCGTCACCTCGTCCCCGCTCCATACCTTGGATTTGGCTGTGGCCATGGCGCCATTAAGCAGCACATGCCCTTCGCGAACCCAGCGCTGAAGGCGACTCCGGGAAAATTCGGGAAACACCTGAACCAGGGCCTGGTCCAAGCGTAAACCGGCACAGGCCTGGGATATTTGGACCACAATCGGATCCATTGCCTCAGGGCTGGTATAATCTTCCGACAGCATGATGAATTTTCCTATGACAAACATCAGTTTATCGCGTTTCTGCCTGCTTCTTCTCGCCACTCTGCTGGCAGCCTGTGAAACCCTTTCCCAGGACTATGATCCGACCAAAGACTGGTCGGCAGCAAAACTGCACTCGGAGGCGAAAGCGGAGCTCCAGGACGGCAATTTTGAAAGAGCCGCCAAGCTCTACGAATCACTTGAGTCCCGTTACCCCTATGGGGCCTATTCGCAGCAGGCACAGCTGGAGCAGATCTACGTTTATTACAAGCAGCATGAAATCGCTTCAGCCATCAGCGAAGCCGACCGTTTCATCAAGGCCCACCCCAATCATCCTGGCGTGGACTACGCCTATTACATGAAGGGGTTGGCCAACTTCAACGATGACTTGGGCCTGTTCGGCATCTACAGTCCGAGCGATCTCGCAGAACGCGACATGAAACCAACGCGCGAATCTTTCGATGCGTTCAAGGAACTGGTCACACGGTTTCCAAACAGTCGATATGCTGGAGATGCCCGGTTGCGCATGAAATACCTGGTGGATGTCATGGCGCACGCAGATCTCGCAACCGCACGCTATTATTTCCGCAGGCATGCGTACCTTGCTGCCGCCAATCGCGCCCAGCAAGTGCTCAAACTGTTTCCGCGCACTTCTTCAACGGAAGAAGCCCTGTACATCATGGCCAAAAGCTATGAAGCCATGGGATTGCACGATCTTCAGAAAGACAGCCTGAGGGTATTGCAACGGGATTACCCCAACAGCAGGTTCCTGGCTTCCGCCTCCCAGGCAAAGGGCAGCGGACACCCCTGGTGGCGCCTGTTCTGGTGATTTTCCGTGGTTTGTTGTGCGGCAAAAGCCCGCATCAGGGCTTTGTGGCTTCCGGGGTTGAAGGCGGGGGCTGCACGTAACGATAGTAAACTTCACCCTGGCGAATCATGCCCAGATCAACTCGCGCCCTCTCTTCAAGCGCGTCTGAACCTTTCTTGAGATCCTGAACTTCCGCAGAAAGCGCCTCATTGCGCTTCTGCATGTCCTGATTGGTGGCTTTCTGAGAGGAAATTTGCTGGTCTAGCGAGCGGATACGCAACCATCCCCCCTTTCCCAGGATCAGGGCATAGGCCAGCACCACAACCAGCGTGAGCAGCGCGATGCGCAACCAGCGTGCCGGGTCCAGCATGTGTGCCGCCCCCCTCAGAGTTGGTAAAAGACTTCCCGCCCCCCATACTGGGCGACGGAGCCCAGGGCTTCCTCAATGCGCAGCAACTGGTTGTATTTTGCCAGGCGATCCGAGCGCGAAAGTGAACCGGTTTTGATCTGCCCGGCATTGGTTGCCACGGCGATATCCGCAATCACCGTGTCTTCAGTTTCACCGGAGCGGTGTGAAATGACATTGGTATAGCCTGCGCGCTTGGCCATTTCAATGGCGGCAAACGTTTCAGACAGGGAACCGATCTGGTTGATCTTGATCAGGATGGAATTGGCGATGCCTTTCTCGATGCCTTCTTTCAAAATCCGGGCGTTGGTGACGAAAATGTCGTCCCCCACCAATTGGACTTTTCCGCCCAGGCGGTCCGTGAGCAGCTTCCAGCCCGCCCAGTCCGCTTCGGACATGCCGTCTTCGATGGTCACCAGCGGGTACTTCGAAACCCAGTCGGCCAGGTATTGGGCAAAGCCGTCGGAATCGAGCGTGCGATTTTCCGCATGCAAATGGTAGCGCCCATCCTTGTAAAACTCGGAACTCGCGCAATCGAGTCCGATGGCAATCTGTTCACCGGGACGATAGCCCGCCTTCTCGATGGCTTCCATGATCAAACCCAGGCCGGCCTCATTGTTGGACAGGCGCGGCGCAAAACCGCCTTCGTCGCCAACCGTGGTGGACAAACCCTTGCTGTCGATCAGCGACTTGAGCGCATGAAACACTTCCGCCCCATAACGCAACGCTTCACGAAAAGTCGGAGCCCCCACCGGCAGAATCATGAACTCCTGCATGTCGAGGCCGTTGTTGGCATGGGCACCGCCATTGATGACGTTCATCATGGGAACCGGCATGTGCACGGCGCCGGCTCCGCCCAGGTAGCGATAAAGGGGCAGGCCGGCCTCTTCGGCAGCGGCTTTTGCGGTTGCCAGGGACACCGCCAGTATGGCGTTGGCACCCAGGCGCGCCTTGTTGTCCGTCCCGTCCAGTTCAATCATGGTGTGGTCGATCAGCGCCTGGTCCGACACTTCCAGGCCGACAACCGCTTCGTAGATTTCCGTGTTCACGTGGGAAACGGCCTTGAGCACGCCCTTGCCGAGGTAACGGCTTTTGTCGCCATCGCGCAATTCGATCGCTTCACGGGTTCCGGTCGATGCGCCGGACGGCACCGCTGCGCGCCCTGTCGCCCCGTTTTCCGTGACCACTTCGGCTTCCACGGTCGGGTTGCCCCGCGAATCCAGAATCTCTC
>JAGWIW010000016.1 GCA_028866015.1 Betaproteobacteria bacterium
CTGGGTGTCATAGACGAAAATGCCCTGGTCCACGGTTTCGGTGACCGTGGTCAGTCCGGGGCCGGCATTGCTTTGCGCATTGCAGGCGGCAATCATGTCCTTGTTGCCGTCTGTCGGGCAGGCCAGGGTCCTCGTGCGCACCCCGTTGGTCCCCCAGGCACCCCAGAAGGATACATAGCGGCCATCAAATGACAGGCCTTCACCGAACTGGTTGAAGGTGGAACCATCCGTCAGTGCAGTACCCGTGCTGTCCGGCACCGGATCGCCGATTTTCACCAACGCCGTCAGGGCAGGCTTGCTGGCAATGGGGGCGAGGAATATGCCGCCGGCTGTAGGCGCACCTTCATTGTCCAGGCCGGTGAAGACCACCTGGTTTCCGGCAGCGCTGGGTGGGGCTGTGGAGCCGAATGCCGTGCTGGTGCCGGGAATCATCATATTGGTATCGGCGATGACGGCCACCGGCGATTTGGCTGTACTCACGTCGCGGTAATAGACGCCGGTTTTGGAGACAGACAGGGCCCCGGTGGAGTCGGCATCGGTGTAGTTGCCCTTGAACAGCACGTACTTGCCGCCTGTGCCCGCCACTGCCGGAGAACCAGGGAACTGGTCAAAGCGGATCGGTGTGGTGCTGGTGGCGTTGGGTACCTGCATATAAGAGTAGTCGGTCACGGTGCCGAACAGGCCGATTGCTGTGGTCAGCCCGCTGGCGAGGGTCACATAAACCCCCGAAGTCCCCAGCTTGGTGCCGTCGGGCAACGTCAGCAGCGGTTGCGACATGCCCCGTGTGGCCAGTACGCCGGATGTCATGTCGATGCGGGGAATTGAAGGAAATTCGGTAAATACCGTGCCGCTGGTGTTGGGGGCAGGCACGATCATGTTGGAGTCGGCGGCGGTATAAAGCGTGAATTTGGTCAGGCAGGGCTGGCCCGCGTAGATGCCGCTTTGTACTGCGGAACTCCCGCTGGAGCCGCTGTTGCCGCCGCTGGAACCCACGCTGCTATCCCGTGCACGTCCCCGGAATGTCACCATCCCGCTGTTGTTGATGGAAGGCTGGTTGTAGCTGAAAAACAGGACATCGGGAGAGTCGGGGATGGCCACCGTGTTGTTCGCCACCATTTTCCAGGTACCGATGGAATCACTCCCGGGCTGGCAAGCGAGGTTGTTATAGACGGGGCTGTAGAGATTGATGGGCGTGAGCGCCACACCGCTGCCGCCTCCCCCGCCGCACCCAACCAGGGCCGCGGCAGAAGCAACAGCCAGGATGCTCAATTTTGTGCGAACCGTTGACATGGTGATGTCTCTTTTTAAAAGGTCGGCTCTGGAACGGGGGTGCTTTTTTTATCAGATGAAACAATGAGTTGCATCGAGCTTGTTTCCGTTCAAGAAATTTCCGGGTTGACTTGTCAATGAAAAATTTGTAACCAGTGTTTACAGTTCAAACGATAAGGTTCGGGCACCTCCTCCTCAATACGTGCGAGTACTGACGGCGATCGGCGGGGTGCTTGCTCTTCCGCAGCAAATCATGCAAGCTCGGTGCGCGGTATTGCGCGCGCTGCAGTTGTGGCTGTGCGCGGTTTTGACAGGAATCAGGAGACTCGGATGCACAAAAGCGCGCTGACCTTTTTGGGGCTGGGAAAGATGGGAGCCCCCATGGCCCGCAACCTGCTCGACAACGGCTTTCCCTTGACCGTATTCAACAGGTCGCGCGCTCCAACCGAGAGCTTGGCCGCAGCCGGCGCCATCATTGCCGATGCCCCGTGCGCCGCCGTGACCCCGGGCGGGATCGCCATCACCATGCTTTCAAATGACGCGGCCCTGGAGACAGTCACCTTGGGAAGGGAAGGGTTTGCCGATTGCCTGGGAGAGGGGGGGCTGCACATTTCCATGAGCACGGTGTCGCCCGAGTTGTCCCGCCGCCTGGCGCGCGAACACGCCTTGCGCGGCAGCTACTTTCTTGCGGCCCCTGTGTTTGGGCGTCCTGAGGCGGCAGCGGCACGCAAATTGTGGATCTGCCAGTCAGGTGATGCGGAAGCCAAGGCGCGAGCCCAGCCAATGCTGGAGGCCCTGGGTCAGGGGATTCACGATTTCGGAGAAGATCCGGGTGCGGCGAATGTTGCCAAGCTATCGGGCAATTTCCTTATCCTTTCGGCCATCGAAGCCATGGCTGAAGCCCTTGCCCTGGCAGAAAAAAGCGGCCTGGACCGGAAGGCATTCGCAGGATTCCTGGGGCAGACCATCTTTTCCTGTCCGATTTACCAGAATTACGGACGTATCCTTGCTGACCGCATTTATGAGCCGCCGGGATTCAAGCTGGAACTGGGCATGAAGGATGTGCGACTGGTGCGTGAAGTGGCCGAAGCCGTCGCGCAGCCGATGCCGGTGGCCGATCTGCTGCACGCCCGACTGCTGTCCGGGCTGGCCAGGGGGCGCGGTCATCTGGACTGGACAGCCATCGAACTGTCTGCTGCCGAAGAAGGTGGTTTGAAGAAGGCGGACTGAATCGCGATGCACAGCCCAGATCCGCAGCATCGTCGGGCCGTCCTGCTGCTGTCTTTTGCCGCATTTGCAAGCGCCGCTTCGGCGCGTTTGTGCGATCCCATGCTGCCCAGCCTGGTCCATGTGTTTGGAGTGGCTCCGCAACAGGCTGCCCAGGTTGTGTCTTCATTTTCTGTAGCCTACGGTCTCTTGCAGGTGTTTTTTGGCCCGCTCGGAGACCGCATCGGCAAATATCGGCTCATCGCCCTGACCACGCTTGCCTGCACGGCAGGCAGCCTTGGGGCGGTGCTGGCTCAGTCCATGGGCTGGCTGATTGTGGCCAGGCTGCTGACTGGTGCTTCGGCGGCCGGCATTATTCCCCTGTCCATGGCCTGGATTGGCGACACCATTTCCTACGAGCATCGCCAGGCCACGCTGGCGCGATTCCTGGCAGGGCAGATTGTGGGGGTAATCGGCGGCCAGTTCATTGGCGGGGTTTTTACTGACACGCTCGGGTTTCGCTGGGCTTTCGGTTTCATGGCGGCCACCTACCTGATTGTGGGACTCTGGGTCCTGTATGAATCCCACGCCAACGAGCGCACGCATCATGTTCGTCACGCAAATGCGGGACCAGCGGGCGTGTTTTCCCAGGTTCAGGTGGTGCTGGGTGTTTCCTGGGCCCGGGTGATTCTGGCCACGGTATTTGTGGAAGGTCTGGTGGTGTTTGGCACCCTGGCTTTTGTGCCGTCATATCTCCACGAACACTTCGGGCTTTCGCTTACCCTGGCAGGCGCTGTCATGGCTGCATTTGGGATTGGCGGCTTTTCGTATACGCTGTTTGCCCGCCAGTTTGTGAGCAGCCTGGGGGAGGTAGGGCTCGCCAAACTGGGCGGACTGCTGATCGGCGGAGCCTGGCTCCTGCTCGCTGCCGGCACGGCGTGGGGATGGGCGTTGCCGGCTTGTTACCTGGTGGGGCTGGGCTATTACATGCTGCACAACACGTTGCAGACCAACGCCACCCAGATGGCACCCCAGGTCCGGGGAACGGCAGTTTCCCTTTTTGCTTCCGCATTTTTTCTCGGGCAGTCCCTGGGGGTCTTCCTGGCATCGCTGCTGCTGGCGCGTTCTGGCCCGATGATGCTGTTCGCTCTGGCAGGGTTTGCGTTGCCGGTGCTCGGGATGGTTTTTTCCCGTGCACTCAAACAGCATCATGTCCGGTGATATAGTGACGAAGGATTCGACATCGATGAAGGACAAGCCATGATGAAAAAGATCATTTTGTGCGCGGCAGTTCTCCTGTTGTGTTCCTGTGGGCAGACCAAGACCCAGGGGTACTACATGTCCCACCCTGATGAACTGGCGAAAGATCTTGCAGACTGCCAGCAGCAGGGGAAGAACACCTACAATTGCAACGAAGCAGCCAAGGCGGATTTCCTGCGCAAACATCCGCAATGAACGCCTATGAAAACCCAGGGCCGACCGTGGAGGCCGTGCGTTCCAGGCAAGGTCGCCTCATTCTTGAGTTCGGAGTGGACTGGTGCCCCCATTGCCTGGCAGCGCAACCTTTGATGGAAGCAGCCTTGGGCGAATCTCCCGGCATTCCTCTGGTGCAGGTTGAAGATGGCCGTGGCAGAGCCTTGGGGCGTGCTTTTAAGGTCAAGCTTTGGCCCACTTTCATTCTGCTGAGGGATGGGGTTGAATTGGGTCGCCTGGTCCGTCCGGTTACCCGGCAGGAAGTGGACCAGGCACTCAGCCAGTGGGGTTTTTGCCAGGCGTCCCCGTCGTCCTGAAATTTCCGTTTCCTGATGTGGATCTTGCCCTTGCATTGACAAGGCAATCAGGTACACTCAGTGCGTTTTCAATTGGAGCCGGGCCCCAAACGATTTCTTCATGGACGACAATTCCGCGTCCCCTGAGACGAGCGACTCCTTTCTGCCTGCATACCTGGAATCCATTTCCGAATACCGCTCCTACTTCAGAATCTTTTTTGAAAAGGCCCCCACCGGCGTTGTCATATTCGGGCTGAACCACCAGATCCTCGATGCCAATCCCCATTTCTGTGAACTGCTGGGCTATGCTTGTGGCGAACTGAAATTCGCTCCCTGTTCCAAAATCCTGGCTCCCGAAGACTGCGAGCGCAATGTCAGTGAATTTGGCCGGCTGGTCTCGGGGGCCAGCACCACGATTTCCCTGAGCAGCCATTTTGTCTGCCGAGACGGTCAGATCACCTGCCTGCTTCTGGAAGTCAGCCCGGTTCGGGACGAAATGGGGCGGGTGGTGCAGCTGCTGGGATTGGTCAGCAACGGGGATGAGCGCAGCGTGACCCGCAGCTGGCTGACGCGCCAGATCCGCATGAATGAATCGCTCTTGCACATTGCAAGCGACGGCATTCACGTCCTGGATGCCCAGGGTTTGCTGGTGGAAATGAGCGATTCCTTTTGTCAGGCACTGGGCTATCCGCGCGAGGAAATGCAGGGCATGCACGTGTCGGCCTGGGATGCCAAATGGTCGGCTGACGAGTTGCGCGAGCGCATCGTGTGGCTGATGCGGCATGATGAGGCGACCTTCGAAACGCGGCACCGGCGCAAGGATGGAACGCTGCTGGACGTGGAAATCCATGCCAAATCCTTCAATCTGGGTGACGAGACGCTGCTGTTTTGCTCCTCCCGCGATATCTCCATCCGCAAGGAATCCGAGTCCCTGATCCGCCTCCAGGCCGGGGCCCTCAACAACAGCGTCAATGGCATTGCCATTGCCGATGCCACGCTGCCGGACCATCCCCTGATTTACGTCAATCCGGCGTTCGAAAGCATCACCGGCTATTCATCTGCAGATGTGATTGGCAGGAACTGCCGCTTTCTTCAGCGTGATGACCGTGACCAGCCAGACTGCCTTGCCATCCGCCAGGCGTTGCAGGAACGGCGCGCCGTAAAGGCCACCTTGAGAAATTATCGCAAGGACGGCACCATGTTCTGGAACCGTTTCCAGATTGCCCCGGTGCACGACAAGGAAGGCAGCCCCACCCATTTTGTCGCCATCATCAACGACATCACCGAACGCAAGATTTCGGATGATTACCTGAAGCTGGTATCCCGGGTGTTTTTGCACGCGGACGAAAGCATTTTCATTACTGATCCCGATGGCTGGATCATCGAAGTGAACCCGGCCTTCAGCCGGACTACCGGCTACAGCCGGGAGGAAGTGCTGGGTCGAAACCCGCGAATCCTACAATCTGGACGCCATGATCATGCGTTTTTCGCTTCCCTGTGGGATGCCGTCCTGAGCAAGGGCCACTGGTCGGGCGAAATCTGGAACCGGCGCAAAAACGGGGAAATTTATCCCGACAAACTCACGATTTCCGTGGTCAAGAATGACGAAGGAGAAACGCTGAGCTATGTCTGCATATCTTCTGACATTTCTTTGCTGAAGGCCCAGCAGAGCGAGCTGGAGCTCATGGCCCTGCATGATCCGCTGACCAGCCTGCCCAACCGGGCCCTGCTCAATGACCGTCTGTCCATGGCATTGGCCGAGTCCCGCCGGTCCGGCGGAAAAATGGCGGTTTGCTTCATCGATCTCGATGATTTCAAACCGGTCAATGATACTTACGGGCATGAGACGGGTGATCTGCTCCTGATCGAAGTGGCGCGCCGCATGAGCACCATCCTGCGCGCTACGGATACCGTGGCGAGACTGGGTGGCGACGAGTTCATCCTGATTCTGTCCGAAATCCAGAGCGAGCAGGAACTTCTGGGCATGCTCACGCGCATCATGGACGCGATTGCCAGGCCTTATGCACTGGGCGAAATATCCGTGACCATTTCGGCCAGCATCGGAGTGACCATATATCCCGATGACAATGCAGATGCCGACACATTGCTGCGCCATGCCGACCAAGCCATGTATCTGGCCAAGGAAAAAGGGCGCAACTGCTTCCATTTTTTTGATGTGGTGGATGACCGCAATGCCCACCTGCGTTCCGAGGGGCGGGCAAGGGTCGAGTTGGCGCTGCAACGTCGGGAGTTCGAGCTGTTCTACCAGCCCAAAGTCGATTTGAAAAACGGCCAGGTGATTGGACTGGAAGCCCTCATTCGCTGGCGTCATCCCGAGCAGGGGCTACTGTTGCCGGCCGATTTCCTGCCGCTCATAGAAAACAGCGAATTCGAAACCCGCCTCTCGGAATGGGTGATTTCCGAAGCATTACGGCAGATGACCCAATGGCAATGGGAAGGGCTCGATACGGTGGTGAGCGTCAATTTGCCAGCACGGCATCTGCATTCAGAACGCTTCATTCCGTTTATCGTGGCTGTCCTGGCGGAAAATCCCGAGATTCCGCGCGACCGCCTGGAGCTGGAAGTGCTGGAGACCGTGGCCTTGTGGGATATTCCGAGGGTCACGCAGACCATGGAAGAATGCCGGCGCCATGGCGTCATGTTTTCCATCGACGATTTTGGCACGGGGTATGCGTCTCTGGCCTACCTGCGGCGCCTGCCAGTCAACACCATCAAGATCGACCAGAGTTTTACCCGGGACATGCTGAACGATGCCGACGATCTTTCCATCGTGGAAGGCGTGATCAGTCTGGCAGAGGCATTCCAGAAGAACGTCATTGCCGAAGGGGTGGAGTCGGTGGATCATGGGACGGTGCTGCTCTACCTGGGATGCCGTCAGGCTCAGGGCTACGGCATTGCGCGGCCGATGGAGGCCTCCCTTGTGCCCGGATGGATCAGTGAGTTTCAGCCTTTTCCGGCCTGGACGCAGTCCCAGGACAAACGGCTTTCGCGCAAGGACATCGCGCTGGTTTTTGCAGAAGTCTGGCATCGGCGATGGGTGGATGATGTGGCAGCAGCCATAGACCAGCAGGCGGCAAGCGGCCTGGGCATAACCCCCCGCGATTGTGGGTTTGTGGAATGGCTTTGCGGCCCGGGAAAATCGGCTTATGGTGATTTGCCCCAGTTTTGTGAACTTGAAAGCCTGCATGAAATGATTCACCTGCTTGTGCGGGAGATTGTGCAGCTTGGCGGTGCGGGCCGTTTTGACCGGGCCGGCGCACAGTTGCCCGAACTGCAGGTTCTGAAAGACCGCCTGATCCGGGCACTGCATGAACTGATCGCAGCCATTTGATTCGACAGTCGGGGAGAAACCGGCGCCATGATTGACGAATATCGGGGGCTCGATGCCGCCACCGTGGCGGAACGCCAGGCAGTTGAAGGCCCCAACGTCCTGAGCCGTGAGCCCCGGCGCACCTTCTGGGCCATTGCAACGGAAATTTCCCGCGAACCCATGTTCCTGCTGCTGCTGGGTGCCGGCCTCGTATACCTGGTGCTGGGCAAGCCGGGGGATGCGCTGGCCCTGCTGGGCTTTGTCATCATCATCATGGGGGTGACCATCGCCCAGGAGCGTCGCACCGAGCGTACGCTGGAGGCGTTGCGCGACTTGTCGAGCCCGCGGGCGCTCGCCATTCGGGACGGAGTTCCCGTTCGGATTGCCGGGCGTGATGTGGTGCGGGACGATCTGCTTGCCGTGGTTGAAGGCGACCGGGTGCCGGCCGATGCGCAGGTGCTCCAGGCCCATGAACTGGCGGTGGATGAATCACTGCTCACCGGGGAGTCCGTTGCCGTTGCAAAGGCGGCAGCCACACAAGAAGCCTCTGCTGCAGAAGACGCCCTGCGGATTTATGCCGGAACGCTGGTGGTTCGGGGGCAAGGGCTGGTGCGAGTCACCGCCATCGGCGACAGCACACGCCTGGGAGCCATCGGCCGCTCTCTGGAAACGGTGAAGCTGGAGGCGTCACCGCTACAACAGGAACGGGCCAGGCTGACAGGGCGCCTGGCCTGGGTTGCACTGGGCTTTTGCCTGTTGCTGGTTGGCTTGTATTGGGTGCTGAGGGGGGGGTTCCTGCAAGCGGCGCTGGCAGGCATCACGCTCGCAATGGCCGTGCTGCCCCAGGAAATTCCGGTGATCCTGATTGTCTTTCTGGCTCTGGGAGCGCGTCGCATTTCCTGGCACCGGGTCCTCACCCGCCGTCTCAATGCCATCGAAACCCTGGGCGAGACAACCGTGCTGTGCGTGGACAAGACGGGGACCCTCACCCAGAACCGCATGACCCTGAGCAGTCTGTGTGTTGAGGGGCAGGTGCTGGACGTGGGCGACCTCGCCCGGAATGATTTTCCCGAACGTTACCATTTGCTCCTGGAATACGCGGTGCTTGCCAGTGAGATCGAACCCCACGATCCCATGGAACGGGCCTTTCACGCGTTTGCCCGGGATTACCTGGCCCAGACAGAGCATTTGCATGAGGACTGGGCTCTGGTCCGTGAATACGAACTCACGCCGGAACTGCCGGCCATGTCCCATCTTTGGCGGCCCTCAGACGGAAGTCATGCCGTGGTCGCCGCCAAAGGGGCGCCGGAGGCTGTGGCGGATCTGTGCCATCTTCCTGAAGCCATGCGGCGCGACGTGGCCCGGCAGGCGGAACTCATGGCCGATCGGGGATTGCGTGTACTGGGCGTGGCCCGGGCGATTCATCGCGGTGAATCGTGGCCGGAAGCGCAGCACGATTTCGATTTCGAATGGGTTGGCCTGGCAGGGCTCTCGGACCCGCTTCGCGCCGAAGTGCCGGCGGCTATGCGGCTGTGTCGCAATGCCCACATCCGGGTTGTGATGATCACGGGCGATCACCCGAGGACGGCGCGTGCCATTGCGCAGGGGGCAGGCATCGACTGCCGGGAGGTGATCACCGGTGCTGAAATGGAGTCCTGGCCCCAGGCTGTGCTGGACGAGCGGGTGGGGCAGACCTGTGTGTTTGCCCGGGTGACCCCGGACCAGAAGCTGATGCTGGTGAATGCCCTCAAGCGCCGCGGAGAAATCGTGGCCATGACGGGGGATGGCGTGAATGATGCGCCCGCTTTGAAGTCAGCGCACATTGGCATCGCCATGGGGAAGCGCGGTACCGACGTGGCGCGCGAAGCGGCATCCCTGGTTCTGTTGGAAGATGATTTTTCCGCCATTGTCACGGCCATTGCGCTGGGGCGCAGGATCTACGCCAATCTGCGCCAGGCTTTGGTCTATGCCATCGCGGTGCATGTTCCCACGATCGGACTGAGCCTGCTGCCTGTTCTCATGGGCTGGCCTCCGGTGTTGGCTCCGGTTCACATTGCCTTTCTGGAACTGGTGATCGATCCGGCCTGTTCTGTGGTGTTCGAAGCGGAGGAAGGAGGGCGGCAGCTTATGGAAAGCCGGCCCCGTGCAACGACGGAACCCCTGCTGTCAAACCGTCAGCTGGCCATGAGCCTGCTCTTCGGCATCCTCGCCACGGCCGTGGTCTGTGCGCTGTACCTGTGGGCTGTCCAGGATGGCGTGCAGGAAGGGGCGGCTCGTGCCATGACTTTCGTTGCCCTCATTGGTGCCAATATTGCCCTGATCCTGGCTTCCCGGTCTCCCCGTCCGGGCCTGGGATCGATGCTGGGGCGGCTGTCGAAAACGGCGCTGCGGGTGCTGGCGCTGACGGCGGCCGGGCTGGTGTGCGTGACGGTCTGGCCGCCCCTGGCGGCATTGTTTTCATTCCGGGAACTGACAATACACTCCTGGCTCACGGCGTTTGGCTGGGGCCTTGCAACGGTCGTACCGCTGGAAGCTGCCAAGCGCGCATTGTCCGTATCTGTCATAAAACCTTAACCGTTCAGTCACATAGCGGTCACGGGCGCGTGGCTCAATGGGCAAAACTTGAAATGGGCCCGAGCCATATTGTTATCACCAACTCCGAACTCGCCTGAAGACCCCGCTTCCCGGGTTGAAATCCATTCCCGGGGTGAAAGTTTCAATTACCGTTCCATCTGGATTTCCGATATCCATCTGGGCACCCCCGGCTGCAAGGCCGACTACCTGCTCGATTTCCTGCGCTGCCACGAAGCGGAAACCTTTTACCTGGTGGGCGACATCCTGGACGGATGGCAGCTCAGAAAAAGCTGGTACTGGCCACAGACCCACAATGATGTGGTGCAGAAACTGCTGCGCAAGGCACGCAAGGGCACGCGCGTGGTTTATGTACCCGGCAACCATGACGAACTGGCGCGCCAGTTCGTGGGGCTGGCATTCGGAGACATCGAAGTGATGGAAGAGGCGGTGCATACGCTGGCGGACGGGCGCCGCTTGTGGGTGGTGCATGGCGACCTGTTCGATGGCGTGACCCAGCATGCGCGCTGGCTTTCTCACCTGGGCGATACGCTCTATACCCTGATTCTCAAGTTCAACCAGTGGTTCAATGCGGTGCGCGCCCGGCTGGGGATGCCCTATTGGTCGGTTTCCCAGTACCTGAAGCAGCAGGTCAAGAATGCCGTGAACTACATCGCCGCCTTCGAGGAAGTGATGACCGAAGAGGCGCGCCGGCGTGGCTGTCATGGCGTGGTGTGCGGGCACATCCACAAGGCCGAAATTCGCAGCATCGGCGACCTGCTTTATTGCAATGACGGAGACTGGGTGGAAAGCATGACGGCCCTGGTCGAGACTTTCGAAGGGGAGCTCAAGATCGTGGAGTGGCGCAATCGCGTGGCTGCCCCACTCAACCTGGGACCTACCCTTCTGGACGAAGAAACGCCAATTTTGGAGACCATGGCATGAAAATCATGATCGTGACCGATGCCTGGGAGCCCCAGGTAAACGGTGTGGTGCGCACACTCAAGAACACCCGCCGGGAGCTTGAAGCGATGGGCCATCAGGTGGAGTTCCTGACACCGCTCGAGTTCCGGACGTTGCCATGCCCCACCTATCCGGATATCCGGCTTTCGCTGATGCCGGGGACATCCGTGCGCCGCCGCATCCGGGCATTCGCCCCGGACGCCTTGCACATTGCCACGGAAGGGCCGCTGGGTATGGCAGCCCGCGCCTGCGCGCTGCGCGACGGCCTGCCCTTCACCACGGCCTATCACACCCGTTTTCCGGAATACGTCAAGGCGCGGTTCGCCATACCGCTCTCCTGGACCTATGCGTTTTTGCGCTGGTTCCATGGGCCATCGCGCGCCGTCATGGCGCCCACCCCGGTTGTGGTCCGGGATCTGGAGTCCTACGGTTTTCGCAACGTGGTGTTGTGGAGCCGGGGAGTGGATCTCGACATTTTTCGCCTGCAGGATGTCAACAAGCTCAATACCAAGCCGCCGATATTCCTGTACGTGGGCCGTGTTGCTGTGGAAAAAAACGTGGATGCCTTCGTGAGCCTGGATCTTCCGGGGTCAAAGTGGGTGGCGGGGGATGGTCCGGCCCTGGCGCGCATCAAGCAGGCACATCCGGAGGTGAATTATCTGGGCGTGCTCAACCAGGCCGAGCTGGCCGAAGTGTATGCCTCTGCCGACGTGTTCGTCTTCCCCAGCAAAACGGACACCTTCGGGCTGGTTCTGCTGGAGGCTATGGCTTGCGGCTGCCCTGTGGCGGCTTATCCGGTCACCGGCCCGCTCGACGTGATCGGGTCGTCGGGAGCTGGCGTGATGCACGAGGACCTACGCCAGGCCTGTCTGCAGGCGCTTGATGTTTCCCGGGATACGGCACGTGCCCATGCGGAAAAGTTTTCCTGGCGTGCAGCCACCCAGCAGTTTCTCGGGCACTTGCGCCCCGTGCCGGAACGGGCTGGTGCTCCTGCGTTGCAGAGTGAAAGCGCTTGAACCCTCCCCACCCTGAAAGCCCGTACAAGGGTAAAACCGGCCTGCGTCGGGTCTGGAATGCGCTGGGCTACTCGCTTGCTGGGTTTGCCGACGCCTATCGACATGAAAGCGCGTTCCGCCAGGAAGTGGCCCTGGCCGCGGTCCTGATTCCCTGTTCGATGTTCCTGCCGGCTTCAGGCGCAGGTCACGCGTTGATGGCGGGCAGCATCCTGCTGGTGTTGCTGGTGGAGCTGCTCAATTCTGCGGTGGAAGCGGCCGTGGATCGCATCTCCCTGGAAAACCACCTGCTCGCCAAACGCGCCAAGGATATCGGCAGTGCCGCCGTGTTGCTCAGTCTGATCCATGTGGCCGTGGTTTGGGTGCTGGTGCTGTTTTTTTGATCAGCGCACCCAGCCCGGCCCCCACCGTCACCAGAATCACACCCAGCGCCGTCACACCTGTGATGGCTTCGTCCAGAAATGGCACGGCCAGCAGCGCCGACGTGCCGGGAACGATGGCCAGCATGAGCGATGCCACCCCGGAACCGAGGGAGAGGGTGGCATAGGCGTAGCTGAAGGCTGCCACCAGCGCGGCAATCACCCCCTGGTAGACCGCTTGCAGCAGGATGTCGTTCAAGGATGCGGCTGCCAGCCCCTTGGGCAGAAGCAGGGCGTAGATCGGCAGATAGATGCAGGCGGAAGCCACGGCAATGCCGCTCACTGCATCGATCGGGCGCACATGCCAGATGCGCACCAGCAAACCGTAGCAGGCCCACAGCAGCGAAGCGGCAACGAAGCACAGGTCGCCGGCCCATTCCATGCTGTTTTCGGCATGCGGCGCCCCCAGGCTGTTGAAACCCAGGATCAGCACCCCGATGGCGGCCAGTCCAAGGGCCAGGAAAGCGCGGGGTGAAGGACGGTCCTTGAGCCATACCCAGGCCAGCAGCGCCGTTCCCAGCGGAACACCGCCATTGACGATGATGCCGGCATGGGCAGCTGGCGCGAAAACGAACCCGCTGTAGGCGCAAAGCGCGTAGAACAACCCCCCGACACTGGCAATGGCCAGCAGGCGCGGCAAGGGCAGGGCATTTTTCACGGCGATGTACACCGGCAGCATGAAGAAGCCGGACACGGCAAAGCGCAGCGCAGCCATGTCAAATGGCGTCAGGGCGCTTTTGCCTCCCAGGCGCGAGACAATGTTGAAGCCGGTCCAGCAGGTGATGACGGTGGCTGCGGCAAGAAAACCCTTCCAGCGGGGGCGTTCCGGATGCGTGTGGGGCATGTGGGGCAAAAAAGCTCGGATCGAACCGCCAGTCTAACACCGATTCCTTGTTGCACTGCGGTCATGGTAGATTTGACCCCATGATTCGACTGTTGCTTTGGGGGCTGGTGATCTGGCTCGCCATCAAATATATATTGCCGGCCCTGGGGCGGATCAGCGCTCCAACTGCGCCACCCCCGCCGCCACCCCCTGACCCCGATGCCGGGGCCCAGGAAATGGTGCGTTGCGCACATTGCGGTCTTTACATTCCCAGGACGGAAGCACTGCCCGGAGGCGGAGCCTTTTATTGCAGCGAGCCGCACCGCCGCGCGGGACTGCGCTAGGTGGGCAGCCTCCGGTTTCCTGTGGATGCCGCAGGCCGGGTGCGGCGCGCTCGTCAGATCCCTTCCCCGAATTGCGATGCCCGCCCGCCGCGCACGCCCATTTCCTTGCTGGTGATCCACAACATCAGCTTGCCGCCCAATCGGTTTGGCGGGGATGACATCATCCGCCTGTTCACCAATACCCTGGACCCTGCGGCCCATCCTGCCTACCGGGAATTGCAGGGACTGCAGGTATCCGCCCATTTCCTGATCCGCCGTGACGGGGAACTGATCCAGTTCGTGCCCTGTTTGCAGCGGGCCTGGCATGCCGGGGTATCCCTCTGGCGCGGCCGTCCCCACTGCAACGCCTTTTCCATCGGTATCGAACTGGAAGGGTGCGATACCCTGCCGTTCGAACCGGCCCAATATGAAGTGCTGGCCGCTCTCGCCAACAGCTTGTGCGAGGCCTATCCGATCCGGGCCATTGCGGGGCATTCCGACATTGCTCCCGGGCGAAAAACAGACCCGGGCCCCTGCTTTGACTGGGCCTTTTTAAGGGAAAATGTCACCGACTGTCCAAATGGGGTAGGCTCGGGATAGAATGCCGGGCTACTGGGGCACCAAGACCCCTCAAGAATTATCCATAGGGAGTTTTAAATGGCAATGATAATCGGGATTCCCCGCGAAGTGCATTCCGGGGAGCGGCGAGTTGCGGCTACTCCGGATACGGCAACGCAGCTGATGAAGCTGGGCTACAAGGTGATCCTGGAAGCCGGGGCAGGCATTGGTGCCCAGTTCGCCGATGCGGCCTATGCGGCGGTGGGTGTTGAAATCGTGCCGGATGCCAAGTCGGTCTGGGGGCAGGCTGACATCGTGATGAAAGTGCGTCCGCCGGAGCAGCATCCGGCCTTGGGCTTGCACGAATCGGAGCTGCTGCGCGCCGGTTCCACCCTGATCAGTTTTGTCTGGCCGGCCCAAAACTCGGACCTCATGGAACGGCTGATCGGCCGTGGCGCCAATGTGCTTGCCATGGACGCAGTCCCGCGCATTTCCCGTGCCCAGAAGATGGATGCCTTGAGCTCGATGGCCAACATTGCCGGTTATCGTGCCATCGTCGAAGCGTCACAGCATTTCGGCCGGTTCTTTACCGGCCAGATCACGGCAGCAGGCAAAGTGCCGCCCGCCAAGGTCATGGTGATCGGGGCTGGCGTGGCTGGTTTGGCTGCCATTGGAACGGCACGGGGCCTGGGCGCCATCGTGCGCGCTTTCGATACGCGTCCTGAAGTGAAGCAGCAAATCGAAAGCATGGGCGCTGAATTCCTGGAACTCGATTTCGAGGAAGAAGGATCGGGCAGCGGCGGATACGCCAAGCAGATGAGCCCCGAGTTCATCAAGGCTGAAATGGAGCTGTTTGCCGCACAGGCCAAGGAAGTGGACATCATCGTCACAACCGCCCTGATCCCGGGCAAGCCGGCTCCCAAGCTCATTACTGCCGAGATGGTGGCTTCCATGAAGCCGGGCAGTGTCATCGTGGACCTGGCCGCCGAACAGGGTGGCAACTGCGAATGCACGGTTCCTGGTGAAGTGGCGGTGGTGCACGGTGTCAGCGTGATTGGCTACACTGATTTGCCAAGCCGCCTGGCGGCCCAGGCCAGCCAGCTGTATGGCACCAACCTGCGCCACCTGCTGACGGACATGACTCCCGGCAAGGACGGCCAGATGAACATCAACATGGAGGATGATGTCATCCGCGGCGCCACCGTGATTCACAACGGTGCGCTCACATGGCCCGCCCCCCCCCTCAAGGTGCCTGCCATCGCTCCTGCATCGAAGAGCGCTGCGCCGCCTCCGGTAGCCCCCAAGCATGGCGAACCTTCGCCACCCACCCCAACTTCCACGCTGGTGATGCTGATGGTACTGGGTGCGCTGGTGTTTGCCGGTATCGGTGCCTATGCGCCGCCGGCATTCCTGCCGCATTTCACCGTGTTCGTGCTGGCCTGCTTCGTGGGTTACCAGGTGGTGTGGAACGTGACGCCGGCCCTGCATACGCCGCTCATGAGCGTGACCAACGCCATCAGCGGCATCATCGTGATCGGCGCGCTGCTGCAGGTTTCCAGCAGCGATACCCTGGTCATGGTGCTGGCGGTGTTTTCCGTACTGATTGCAACCATCAATATTGCCGGTGGCTTCCGTGTGACCCAGCGCATGTTGAACATGTTCCGTAAAGATTGAGGGCCGACACCATGGCAAACGGATTGATGACAGTTTCCTATGTCGCTGCGGCGATTCTTTTTATCTTGAGCCTGGGTGGCCTTTCCCGCCAGGAAACCGCGCGTCGGGGCAATTTCTATGGTGCCCTGGGCATGGCGATCGCCATTCTGGCCACCATCATCGGCGCCCATGTGACGGGCTATACCCTGCTGGTGCCGGCCATTGCGATCGGTGGCCTGGTGGGCTGGACCCTGGCTGTCCGTGTTGAAATGACCCAGATGCCGGAACTGGTGGCGGTGCTCCACAGTTTTGTGGGCCTTGCCGCAACCCTCGTGGGTTATGCCAGCTACCTGGACCCCAACGCCCATTTTTCGGGAGCGGAAAAGACCATCCACGAAGTGGAGATTTTCCTTGGCGTGTTCATTGGCGCCATCACTTTCACGGGTTCCATCATTGCGTTCGGCAAGCTGCGCGGTTCCATATCGGGCAAGCCGCTCACGCTGCCCGCACGCCACTGGCTCAACCTGGCGGGCATTCTGCTCTCGCTCTACCTGGGTGCTGTGTTCCTGGGGGCAGAAGGAACCTCAGGACTGCCGGCATTGTTCGCGATGACCGTGATTGCCTTGCTCCTCGGCGTTCACCTGGTGATGGCCATCGGCGGTGCAGACATGCCGGTGGTGGTGTCCATGCTCAACAGCTATTCGGGTTGGGCCGCGGCAGCCACGGGTTTCATGCTGTCCAATGACCTGCTGATCGTGACCGGTGCGCTGGTGGGCAGCAGCGGCGCCATTCTTTCCTACATCATGTGCCGTGCCATGAACCGCAGTTTTGTGAGCGTGATCCTGGGGGGATTCGGAACGGGAGGCGGCACGTCGAGCGCGGCAGCGCCGGAGGGCGAAGTGGTGGCCATTTCGGCCGAGGATACGGCCCAGCTGCTGGCCGATGCCAAGGAAGTGATCATCGTTCCTGGCTACGGCATGGCGGTGGCCCAGGCCCAGGGCGTGATTAGCGAAATCACCAAGCGGCTGCGCGCCAAGGGCGTGAAGGTCCGGTTTGCCATCCACCCCGTGGCCGGCCGCCTGCCGGGGCACATGAACGTGCTGCTGGCGGAAGCCAAGGTGCCCTACGACATCGTGCTGGAAATGGACGAAATCAATGCCGACTTCCCCGAAACCGATGCCGTGCTGGTGGTGGGGGCGAACGACATCGTCAATCCAAGCGCGCAGGAAGATCCGGGCAGCCCGATAGCCGGCATGCCTGTGCTTGAAGTGTGGAAAGCCAAGACGGTGGTGGTGTTCAAACGCAGCATGGCCACCGGTTATGCTGGGGTGGAAAATCCGCTGTTCTACAAGGAGAATACACGCATGCTGTTTGGAGATGCGAAGAAGAGCGTGGACGGCATTCTGGCCCATATCCCGTCCTGAGGGCAGGGCCGGAATCCTTGCTGGCCCTAAACCCCACCATCCCCAGACTCAGAAATGAGCTGGGGATTTTTTAATCTGTCTGCCGCTGCAATCATGATGACAACCATGACAACAACATATTGCAGGAACGTTGCTGTTCACAATCGTGCAACAGGGAGTCACTACCCTGTCCGCAGAGGCTGGGTCCTGGCCGCGCTGCTGGCCGGACTTTGGGCCGCGGATTCTGCCCAGGCCGTGCTGCAGGATGAAATCCAGGTTTACGATGACAGCATCAACAAGCCTGGACAATGGGGTTTGGAACTGCATCTGAATTCCACGCCGTCAGGAGTTTCTGCTCAAGAATATCCGGGGGAAATCCAGAACGTGCACGGGTACCGGGGCACGCCGGAAATCAGTTATGGGTTGACCGACACCCTTGAAGCCGGGCTGTACCTGCCTGTGGTGCACGATGCCTCGGGTGCCACCGAATTTGCAGGACCCCGGGTGCGCCTGAAATGGATTCCCCGCCAGGCACCGGAAACGGGCGGGGTGTTTTACGGCATCAATGTGGAGGTCTCGGCCGTGAAGCCGCAGTACGAGCAATACCAGAACTCCATGGAACTGCGTCCAATCATCGGCTTTCGAAACCCCGACTGGCTGGTTGCAGCAAACCCGAGCTTCGATTATCCGCTGCGTGCCGGATACCGGCAGGGTGGCCCGGATTTCGATCCCGGTCTCAAGGTGGCCCGCACCGTGGCCCAAGGCCTTGCGGCCGGCTTCGAATACTACAGCGATATCGGCAGCGTCAATAACCCGCTGCCCTTTGCCCAGCAGAACCATGTGCTGTTCCTCGCGCTGGATGTGGATCGCAAGCCCTGGATTTTCAACCTGGGTATTGGTCGCGGCCTGACATCGTCCTCCGACCGCTGGACCGTGAAAAGCATTTTTGAAATTCCTTTTGACTGACCGTGATGCTGTTCCGTGCCCTTATCCTGTGCCTGCCGGTTTTGGCGGTGGCTGCTGATCCCGCCAGCGACTGGGCCTGGCATGCGGACGAGACCCTGATCGGACAGGAGCATGGCGGCTTTTACTCCGCACGTCCGGATGGCGCCAACAGTTTTCAGTCGCATTCGGAACGCTCCTACTCTTCAGTCACCGGAGTCGCTCTGGGGCATACCCTGGGCCCTGACGCCGAAGCCTGGGTGCGTTTTGAAACCATCCGGGGCATTCCACTGAGCGAGGCCGGGGGGCTGGCCGCTCTGACCAACAACGACATGCAGCGCATCATGGAAAACCGCTTCGTTTCCTACGTGGCGCTCGCTTTTGTCACCCGGTACTGGTCCTTGGGCGGAGACAGCGTCCATCTCGAGGCGGACAGTACCCAGCTGCCCCGGGACACCGCTTCGCGACGGGTCAGCCTTACAGTGGGCAAGGTGGATGTACTGGGCCTTTTTGACGACAACGCCTATGCCCACAAGGCGGACGACCAGTTCCTGAACTGGTGCTTCATGACCAGTTGCGCCTACGACTTTGCGGCGGATGCGCGCGGCTATACCTGGGGCATCGACGGTGCGCTCGACTGGGATGAATGGTCCACCCGGGCCGGCTGGTTTGCCATGCCGCGCCTGCCCAACCAGCTGGAAATTGATGGCTCCGTCGGACAGCATTTCGGCATCAATTGGGAGCTGGAGCGGCGCTGGACAGGCGGCACGCTGAAGTTCCTGGCTTATCAGGGGCGCATGAAACTGTCGGACTACACGCAGTTTGCCGGTCAGACGGGGCTGTTCATCCAGAATGCGCCCAAGGAGGATGCCAGGCGCGGGGGGGCAGGGCTGAACTTGCAGCAGGCGCTCTCCCCCGACATCGGGTATTTCGCCAGGATGTTCTGGACGGGCGGGCACAGCGAAAGCATGGCCTTCACGGAAGCGGACCGCAGCCAGAGCACGGGCGTGGTATTCGGGGGTAATCTTTGGGGGCGTGCCCAGGACGGCATCGGGGTGGGCTATGCACGCAACGAAATCAGCCAGGCGCGCCAGAATTTTCTGGCCGCAGGGAATTACGACCTGTTCATCGGCGATGGTTTTCTGGTGTATGCACCGGAATCTGTGCTGGAGGCCTATTACAAGATCGGCTTCGTGAAAGGGGTGCATTTCACCCTGGACTGGCAGCACATCAACAATCCCGCCTACAATCAGGAGCGCGGGCCAGTCAATGTCTATGGTGTCCGCTTTCATGCGGAGTACTGAACCTTAACAATTCCCGGGCGACTGCCCGCCATCTTCGTCAGGAGCCTTTCATGTACATCAAACCCGCATTGTCGCTTGCCGATGCCAAGGCTGTGGCCGCTGCAGCACGCGCCAAAGCCGAAGAAAACAACTGGAACGTGGTTATTGCCATTGTGGATGAAAGCGGGCACCTGATGCTGCTGGAACGCATGGACTACACCCAGTTGGGTTCAATCGAAGTGGCCCAGGCCAAGGCCCGAACCGCCTTTCTCTTCCGTCGTCCGACCCAGAAGCTGGAGGAAAGCATCCTGGGTGGCCGCTCGGTCATTCTCAACCTGCCGGTCATGCCCATCGAAGGCGGGGTTCCTCTCATGAACAAGGGGGAAATGATCGGCGCCATTGGCGTGTCCGGCGTTCAGTCCTTCCAGGACGGCCTCATTGCTGAAGCCGGGGCAGCCCTCGCGGCCAATTTCAACAAAGCCTGATGATCCCTGGCCGATGCGCTGGGACCTGTTCTGCAGGGTTATCGACAATTTCGGCGATGCGGGCGTTGCCTGGCGACTGGCACGTCAGCTTCAGGCTGAACAGGGTGCTGATGTTCGCCTGATCCTCGACGACATCGCCACGCTGGCGCGGTTGGACCACCGGGTGAGCCCGGACGCAGACGTGCAGACCGTCGGCGACATCACCGTGGTGCGCTGGGGAGGGGCACTCGGCGCTGTGGCTGATGTGGTGGTGGAAACATTTGCCTGCGAAGCGCCGGCAGAATATGTGGAAGCCATGGCGGAGCGCAGTCCTGCGCCCGCATGGATCAATCTGGAATACCTGAGCGCGGAAGATTGGGTGGGCCGTTGTCACCGGTTGCCATCACCCCATCCCCGCCACGCCCTGACACGTCATTTCTTTTTTCCCGGATTTGGTCCTGAAACCGGCGGGTTGTTGCGCGAGCAAGGTCTCCTGGCAGCGCGCGATGCGTTCCGGGATGATCCTGCGGCCCGGAATCGTTTCTGGCGGGAACTTTCATTGTCGGCTCCTGCAGCAGAAGAGCGGGTGGTGAGCCTGTTCGGGTACGATACGGTGCAGGTCCATGATCTTTTCGATGTCTGGACCGCTTCCGCCCAGCCTGTTCGCTGCTTGATTCCGGACGGTACGCCGCTGGCGTTGCGGGCCGCCCATCATGCCAGGCGAGCGAGCGACAGCCACAGTGCTATGCTGGGTTCCCTGACTCTTGCCTGGATCCCGTTCCGCGACCAGGTGGATTACGACCCCTTGCTGTGGGTGGCTGATTTCAATTTCGTGCGCGGCGAGGATTCCTTCGTTCGCGCCCAATGGGCGGCGAAGCCCATGGCTTGGCATATCTATCCGCAGTCCGGTGATGCGCATCGCATCAAGCTGGAGGCGTTTCTCGAAAAATATCTGGCCGGTCTTGAACCTCCCATAGCCCAGCGTGTCCATGACCTCTTTCTGGCCTGGAACGGTGAGGGCCACCTGGGCGAGGCCTGGAATGCATTGTCCGGTGATTGGCCATTGTGGGCGACCCATGCCAGGCTCTGGGCCGGGCGACTTGCAGCCGCGCCCGACCTGGTGAGCAATCTTGCGGATTTTGTTCAAAAATTGTTATAATTTACAGTTAGACTTTAATTTCTTACCCAGGAATCAGGCGACATGAAACAGGCACAGGAACTTCGCTCCGGCAACGTGATCATGGTGGGCAAAGACCCCATGGTCATCCAGAAGACCGAATACAACAAAGGCGGACGCAGCGCGGCCGTTGTGAAGATGAAGCTCAAGAACCTGCTCACCGGCGCGGCCAGCGAAGTGGTCTACAAGGCCGACGACAAGCTCGACCAGGTGATCCTCGAGCGCAAGGAAGTGACGTATTCCTACTATGCTGACCCCTCCTACGTCTTTGTGGACGGAGAGTACAACCAGTACGAAATGGACAAGGACAGCCTGGGCGAGGCGTTCAACTATCTTGAAGACGGCATGCCTGGGGAAATCACGCTCTATGACGGACGCCCCATTTCCGTGGAATTGCCCAACTCGCTGGTACGCGAAATTGAATACACCGAACCCGCGGTGCGTGGCGATACTTCCGGCAAGGTGCTGAAACCTGCCCGCCTCAAAAACGGATTCACCATCGCCGTTCCGCTGTTCTGCGAACCCGGTGACCGGATCGAAATCGACACCACCACCGGCGAATACCGTCGCCGCGTCACGGGCTGACGGAATCGGCCATGGCGCTCAAACGGCCCCTGGGGGCAGAAGGGCGCCTGGTGTGGGTGGAGCACCAATCGCGGGTGCTGGCCGACAACCCGCTGGGTGATCCGGCGCTGCGGCGCTTTCCTGTCTGGCTCCCGCCCCAGTATGATCAGCCGGCTTTCAAAGGCCGGCGATTTCCCGTGTTCTATGACCTGGCCGGCTACCTGGGTGCAGGCCATGGTCATGTGAATTGGCGTCCCCTGGACGAGAACATTCCCGAACGCGTGGCTCGCCTGATCCACGAAAAAGCCCTTGGTCCGGTCATTCTGGTCTTTCCTGATTGCTTCACAGCCCTGGGTGGAACGCAGTACATCAATTCGAGTGCCATCGGCCGCTATGCGGATTACCTGACGCGGGAAATCGTCCCCTTCATCGACCGCGAATTTCGCACCCTGGCCTCCCGTGAGCACCGCGGTGTTTTCGGAAAATCCTCAGGCGGGTATGGCGCCATCGTGCATGGCATGAAGTACCCGGAGGTCTGGGGTGGCGTTGCCAATCATTCGGGAGATGCCTATTTCGATTTCGTCTATCGCAGCGACTGGCCCAATACACTCAACGTGCTGGCACGTTACCGTCAGCCGCAAAGCAGGCCAGGGATATTCCGGGCAAAACCCGGCCGTGGACTTGAGAAAGGGATGGACGATGGCCGGGTCCGGCGCTTTCTGGAGCATGTGTGGCAGGAGGCCAAGCCCTCTCATGCAGAAACCCACGCCTTGATGAATATTTGCATGGCGGCAAGCTACGATCCCGATCCCCGGGCCCCCAATGGGTTCCGCTTACCCTTTCACCTGGACAGTGGTGCACTAATTCCCGACCGCTGGAATCGCTGGTTGGCGCAAGATCCGGTCCACATGGTGGGTCAGCATGCCAAGGCACTCAAGTCGCTCAAGGCGCTGTTCATCGATTGCGGCTGGCGCGACCAGTACCATATCCATTTTGGCAGCCGCCAGTTGTCCCAGGAACTCACTCGCCTGGGTGTAGCCCACCGCTATGAAGAATTCGACGACACCCATTCCGGCATCGACTACCGGCTGGACCGCAGCCTGCCCTTCCTGTTCAAAGCCCTGAAAAGCTGAAATCCACTTCGGGGCGGCGCCCCGAAATGATGGCGGCCAGAGCTTTGCCGCTGCCGCAGCCTGTGGTCCAACCCAGCGTTCCATGCCCCGTGTTAAGGAACAGGTTGGGGATGCGGGTGCGCCCGATGAGCGGTCGGTTGGAAGGGGTGGCCGGGCGCAGCCCGGTCCAGAAGGTCGGCTGCCCGTAGTCGGCAGCATCCGGAAACAGGGCGCGGGCGCGTTCGATCAGTGCCTTGCAACGGCTGTCGTTGAGGCGGGTGTCATAGCCGTTGAATTCGGCAGTGCCGGCGATGCGCAGGGTATCGCCCAGGCGGCTGAAAACCATTTTCCAGGCATCGTCCGTGATGCTGACCCGAAGCGCAGTTTCCGGCCTCACCAATGGCACGGTAGCCGAGTAGCCTTTGACGGGATAGACGGGAATGCGAATGCCGCAGGGTCGCAGCAACAGCGGGGTGTAGCTGCCCAACGCGGCCACCACGGCATCGGCAGGCAGCGGCTGTTCCCGTCCTGCAAGCCTGATGCCCGTGATGCGTCCGCCTGCCTCAACCAGCCCTTGCACTGCCTGATTGAATTGAAAGGTCACGCCGAGCTGCTGGCACTTTTGGGCCAGGGCCAGGGTCCACAGGTGGGCGTCACCGGATCCGTCGCCGGGGGTGTAGGTGGCTCCCACCCAGGGAATTTGTGCGTCGGCCAAGGCCGGCTCGATTCGCAGCGCCTCTTCACGCGAAATGCGATGGCGCGGGTACCCCAGACGGGTGATTTCCTCGGCGGCCCGGCTGCCGCGCTCCCATTCGGATGGCGTGGCATACAGGTTGAGAATGCCGCGGTCGATGGCCTGGAATTCAATACCGGTTTCCGCACGCAAGGCGTGTTGCGCGTCCCGGCTGTACAATCCAAGGTTGAGCAGCTCCCGCAGGTTGCGCCGGTTTCTGGAAGGCCAGCATTCCAGGAAAAAACGCGCACCCCACTGCCATTGGGCCAGATCGGCCCGAGGCCGGAAAAGTACGGGCGCGGTTTCGCTGAAGCCCCATTTCCAGAGTTGGGGGATGGTTTCGAGGCTGGCCCAGGGTTCCACGTGACCTGCCGACAGCTGGCTGCCGTTGGCAAAACTGGTTTCAAGCGCGACGCCGGGCTGGCGTTCGACCACCGTGACTTCGTGGCCTTCCTGGCGCAGGTACCAGGCGCTGCTCACACCCAGGATGCCAGCACCCAGAACGACGACATGCATGAACTGATTCCTTCCGACTTGGACAGCAAAGCGCACGAGCGAAAAAGGGGTCACCCAGTTTAGCAGAAGCAGGAGCCCGCCGGCAGCGCTATAATTACGGCCGGTTTTCTTTATCCATCTTCAGGAAAGGTTATGAATCTCGATCGAGTGCCGGCAGGGCGGGATATCCCCAACGATTTCAACGTGATCATCGAAATTCCGATGAACGGGGAACCCATCAAGTACGAACTGGACAAGGAAACGGGAGCAATGTTTGTCGACCGTTTCATGTCCACTGCCATGCATTATCCCTGCAATTACGGGTATATCCCGAAAACGCTGTCGGATGACGGTGACCCGGTTGACGTGCTGGTGCTCACGCCAATTCCGCTGATCACGGGCGTGGTGGTGCGTTGTCGCCCAATCGGAATGCTCAAGATGACGGACGAAGCGGGTGGCGATGCCAAGGTCCTGGCGGTGCCGGTGGACAAGCTCTGCAACATCTATCGTCCCATTCAGAGCCCGCGAGACCTGCCTGAGCTTACCCTGAACCAGATCGCCCACTTTTTCGAGCACTACAAGGATCTGGAACCCGGCAAATGGGTTCGCATCGACGGATGGGTGGGGCAGGAAGAAGCCAAGGCTGAAATTCTGTCGGGCATCAACAACTTTGCCCAGGCCGAGAAGAAGCCCATGTACTGAGGCTGTCAGGCCGTCTTGAGGCTGATGATGGGACGCCCGTCCGGCATTTTTCGCAGGGCGGGCTTCCATGCATGGCCGTAGACGATTTCGAAGGTGGCCGGCAGGCCATCGTTGCGGCGCAACCGTTCATACTCCTCTGCCAGTGCTTTCCACCGTCGCCGGCCTATGAGACTGCGCCGGCGCGACTCCAGCGTATTGATTCCTCCCACCAGGCGCAGATCCCGCAGCAGGTCAGGCAGGCTGGAATAGATCGCCGTCAGGTCTTCCCGGTCCATGACCGGATCGGAAAAACCTGCATGCACCAGGGCATCGCCCACATCATGCATGTCGGCAAATTCCTGCAGGTGTGCGCAGCCATCGGGATGACGCGCAAAAACCTGTTTCAGTTCCTTCAGTGTGTCCGGACCCAGCGTGCTGAATATGAACAACCCCTCGGGGGCCAGCACGCGATGTACTTCCGGGATAAGTGCTTCCGGGTCGCAGCAGGGAAACAGCAGATTGGACCACACAAGGTCGATGCTGCCTGCCGCAAGGGGCAGTTGGCTTGCTTCGGCGCACAGCATATGGCGCTGCCCGGCTGTTCCGAACGGCCACCAGGATCGGCGCTGACGGGGTTGGGTGCGCAGCAGTTCAAGGGAGAAATCCACGTTCAGGATTTCGGCTTGGGGAAACAGCCGGTTCAACTCACCGCTGGCCATCCCGGTACCGGCCCCGAGGTCCAGGATGCGCCGTGCAGCGGGTTTGAGGAACGCCAGGTGTTCCAGCAGGCGATTGCCGACCTCCTTTGCCAGAACCGCGCTGTGGGCATGATGCCGGGCATGTCGGTCAAAGGCGCGCCGCAGGCGTACTGGTTCAGGCGTCACTCGGCATGCAGGCCCAGGCGGTCAAACAGGCGGCGGTCCCGCTCCACGTCCGGATTGCCGGTGGTGAGCAGCTTTTCGCCATAGAAAATCGAGTTGGCTCCCGCAAGGAAGCATAAGGCCTGCATTTCGTCGGACAGGGTTTCACGGCCAGCGGACAGCCGCACCCGTGATGACGGCATGATGATGCGCGCACAGGCAATGGTGCGCACGAACTCGAAAGGATCAAGGGGTTCCGTGCCATGAAGGGGCGTGCCTTCCACCTGAACCAGCAGGTTGATGGGAACCGATTCCGGGGCGGGATCAAGATTGGCCAGCTCAGCCAGGAGGCTGGCGCGTACTGTCCGGTTTTCACCCATGCCGACTATGCCGCCGCAGCAGACGTGCATGCCGGACTGGCGCACGGCTTGCAAGGTATCCAGGCGGTCCTGGTAGTCCCGCGTGTGGATGATGTCGCCGTAAAACTCGCGGGAAGTGTCGAGATTGTGGTTGTAATAGTCGAGACCGGCCTGTTTCAGGCGCTCGGCCTGAGAGGGCTTGAGCATGCCCAGGGTGGCACAGGTTTCAAGGCCCAGGGCACGCACCCCTTCAATCATGTCGATCACCGCATCCAGGTCGCGATCCTTCGGACTGCGCCACGCGGCTCCCATGCAGAAGCGGGAGGCTCCGGAAGCTTTGGCTGCACGCGCTGCCGACAGAACCTCTTCCGTTGACAGGATGGCCTGGTTGGCCACTGCTGTGGGATGTCGAATCGATTGCGGGCAATAACCGCAGTCTTCAGGACAACCGCCAGTCTTGACGGACAGCAGGGTGGACAGCTGCACCCCGTTGGGGTCGAAATGCTCCCGATGGACGGATTGGGCACGCCAGAGGAGGTCGTTGAACGAGAGTGCAAAAAGGGCTTCGACGGCTTCCACGGACCAAATCGTGGCGTTTTTCGAAGGAGAAGATTGCGTGTCTTGCGTGCGATGCACAGTAGAATGAGTATCCATGCCGGGATGATCAAGGACCGGCAGCCCGTTTGTCAAATCATGCTGCGTTGCGTACCTGTCATGACTTTTTCCTCATTTTGGCCGCGCCATTGTTTTCTCTGCGGCGCGGCGCATGGGGCGTCAGGCGCGCTGTGTTCCTGTTGCTGGTCTGATCTGCCGAAGCCCGGTCACCCTTGCTGTTTGCGATGCGGCGAAACCTTGCCTTGTTCGGGGGAATGCCGGTGCTGCCGTCAGCTTGATCCGGCCTTTGATGAAACCGTGGCTTCGTTCGCGTACCGTTACCCGGTGGATGTGCTGGTCAGGCGCTTGAAATACAGCGGTGCATTGCAGCTGGCCCCAACCCTGGCCGAGGGGCTGAGCCAGGCCGTGACTGGCCGGGCAATGCCGGATTTGCTGGTGGCCATGCCCCTGTCGCTGCGCCGACTGCGTCAGCGCGGCTACAATCAGGCCCATGAAATTGCGCGCCGGGTTGCGGCTCGCTGTGGCCGGCCACTCAAGCCGGTTCTTGAACGGTTGCGTGATACCCAAGCACAGGCCGGACTCACCGCCGTGCGGCGGCGCGACAACCTGATCGATGCTTTTCGTTGCAGCCACCCCCTTGCTGGCCTGAGGGTGGCGTTGGTGGATGACGTCATGACAAGTGGGGCCACCCTGGATGCTGCTGCGCGCACGCTGAAAGGTGCTGGAGCCTGCCATGTGGCGGCCTGGGTGGTCGCCAGGACTCCTGCCCCTGAATTCTGAGGATCGGTCAATGTTCGAAGTGGTGCTGTTTCAACCGGAAATCCCGCCCAACACGGGCAACATCATTCGCCTGTGCGCCAATACCGGTGCGCGGCTGCACCTCATCGAGCCACTCGGATTCGATATTTCCGATCGCCAGTTGCGGCGGGCAGGCCTTGATTATCACGAAAGCATGGTCATGCGCGTGCATGCGAACTGGGGTGCGTGCAGGCAGGCTCTGGAAAACCGGCGCTGGTTTGCGCTCACCACCAAGGCTGAGCGCCGGCATACGGAGCCGGACTACCGGCCGGGCGACGTGTTTGTGCTGGGTCCTGAAACACGGGGCTTGCCGGATGCGCTGTTGCAGGAATTCGATGAAGCGCAACGCCTGCGGCTACCCATGGTGCCGGGCAGTCGCAGCCTCAACCTTTCCAATGCAGCTGCCGTGATGGTATTCGAGGCCTGGCGTCAGCTGGGATTTGCAGGAGCTGTATAGCCCCGCTATTCGGGACGGGGTTCGCGTGAAAGCAGCTGTTCCACCGCCTCGTGTGCCGTAAGGGTTCCCTGCAGGACGCCTTGCACGGCTTCCGTGATGGGCATTTCAACCTGGTGATGGCGTGCCAGCGCCACGGCAGAAGCAGCGGAAGTCACCCCTTCAGCCACGTGGCCCAAATTTCCCAGTATTTCGGGCAGTGTTTCGCCCCGGCCCAGCCCCTGTCCCACGCGGTAATTTCTTGAGAGGTTGCCGGTGCAGGTGAGCACCAGGTCTCCCAGTCCTGAAAGGCCCATGAACGTTTCCGTGCGGCCGCCCAGGGCCACTCCCAGGCGGGCGATTTCAGCCAACCCCCGGGTGATGAGCGCTGCGCGCGCATTGAGGCCCAGTCCCAGTTGGTCGGAGAGGCCGGTGGCAATGGCGATGACATTTTTGAGGGCGCCGGCGATTTCCACGCCCACCAGGTCAGTGCTGGAATAAAGGCGCAGGCGGTGCCCGTGGAGCGTGCGTGCCGTTTCACGGGCAAAGGCAGGGTGGGGAGCGGCCAGCGTGATGGCCGCTGGCAGACCCGCGGCCACTTCCTCGGCGAAACTCGGCCCGGACAGCACGCCGCTCAGGGTGCCTGCCGCAACGGTTTCGGCCACGATCTGATGCGGCAAATAGCCGCTGTCCGGATCAAAGCCTTTGCAGGCCCACAGCAGGGGTAGTTTCGGGCGATGGTGCTGCAACTGTTGCAGCGTTTCGCGCAAGGCCGCCACGGGAACCGCCAGGATCGCCAGGTCGGCATCCTGCACCGCCTCGTGCAGGTCTGCCGTAACGGCCAGCTGGGGCGGCAGAAGATGCCGGGCAAGATAGCGGGTGTTGATTCTGGTCGTGCGCATCTCGCCCATGGCGTCTGCGCTGCGGCCCCACAAGGTGCAGGGGTGCCGGCCGACGAAGCTGATGGCCAGGGCTGTTCCCCAGGCTCCCGCTCCGAGGATGGCCAGCTTCATGGCGTTACTGGGTAACCGCGGATGCCGGCGCTGCCTGGGCCTCGGCTTCTTGCAGGCGTTGCTGGTAGAGCACTTCGAAATTGACCGGGTTGAGCATTACGGGCGGGAAACCGGCGCGTGTCACGAGATCGGATACGGCTTCACGGGCGTAAGGGAACAGGATGCCCGGGCAGGTGACGCCCAGTACGTAGGGCATGTCGGTTGCCGGAATGTTCTCGAGGCGGAATATGCCGGCTTCCACAACTTCCACCAGAAACAGGGTCTTGTCCTCCAGCTTGGCCGTGACAGTCACGGAAACGGTTGTCTGGAAAATGCCGGCATCAATGGTCTGGCTGTCATTGGACAGCTGCACTTCGATTTGGGGGGTGTCGCGTTCCAGGAAAATCTGGGGCGCGTTGGGCATTTCCAGGGAGATGTCTTTGACGTAGATCTTTTCGATGGAAAAAACCGGAACGTTGTTGGGTGCGCCTTCTTGAGTCATGGGTTCATTGTCCTGAAGTGGAATCGGCCAGAAGGGGATCCAGCCGGCCGGCCTGGTCTAGGGCGACGAGATCGTCGTAGCCGCCCACATGGGTTTCGTTGACGAAAATCTGGGGTACGGTGCGCCGCCCGGTGCGGCTCATCATGGTGTCACGCTGCGCAGGGTCGAGGTCGACGCGGATTTTTTCCAGCGACGCCACCCCTTTTTTTAAAAGGAAGCGTTCCGCCATGATGCAGTAAGGGCAGACCCCGGTGGTGTACATGACAACGCGCGGATTCATGGGAGACCTCAGGCCTTTCCGGCAGACTTTTCAATGGGAAGGTTGGCTTCGACCCAGGAAGACATGCCGCCCTGAAGGACAAACACATCCGTGAATCCTTGTGCTTTCAGGGCTTTGGATGCCTTGCCGCTGTTCTGGCCGGTGGCCACGAGAATGACCGGCCGTGCTTTGAGTCGCGACATTTCCTCGGCGCGGGTTGCCAGTTCGTCTGCAGGGATATGGCGTGCACCGGGCAGGTGTCCGATCTCGAAATCCTTGGGGCGCCGCAAATCGATGACGATGGCGTGTTTCTGGTTGATGAGCCGGGTGGCTTCGAGGGTGGTCACGGCAGCCTGGGGACCCCACAGGGTCTGGAGCTCAGGCCAGGCGAGCATGATGCCGCTTGCCACCACCAGGATGACCAGGCCGAGATGCTGAAAGAGAAAGTCCAAGATGACGGGTGCTCCATGCTCGTAAAAACGCCCTGTATTCTACCAAAGAACCGCAATTGTTTTTCGCGCCCGTTATTTTTCTTGCTAGAATGGCTCTATTTATTGTTACTGAATGGCGCCATGAAGAAAATCGTGCTGCTGCGTCATGGGCAAAGCGTCTGGAACGAGGAAAATCGCTTTACCGGATGGGCTGACGTGGGGTTGACTGCAAGGGGTGTGCAGGAAGCGCTTCGTGCAGGACAATTGATGAAATCGGCGGGATTCGAAATCGATCTGGCCTTCACATCAATGCTCCAGCGCGCCATCAAGACATTGTGGCTTGGCCTGGAAGTCATGGAGCGCATGTGGGTGCCGGTGGTGAGCGACTGGCGCCTGAATGAACGCCATTATGGCGATCTGCAGGGACTCAACAAAGCGGAAACCTCGGCCCGTTTCGGAGAGCAGCAGGTTTACCAGTGGCGCCGCAGCTATGATATCCGCCCTCCCCAGATGCCCCTGGACGACAGTCGCAGCGAAGTCGGGGATCCGCGTTACCGCCAGCTCTCAAGCCAGGAGCTGCCGCGCGGCGAAAGCCTGAAGGACACCGTGGAGCGGGTCATTCCCTACTGGGAAAACGTGATTGCGCCGGCCGTGCGCAATGGCCGCCAGGTTCTGATCGTGGCACATGGCAATTCCCTGCGCGCCCTGGTCAAGTATCTGGGCCGGATTGCAGATGATGCCATCGTGGGCGTCAACATTCCCACCGGAATGCCCATGGTGTATGAACTGGATGAAGATCTGTCCGCTCTCAACAGTTACTATCTGGGCGACCCGGATGAAATCGCCCGGATGACGCAGGCGGTTGCCAACCAGGGTCGCATCGAATCCTGAGCAGGTCGGGTGGCGGCGCGCACACACATCATTGCCGGGCTGCTTTCCCTCCTCGTTAGCGGGATGGCATGGGCAGGCCCTGCCAACGATCTGGAAGACCTGCGTGGACGCATTCACCAGCTGCAGCGTGAACTCTCCGCCACGGAAGGTTCCAAACACGAAGCGGTGGATGCCTTGCGCAAGTCCGAGCGCGCCATCAGCGAAATCAACCGCGTCCTGCGCAAGCTGGACCAGCAGCACCAGGCCCTTCAGTCGGAGCTGGGTCGCTTGCACCAACGTTCCAGTCGTACCCAGGATGCAATCGGACAAGGCCAGGCAGCCCTTGCGGCGCTGCTGAGGCACCGCTACGAACAGGGGGCTTCCGAACCCCTGTCCCTGCTGCTTTCAGGCAAGGATCCCGACGACATCGCGCGCCAGATGGAGTATCTGGAAGTGCTGGCGCGTTCCCGTGCAGAGACGCTTCAGGCCTTGCACAACAACCTGCAGACGCTGGCCCAGGTTACCGCCGAACGCGAACAAAAGCTGCGCCAACTGGCCCAGGTCCAGGCCGAGCAGGCCAGCCAGCGCAAGCGCCTGCAGGCAGAAAACCAGGAACGAGCCAAGCTGGTGGCAAACCTGTCCAGCAAGATGAAGAAGCAGAAACGCAGCCTGCAATCCCTGAAAAAGGACGAAAAGCGGCTGACCAGGCTGGTGGAAGACATCAACCGGATGCTGGCAAGGCGGGAAAAGGAACGCCGTCGTCGGCGCGAGGAGCGAAAGCAGGCGGGCGAAGCAGGGGGCAAGCAGCCTCCGGCGGTGGCCATGATCGACAAGGTGCCGGAATTCGGCTATGACAGCGACGGCTTTGCCCGGATGAAAGGCCACCTGCGGCTGCCCGTAGCCGGGGAACTGATGAACCGGTTTGGCAGTCCACGTTCGGATACCGGATTAAGCTGGCGCGGTCTGTTCATCCGGGCCCCGGAAGGACGGGAAGTCAAGGCGGTGGCCTCTGGCCGGGTGGTGTTTGCAGACTGGCTGCGGGGTTTTGGCAACCTGCTCATCATTGATCATGGAGGCAGCTACATGAGCCTCTATGGTGGTGTGCAAAGTCTTTTTGTCCAGGTGGGCGACCTGGTCAAGGGCGGAACCACGGTGGCCAGCGCCGGCAGTACGGGTGGAAACAGCCAATCGGGGCTATACTTCGAGCTTCGTTATCAAAGCAAGCCGTTCGACCCCATGACATGGGTGGGTCGTCCGTAAATCATCAAAGGATCATGGATATGGGTGGGCAATTCAAGAAACTGGGGTTGGTGCTGCTGGGTGCAGTCATCGGTTTTTCCCTTACGCTCAACTTTTCTGCGGTCGCTGAGCGTCCCCAGGCCGGCACGCCCCTGCCGATTGAAGAGCTGCGCACCTTCAGCGAAGTCTTCGGTCGCATCAAAAGCGATTATGTGGAACCGGTGGACGATCGCAAGCTCATCAAGGAAGCCATCACGGGCATGGTGGCCGGGCTGGATCCGCACTCCGCCTACCTTGACCAGGATGCCTACAAGGAGCTTCAGGCCGGAACGCAAGGCGAGTTTGGCGGTCTGGGCATTGAAGTGACCATGGAAGACGGTCTTGTCCGGGTGGTGTCCCCCATTGACGACACCCCGGCATCGCGAGCCGGCATCAAGCCGGGTGATCTCATCATCAAGCTCGACGAGATGGCAGTCAAAGGCATGACGCTCAACGATGCCGTCAAGCGCATGCGCGGCAAGCCCAATACCCAAATCACCTTGACTCTGGTGCGCAAGAACGCCCCCAAACCGATTGTCGTCACCCTGACCCGGTCCGTCATCAAGATGAAGAGTATCAAGCTCAAGGAAGTGGAGCCAGGCTATGCCTCCATTCGCGTGAGCCAGTTCCAGGAACGCACCGGCGAAGACCTGGCCGCTGCCATCGAGAAGTTCTACAAGGACAACAAGGGCTCTGTCAAAGGGCTGGTGCTGGATCTGCGCAACGATCCAGGCGGACTGCTCAATGCCGCTGTGGGCGTCTCGGCCGTGTTCCTGCCGCAGGATTCCCTGGTGGTCTATACCGAAGGCCGTGTGCCCGATGCCAAGATGCGACTGACTGTGGAGCCTGAAAATTACCTGCGCAGCCCCACGGAGTCCGACTATGTGGCTGCACTGCCCGCCAGTGTGAAGAAGATCCCGATGGTGGTGCTGGTCAACAGCGGTTCGGCTTCGGCCTCGGAAATCGTGGCGGGTGCACTGCAGGATCATCACCGCGCCACCATCATGGGCGTGCGCACGTTCGGCAAGGGGTCGGTGCAAACCATCCTGCCGTTGTCCAACAACACGGCACTCAAACTCACCACGGCCCGTTATTTCACACCGAGCGGCCGTTCCATCCAGGCCAAGGGGATCGAGCCCGACGTGGTGGTGCCTGAAGATCCCGACATGGTGGATGCCTCCCTGGGCATTCGCGAAGCGGACCTGGAAGGGCACCTGTCCAATCCCACGGACAGCAAGGCTGGTACAGGTGCGGATGCTGCAGCTGCTGCTGCGGCTGCCAAAGCTGCGGCGCTCAAGGCGCAGGAGGCGGCTGCCAGGACTGCCCGCAAGCCCGATGCCAAGCTTCAGAACGGCAAGGAAAAGCCCGACTATCAGCTGAACCAGGCCATCGCTTTCCTCAAGGGAAAACAGCAGAAAACCAACTGACGGTTGGCCTGACATGGACGATACACAGCTGCTGCGGTACAGCCGCCACATCCTGCTCAACGAACTGGGTGTGGAAGGGCAGGAGAAAATTAGGGCCGGCCGTGTGCTGCTGGTGGGGGCTGGCGGATTGGGTTCCCCGGCCTCGCTTTACCTCGCGGCCAGTGGGGTGGGGCACATCACCCTGTGTGACGGGGACGCCGCCGACTTGACCAACCTTCAGCGGCAGATCGCTTTGCGCACAGCCGATGTGGGCCGCAACAAGGCCGAAGCGACGCGCGATGTCTTGCGGGCAATCAACCCTGAAGTGAATGTGGACGTCGTGGCAGAGCGGGTTTCGGGCAGCCTGCTTGAAGGGCTTGTGGCTGCGGCCGATGTGGTGCTCGATTGCAGTGACAACTTTTCAACGCGGCATGCGGTCAATCGGGCCTGCGTGCAGCATCGCAAGCCCCTGGTTTCAGGGGCGGCCATTCGATTTGATGCCCAGATTGCGGTATTCGACCCGCGCAAGGCAGGTGGTCCCTGTTATGAATGCCTTTATCCAGAAACGGCCACCGATGAGGAAGTGCGTTGTGCCGTCATGGGGGTGTTTTCACCGCTGGTGGGAATCGTCGGGGCCACTCAGGCGGCAGAGGCGCTCAAGCTGCTGGCTGGCATGGGCCGCTCCCTGGCCGGCCGATTGCTGATTCTCAATGCCCTGACCATGGAATGGCAGCAGCTGACGCTGCCGCAGGACCCCCACTGCAAGGTATGCGGCAGCCTTAGCGAAACCCATTAAGCCTGCGCGTATTCCTGCAGGTTCCAGCGCGGATGGATGGTGAACTGGCCAGGTTTCCGGGCGGCTTCGGGGTGGCGTTGCAGGCGACATGCGCCAGCATAGGCGATCATGGCCCCGTTGTCGGTACATAGGCGCAATGGCGGGAAAGCAACTCCGGCGCCACGCCGTGCCAGGCGTTCAGTCAGGGTTTGGCGCAGCCGGCTGTTGGCGCCGACCCCCCCAGCCACCACCAGCTGGTTCATTTCCGTCTGTTCCAGCGCAAGTTCGGCTTTCCGGCACAATACGTCTGCCACGGCCGCTTCGAAGCTTGCGGCGATGTGCGGGTGTTCCTTCTCACCCTGTGCTTTGACCAGCAGCGACACTGCGGTTTTGAGGCCGCTGAAACTCATGTGCAGGTCACCGCTCTGGAGCATGGGACGGGGCAGGGCAAAGCGCTCCGGATCCCCCTTTTCTGCCAGACGCGACAGGGCGGGCCCCCCGGGATAGGGCAGGCCCAGCAGTTGGGCTGTCTTGTCGAACGCCTCCCCCGCAGCATCATCCACCGTTTCTCCCAGCAGTTCGTAATGTCCGATGTCGCGCACGGCCATGAATTGGGTATGCCCACCGGAAACCAGCAACGCCACAAAAGGAAATGCAGGAGGATGTTCGCCCAGCAGCGGCGAGAGCAGATGGCCTTCCAGGTGGTGCACCCCGACCACCGGGATGTCCAGCGCCAGGGCGAGTGCTTCAGCCACGGAAGCACCCACGAGCAAGGCGCCGGCAAGACCCGGTCCCGCCGTATAGGCAATGGCATCAAGCGTATCCAGGGCGCGGTTGCCTTCCTGCAGTGTTTTTCGGATGAGCGGAATGATGCGTCGCACATGGTCGCGCGATGCCAGTTCAGGCACCACGCCGCCGTAGGCCTCATGCAGGGCTATCTGGGAGTGGAGCGCTTCCGACAGCAGTCCGGCGTCCGTATCGTAGAGGCCAATGCCGGTTTCGTCGCAGGAACTTTCGATGCCCAGAATCAGCATGGGGGTCAGGTTCGACTCAGAATTGGGGATGGTAAACAGGTCAGTTTGGCATAGGCCACCGATGGCTTCAAGCGGCGGCCCGGGAAAGCCCAAGGGCCCGGGCGCACTGTCCTGGCGGTTCGTGCGAGACCGGGTCCGCCAAGGTGCGTGGCATGAAATCTTATATAAAACAAATAGTTGAATTCTTTCGCCCGGCCTGAGGTGAGGGTTCCCCGGGTATTTTGGCGGGGCAGCCCCGCGCAAGCATTCTGCGGCATCCCAAGCGGGTGACAAATGCTCAAATCTGTTGCTATAATTGGCGTTTTTCCGGGGTTGCCCCCGCTGCGAAACCAGAGGATTGAATGCCAAATATCCGCGTAAAAGAAAACGAACCGTTTGATGTGGCCCTGCGCCGTTTCAAGCGTGCGGTGGAAAAAACCGGCCTGCTGACCGAACTGCGGGCCCGCGAGTTTTACGAAAAGCCCACAGCAGAGCGCAAACGCAAACTTGCTGCCGCCATCAAACGCCGTTACAAGCGTCTGCGCAGCCAGATGCTCCCCCCCAAGCTTTACTGATTTCCGAGTGACGGGAGGCTTCAGGCCTCCGACGCCATGACACTCAAAGCACGCATCACGGAAGACATGAAGTCGGCCATGCGCGCCCGGGACTCCGGGCGCCTGAACGCCATCCGCCTGATTCTGGCCGCACTCAAGCAAAAGGAAGTCGACGAACGCATCGAGCTCGACGATGCGGCTGTTCTGGGCGTGCTGGACAAGATGCTCAAGCAGCGCAAGGATTCCATTACCCAGTTTGAAGCGGCAGGACGGCATGATCTTGCCCAGCAGGAGCAACTGGAAGTGTCGGTGCTTCAAGGCTACATGCCGCAGCCGTTGTCCGATGAAGAGGTGGCGGTGCTGGTGGATCAGGCCGTGCGCGAAAGCGGCGCGGCTGGCATGCAGGACATGGCGCGCGTCATGGCTTTGGTCAGGCCTCAGGTGACCGGGCGCGCCGACATGGGCAAAGTCTCAGGTCTGGTCAAGGCCCGTCTGACCGCCCGCTAGGCGGTTGACAGTTTGCGCCCCGTCCGGGCGCCGTTTCGCGTGGGACATCGGTGAATGATTCCAAGGGATTTCATTCAGACGCTTCTGGGCCGTGTCGATATCGTCGACACGATCGAACGCTACATCCCCTTGAAAAAGGCCGGTGCCAACTATGTGGCGCGCTGTCCTTTCCATTCTGAAAAATCCCCTTCTTTTTCTGTAAGCCCGTCCAAACAGTTTTATTACTGCTTTGGATGCGGGGCGAGCGGTACTGCCCTGGGTTTTGTCATGGAGTACACCGGTGCCGGATTTGTGGAGGCTGTCCACGAGCTGGCCCAGCAGGCCGGACTTGATGTGCCGGAGGAGGCCGCCCCGGCTGGCCGCCGTCACGAAACACACCTGGACCTGAGTGAAGCCCTGCGGCGTGCGGCAGACTACTACCGTGCCGAACTCAAGGCTTCGCCTGTCGCCATCCAGTATCTCAAGCAGCGTGGCCTGACGGGAACCATTGCCGCACGTTTTGGTCTGGGATATGCACCCGATGGCTGGCGCAACCTGTCGCAGGTGTTTCCCGGCTACGAGTCGCCGGCGCTGGTGGAGTCAGGCCTTGTCATCGACAACGGAGAAGGCAAGCGCTACGACCGTTTTCGTGCCCGTGTGATGTTCCCCATCCTGGACAGCCGGGGCGAAGTGATCGGTTTTGGTGGCCGTATCATCGGGCCAGGCGAGCCCAAGTATCTCAATTCGCCGGAAACACCGTTGTTCGAGAAAGGGCGCGAGCTTTATGGGTTGCCCCAGGCGCGCCGCGCCATACGCGATTCTCATCGGGTGGTGGTGGTGGAAGGCTACATGGACGTGGTGGCGCTGGCCCAGGCCGGCGTCGAATATGCTGTGGCCACCCTGGGTACAGCCACTTCGGCTGTTCATGTGCAAAAGCTGTTGCGCATGGCTGACCAGGTGGTATTTGCCTTCGATGGCGACCAGGCAGGCCGCAACGCCGCGCAACGGGCGCTGGAAGTGGCATTGCCGCATCTGGTGGACGGAAAGCAGGTGTCGTTCCTGTTTCTCCCCGAAGGGGAAGATCCAGACAGCTTTGTTCGCAGCCAGGGTGCCGCAGCATTTGAGGCGCTGCTGGGGCGAGCCACGCCGGCGTCGGAATTCATGCTTGAGGTGCTGACACGGGGTGTGGACATGACGCGGGCTGAAGGGCGAGCCCAGTTTCTGCAGGCGGCCAAACAGCGCCTGGGCCAGATCACCGCCCCGGCCCTCGCCCTGTTGTTGCGCAAGCGGGTGGCCGCCTTGGCCCAGGTCGAGGCGCAAGACCTTGAACTGCTGATGGGAAAAGCCCCGGTGCAGCCCACCCTGCAGCGCACGAGACGGGCTCCGGCACGCGCCGCACCCAGTTCGCTTGCGGAACGTCTGCTGGCGTGCCTGCTGCACTACCCGGAATTGGCCAAGGTTGAAGGAATTCCGGGAGAGGAGGTTGCCCAGCCGGATGAACTCGCCCTGCGCTCGGTGGCCGAGTTCATCCGGGACCAGGAAGCCCCGCTGACCCTGGCTGGCATTGTGGAACATTTCCGGGGGCTGCCCGAAGGGGCTTTCATCCAGGAAGCACTGAGGCGGGAATTTCCTGCCGTGGAGTCCAGTCCAACGGATCAGTTGGCCGTGCTTTACCGGGAAGGGTTGGGGCGGATCAGCGAAGGGGCCTTGCGCCGGACAAGCAAAAAACTGCTGGATTTGGCCCATGAACGGCCCCTGACGCCGGAGGAAATGCAATTGCTGCAGGAAACCAACCAAAAAATTCAACGGGTTGGCAAAGGGGCAGCGGCAGGAAGTGTCCTGTGAAGATTGCGGGCAACGAATAGCATGTTTATGGTAGAATTACAGGTTTTTCAACGGAATTCCTTATCCTTTAAGGGGTGCGACTGAATATGGCTGCAGAAAACTCCAGATCCGACGCTCGGCAATCGGACGCCGAAGCGCAACGCACACGCCTCAAGAACCTGATCGTGCTGGGTAAGGAACGGGGATTCCTGACCTACGCGGAAATCAACGACCACATTCCGGAAGACATGCTCGATGCCGAACAGATCGAGTCGGTCATCGGCATGATCAACGACATGGGGATTGCTGTCTACGACGAGGCGCCCGACAGTGAACAGCTGCTGATGTCGGAAGCACCTCCGCCGGTAGCGGACGAAGATGTGGTGGAAGAAGCCGAAGCGGCCCTGTCCACTGTGGATTCCGATTTTGGTCGAACCACCGATCCCGTGCGCATGTACATGCGCGAAATGGGTACCGTTGAACTGCTGACCCGGGAAGGCGAAATCGAAATCGCCAAACGCATTGAAGATGGCCTGAAGCACATGATCCAGGCCATTTCCTCCTGCCCCACCACCATCGATGAAATTCTTCTGCTCGCCGACAAGGTGGAGCGCGATGAAATGCGCATCGATGAAGTGATTGACGGGCTGATCGACGGCGAGGAAGAAGAGGCTGTCGAAGCTGAAATGGCAGCCGAGGAAGAAGAGGTTGACCTGGAGGAGGAAGGCGAAGAGGACGAGGATGGTGCCATCGCCAGTGCCAACCTGGAACTGCTCAAGCAGGATGCCATGGTGCGATTCAACGCCATTCGCCGCCTGAACAAGCGCATGCGCAAGGCCCTGGCCGAGAAAGGGTCGCGCAGCCGCGCCTACAAGGACCTGCAGGAAAGCATTTCGGCCGAACTCATGAGCATCCGTTTCACAGCCAAGCAGGTGGAAGCGTTGTGCAACGGCTTGCGCCGGCTGGTTGACCGGGTGCGCAGCTATGAACGTGGCATCATGAACTTGTGCGTGACCTCGGCAGGAATGCCTCGCTCCCATTTCATCAAGTCATTCCCCGGAAATGAGATCAACCTCAAATGGGTTGCCGAGGAAATGGCCTCGCGCAAGGCGTACAGCACCCCCTTGGGTCGCTTCAAGCATGCCATCGTCGAACAGCAGGAAAACCTGATCACGCTGCAGAAGGAAGTCGGGATCCCCATCAAGGATCTCAAGGAAATCGCTCGCCAGATGTCCACCGGCGAAGCCCGTGCGCGCCGCGCGAAGCGCGAAATGATCGAAGCCAACCTGCGTCTGGTGATTTCCATTGCGAAGAAGTACACCAATCGGGGGCTGCAATTCCTTGATCTGATCCAGGAAGGAAACATCGGCTTGATGAAGGCGGTGGACAAGTTTGAATACCGTCGTGGCTACAAGTTTTCCACTTACGCCACCTGGTGGATCCGGCAGGCCATTACCCGTTCCATTGCGGATCAGGCACGCACCATCCGCATTCCGGTGCACATGATCGAAACAATCAACAAGATGAACCGGATTTCCCGGCAGATTCTGCAGGAAACCGGGCAGGAGCCTGATCCTGCGGAACTTGCCAAGCGCATGGAAATGCCAGAAGAGAAAATCCGCAAAATCCTCAAGATTTCCAAGGAACCCATTTCCATGGAAACGCCGATCGGGGACGACGACGATTCCCATCTTGGGGATTTCATCGAGGACACGGCCACCATTGCTCCGGCGGATTCGGCCATGTATGCAAGCCTGCGTGATGCCACCAAGGATGTGCTGGATTCCCTGACGCAACGGGAAGCCAAGGTGCTTCGCATGCGCTTCGGAATCGAAATGAACACCGACCATACCCTGGAAGAAGTGGGCAAGCAGTTCGACGTGACCCGCGAGCGCATTCGCCAGATTGAAGCCAAGGCCTTGCGCAAGCTGCGCCATCCTTCACGTTCCGAGCGGCTGCGCAGCTTCATCGACAACAACGAAAACTGATCAACCAGGGTCGTTAGCTCAGTCGGTTAGAGCAGGGGACTCATAATCCCTTGGTCGCTGGTTCGAGTCCAGCACGACCCACCATCTTATCAGTATCCCAACCCTTCACTGATAAGGCACTCCGGGCGGAACAGCAGGTACCGGACGCCAGGGTTCCGGGCACTGCCGAACGTAGGGGTAATAACCCTTGGCCGAGTCGCAGTAATACCAGGTGGCGGCAGGAGCAGAGTCAGGCATGACCATTGTAGTGCCCGGGGACCAGGCTGGCGGCTGGTTGACGATGACAGTTGGTGCCGGGTAGTAGTAATAGTTGGGCGGATAGTAGGGGTAATAATACGGGCTGTAATAGGGTCGAGCGTACAGCAGGCCCAGTCCGAAGCCCAGCCCGAGCCCCCAGCCCCAACCATCCCAATGCCCAGGATCTGCGCGGGTCGGCGCAATGATGGACAGGCCCAGAACCAGGGACAGTCCAAAAGCAAGCAAGCGTTTGATCATCATGGCAAACCTCCGAATCCGGGTGGCCATGCCGCGGTTTAGCGTGAAGGGGGGCATCCCCGGCCCATGGGGCCATAACCACGGCCTTCCCTGAACATCATCATGCCATGTCCAGGCCAGGCCTCATTGCCGTAGTCCTGTCTCCAGAACAAGTCAAATATGGTCCTTTGCTTCAAGTCCAGCAAGTTGTAGAACGCCCGTGTCCGTTTCTGTGCCGCTTCCACCCGGGACAGGTGGGCTTGCATCATCGAAATCTGGGCTCGCAGGCGATCGGCCTTTCTGGACATCCGTTCTGGGGTGGTCAGGTCTGGATTCCATGATCCGGCACGGGATTGCAGCAGCGCTCTCATCTGTTCTCCCTGGGCACGGGCGTCCTTCAGAGCACCTTCCGACCAGGCATCCCAGGCGGTAGCCTGGGATGCAGTCAGCGCCAGTCGGCTCTTGAGGTCTGTCAGGAGCTCCTGGGTATGGCCAGCCCAGTCGGCGGTCTGGGCGAAGGAGGAGGGAGGCGCCTGATCCTGTGTGGGGCCAGCCTGAGCCGGCGCTCCTGAAAACAGCAGGGCGCTGCCGGCAATCCAGATGAGTGGGTGTTTGAACACGGATTTCATCGCGAAGGCTCCTGGTTTCATTCGTCCGGGTCGACATATTCCTTGGGCAGATGGTGTGCGATGCCCTTGTGGCAATCAATGCAGGTCTTCCCTTCTTCCCGGGCTTTCATATGTTTCTTGTAGGGGGTCTGCTTTTGCAGTTCTGGGCTCATGGCCTCGAAACTGTGGCAGTTACGGCATTCCCTTGAGTTGCTCTCCTTCATGCGCTGCCATTCATGGCTGGCCAGCGTCATGCGTCTTGCCTCGAATTTTTCCCGGGTGTCGATGCTGCCGGTGATCTTTCCCCATATTTCGAAAGCGGCTTTCGATTTCCGGACGATCTTGTGAATCCAGTCTTTGGGTACATGGCAGTCAGAACAGATGGCGCGTACGCCGCTGCGGTTTTTGTAATGGATGGTTTCTTTGTATTCCTGGTATACGTTGTCGCGCATTTCATGGCACGTCACGCAGAAGCCGAGCGTGTTGGTCATTTCCATGCCCGTGTTGAATCCTCCCCAGAAAATGATGCCAGCGACGAAGGAAGTCCCTGCAATTGCGATGAGGGAGTATTTCGCGCTCGGTCGCTTGAGCATGTTCCAAAACCGTTTGAATGCGCCGGGTTTTTTTTCGTCCACGACGGGTTACTCCAAAAAAATGAAACAGGAAGAACCGGCACTGTTGCCAG
>JAGWIW010000120.1 GCA_028866015.1 Betaproteobacteria bacterium
GGACTGCAGAAGGTGGTGCGTGTGGACCTGCGCACGGTGGTGCTGGAAGTGCCCACCCAGGACGTGATTTCGCGCGACAACGTGTCGGTGCGGGTGAGTGCCGTGGTGTATTTTCGCATCATGGACGCACAGCGCGCCGTCATCGAAGTGGAAAACTACCTGGACGCCACCAGCCAGCTGGCCCAGACCACGCTGCGCTCCGTACTGGGCAAGCACCAGCTGGACGACATGCTGGCCGAACGCGAGCAGCTCAACAGCGACATCCAGCAGGCGCTGGACGCCCAGACCGCTTCCTGGGGCATCAAGGTGTCCAACGTGGAAATCAAGCAGATCGAACTCACGGAATCCATGGTGCGCGCCATGGCGCGCCAGGCGGAAGCCGAGCGGGAACGGCGCGCCAAGGTGATCCACGCGGAAGGGGAGCTGCAGGCGTCGCAAAAGCTGCTGGAAGCCGCTTCCATCCTGGCAAAGGAGCCCCATTCCTTGCAGCTGCGTTACCTGGAAACCCTCACGGTGATCGGCGCTGACAAGAACACCACGGTGATCTTCCCCCTGCCCATGGACCTGGTGACGCATTTCCTGAACAAGGGGAAGGCGGAGTAGCGGGGCAAGCTTCCTGAGGTGAGTGAGCACATGACTGCACTGATCCTCTATTTCCTGGCTGGTGTCGGCGGCTATGCGGCCGCAAGTCACCTGATGGCCGGATTGCGCCAGCCGCGCGATGTGCTGCATCTCGTGTTTGCGGCGCTCTGCCTCATCGGTTCGGCCTACGAGGTTTCCTATGCCTTCATGCTGCAGGCCGCACAGCCTGCCGCCATGGTGTCGCGGCTGCGCGTCAACCTGGCCCTGGTCTCGCTGTTCATGTTGCTTTTCCCCTGGTTCATCGCCGCCTACTGCGGCACCACCCCGCGCCGTTCGCTGGCTGTGCTGACGGCGCTGGTGGGGAGCATGGGCATAGCCAACCTGGTGCTGCCCTATACGATCCAGTTTCGGCAGATGCCGACGGTGGCACAGCTCGCCCTGCCCTGGGGCGAGCCCGTGTGGGTCGCCCAGGGGAGCGTGGGTCTGTGGTATGTGCTGGGTTCGCTGGTGGTGTTTTCGGTTTTCGGTTTCAGCTTCCTGCAGCTTGCCCGCCTTTATCGCCAGGGGCGCCGGCGCAAGGCCCTGGTGATGATGACGGCCCTGGGCCTGCTGGTGGTGATTTCCTGTGAAGGGGTGCTGGTGCGGGCGGGGCTGGTGCCCTTTCTGCTGTTGTTTCCCGTGGGCTTCATGGCGCTCGTCTTTGCCATGAGCCTGATGCTCAAGTACCAGATGAACCGCAGTGCGCACTGGCTGCAGGCCATCATGGACCATGTGCCGGCGGTGGTTTACCTGAAGGATGCCGAAGGGCGCTATCTCATGGTCAATCGCCAGTTTGAAAGCGCCGTGGGGCGATCCAACGATCAGGTGGCGGGCAAAACGGCCTTTGACCTGTTTCCCACGGAGCGGGCCCAGGCCTTGCGCCAGAACGACCAGCAGGTGCTCACCTCGGGGCGCTTCGTGGAAGCGGAGGAAGTGACGCCCGTGGGCGGCGGCCTGCGCACGTACCATACCGTGAAGTTTCCCCTGCTCTACGAGGACGGCGTGCCTTCCGCCCTGTGCGGAATTTCCACCGACATCACCGAGCGCAAGCGGGTGGAAGGGGAGTTCCTGGAGGCCAGCCGCAAGCTTCGGGGGCTTTACGAATTCGCGCCCATGGGCATCGCGCTCACCGACATGCAGGGGCGCTTTCTCGAATTCAATCCGGCCTTCCAGCGCATCTGCGGATACACCCCGGAGGAGCTGGCGGCGCTCGACTACTGGGCGCTCACTCCCAGTGACTATGCCGAGCAGGAAGCGGAGCAGTTTCGGCTGCTGGGCGAAAAAGGCTTCTAAGGCCCCTACGAAAAGGAA
>JAGWIW010000121.1 GCA_028866015.1 Betaproteobacteria bacterium
GCCGTGGCCGAAACGGCCGCTCATCTGCCGAAAGGTTCCAAGGTGGTGATCCGGGGGCAGGTAGAGACCATGCAGACGTCCTTCAGCGGACTTGAACTTGGACTGCTGGGCGCCGTCATTCTGGTGTACCTGCTGATCGTGGTGAATTTCCAGTCCTGGCTTGACCCCTTCATCATCATCACGGCCCTGCCGGGTGCCCTGGCCGGGATCGTCTGGATGCTGTTCCTCACGCACACCACTTTGAGCGTGCCGGCCCTGACAGGGGCCATCATGTCCATCGGCGTGGCCACCGCCAACAGCATCCTGATCGTGAGCTTTGCCCGCGAACGGATGAACGCCGGACTGCACGCTTCGGCCGCTGCCCTGGAAGCGGCATTCACCCGCTTCCGGCCAGTGCTGATGACGGCCCTTGCCATGATCATCGGCATGCTGCCCATGGCCCTGGGGCTTGGCGAAGGTGGCGAACAGAATGCGCCGCTGGGCCGGGCAGTCATTGGCGGGCTGCTGTTTGCCACCGTGGCCACCCTTTTCTTCGTGCCGGTCGTGTTCAGCCTGATTCACGGCCGGAATCCCTCCTTGACCACCCAGGACCCGAACTGAGCCATGTCCAATCCGTCCCATATCCGCACTTTCATCAAGCTCGGCATCTCCCTGGTCGCAGTCGTGGTTCTGCTGGCCGGGTGGGGGATCTTCAGCCGTATGCGCGCGCAGGATGCTCTGGCGCAGGAAGCCCGCCAGGAATCCGCGATTCCGGTGATGGTCACCAAGCCTTCCGCAGAAGCGGCCAGCGAGGACCTGATCCTGCCTGGAACGCTGCAGGCCTTTACCGACACCCCCATTTATGCCCGCACCAACGGTTATCTGAAACGCTGGCTGGTGGACATCGGGACGACGGTCAAGGCGGGGCAGCTGCTGGCTGAGATCGACACGCCTGAAGTGGATCAGCAGGTGCTCCAGGCCGAAGCCGATCTGCAGACGGCCGAAGCGAACAACGACCTGGCGCAACTCACGGCCAAGCGCTGGAAAGCATTGCTCGCCACCAAGACGGTTTCGCAACAGGATGCCGACAACAAGATCGGCGATGCGGCGGCCAAGCAGGCTGCGCTGGCTTCGGCCCGCGCCAACCTGCATCGCCTGCGCGAGCTGGAAAGTTTCAAGCGCATCGTGGCTCCGTTTGACGGAGTGATCACAGCGCGCAACATCGATGTGGGCGACCTGATCGATGCCGGCACTGGCAGCGGCAAGGCGCGCGAACTGTTTCACATGGCGGCCATCCGGCGCCTGCGGGTGTACGCCCAGGTTCCGGAAAGTTACGCGCAGGACATGGGAATGGGCGACAAGGCCGAACTGCAGGTGCGCGAGCATCCGGGCCGTGTCTTTGAGGCGAAGCTCCTGAACACGGCCAACGCCATCGATCCTGCCTCCCACACCCTGCTGGTACAGCTGGAAGTCGACAATGCGTCAGGCGCCCTGCTGCCAGGCGGTTATGGGGAAGTGCATTTCAAGCTCAAGACCCATCCCGGATCGCTGCGGGTGTCTGCCAACAGCCTGCTGTTCCGTCCCGAAGGCATGCAGGTGGCTGTGGTGGGACAGGACAACAAGGTGGTCCTGCAAACGGTCACCATGGGACGCGATTTCGGCAAGGAAGTGGAAGTGCTGGCAGGCCTTTCGGCCGACCAGTCCATCATCCTCAACCCGTCCGACTCCCTGGTGAGCGGGCAGGCGGTGAAGCCGCAGACGCTGCCCCAGACTTCGCGGAACGGAAAATGAACAAGCGCCTGATCCCCTCCGCATTGGCCCTGATGCTGGGTGCCTGTTCGCTGGCGCCCACCTACCAGGTGCCGGACTCTGCGCCCGCACCCCAATCGTTCAAGGAAAGCCAGGGCTGGAAAACGGCTGTTCCCGCCGACAGCGTTTCGC
>JAGWIW010000054.1 GCA_028866015.1 Betaproteobacteria bacterium
GCCTGCTGGGCGCCCTGCAACCGTTCAACCGCCGCCCGTGACCCCATGACCCTCACTTTCCAGGAAATCATCCTGCGCCTGCAGCATTACTGGCACGAACAGGGCTGCGCCCTGCTCCAGCCCTTCGACATGGAAGTGGGCGCCGGCACGTCGCATACCGCCACCTTCCTGCGCGCGCTCGGGCCCGAGCCCTGGAATGCCGCCTACGTGCAGCCCTCGCGCCGCCCCAAGGACGGGCGCTACGGCGAAAACCCCAACCGCCTGCAGCATTACTACCAGTTCCAGGTGGTGATGAAGCCCGCCCCCGCCGACATCCAGGAACGCTACCTGGGTTCGCTGGCGGCGCTGGGCATCGACCCCACCGTGAACGACATCCGCTTTGTGGAAGACGACTGGGAAAACCCCACCCTCGGGGCCTGGGGCCTGGGCTGGGAAGTGTGGCTCAACGGCATGGAAGTGACCCAGTTCACCTATTTCCAGGAAGTGGGCGGACTCATCTGCAAGCCGGTGCTGGGAGAGATCACCTACGGCATCGAGCGGCTGGCCATGTACCTGCAGGGCTGCGACAACATTTTCGACCTGGTGTGGACGCCGGGCCTCACCTACGGCGACGTGTACCACCAGAACGAAGTGGAGCAGTCGCGCTACAACTTCGAGCAGAGCAACACCGAATGGCTGTTCCGCCAGTTCGCCGGCTTCGAGTCGGAAGCGGCGCGCCTGATCGCGGCCGGCCTGCCCCTGCCGGGCTACGAGCTGGTGCTCAAGTGCTCGCACACCTTCAACCTGCTGGACGCGCGCGGCGCCATTTCCGTGACCGAACGCGCCGCCTACATCGGGCGCATCCGCACCCTGGCGCGCCAGGTGGCGCAGGCCTATTTTGAATCACGTGAACGCCTGGGCTTTCCCATGCTGGCGCGCACTGCGGGAGGCCAGCCATGAGCGCCGCCCTGCTGATCGAACTGCGCACGGAAGAACTGCCGCCCAAACAACTGGCACGCCTGGGCGACACCTTGGCCTCCAGCCTGCAGGCGCTGCTGGCGGCGCAGCAGTTCGTGGCCGCCGACACGCCGGTGCAGGCTTATGCCTCGCCCCGCCGCCTGGGCCTGCTGCTGCCCGGGGTGGCTGCACGCCAGCCGGACCGCACGGTGGAGCGGCGCGGCCCCAGTGAAGCCGCCGCCTTCAAGCCTGACGGCACGCCCACTCCGGCCCTGAGCGGTTTTGCCCGCTCCTGCGGCGTGCCGGTGGAAGCGCTCACGCGCGCCACCGACGCCAAGGGCCAGAGCGTGTTCGCCCACGTGTCGGTGCAGCCGGGACAGACCCTGGCCCAGGCCCTGCCGGAACTGCTGGCCACGGCGCTGTCGCGCCTGCCGGTGGCCAAGGTGATGCGCTGGGGTGCGGGCGAGGCGCAGTTCGTGCGCCCCGTGCACGGCCTGGTGGTGCTGCATGGACCCGACGTACTGCCGGTGTCGGTACTGGGACTCACGGCCGGACGCAGCACCCTGGGCCACCGGTTCCTGAGCCACGGCCCCATTGAAATCGCCGAGGCGCAAGACTATGCGGCGCTGCTGGAAAGCCGCGGGCGCGTAATCGCCGACTTCGGCGCGCGCCGCGCGCGCATTGCCGCCGCCCTCCAGGCCGCCGCGGGAGATGCCCGCGTGCTGGCGGAAGACGCGCTGCTGGACGAAGTGACCGCCCTGGTGGAATGGCAGGCCGTGCTGGAAGGGCAGTTCGACCCCGAATTCCTGTCGGTGCCGCAGGAATGCCTGATCCTGTCCATGCAGCAGCACCAGAAATATTTTCCGCTGGGCGACGCGCAAGGCCGCCTGCTGCCGCGTTTCCTGCTGGTGAGCAACCTGGACACGCCCACGCCCGAAGCCATCGTGCGCGGCAACGAGCGCGTGCTGCGCGCACGCCTGTCCGACGCCCGCTTCTTTTTCGAGCAGGACCGCAAGACGCGGCTGGCCGACCGCCTGCCGCGACTGGCCGACGTGGTGTATCACAACCGCCTGGGCAGCATGCTGGCGCGCGTGGGGCGCCTGGAGCGCCTGGCCGGCACCGTGGCCGACCTGCTGGGGGCCGATGCCGCGGCTGCACGGCGGGCAGCGCAGCTCATGAAGGCGGACCTGCTCACCGACATGGTGGGCGAGTTTCCCGAACTGCAGGGCCTCATGGGCCGCCATTACGCCCTGCATGACGGCGAGGCTGCCGACGTGGCCGATGCCATCGCCGCCCATTACCATCCGCGCTTCGCCCAGGACAGCCTGCCGCAAGGGGCGCTGGGTGCGGCCGTGGCGCTGGCCGACAAGCTGGACACCCTGGCCGGCATGCACGGCATCGGCCAGGCGCCCACCGGCGACCGCGACCCCTTCGGGCTGCGCCGCGCCGCCCTGGGCGTGATCCGCATCCTGATGGAACAGGGCCTGCCGCTGGAACTGCCGCAGCTGCTGCAGCATGCGGTGGACGGCTTTCCTCCGGAAACGCTGGCGCCCGCCACGCTCTCCGAACTCACCGAATTCCTGCGCGAACGCCTGCGCGGCGTGCTGCGCGAACGCGGCTACAGCGCCGAGGAAACCGACTCCGTGCTGTCACAGCCGCTGGTGCGGCTGGACCGCGTGCCGCTGCGACTGGATGCCGTGCGTGCCTTCCGCGCCCTGCCGGAAGCGCAGGCGCTGGCCGCCGCCAACAAGCGCATCCGCAACCTGCTGCGCAAGTCCACGGAAGCCGATGCCGCACACCTGCTTCCGCCCGACCCCGCACGGTTCATGGAAGCGGCGGAGCGGGCCCTGCATGACGCGCTGCTGGCGGTGGAACCGGACGTGGACAACCACCTGGTGCACCTGGACTACACGGCGGCCCTGTGCCGGCTGGCCAGCCTGCGCGAGCCGGTGGACCGCTTTTTCACGGACGTGATGGTGCTGTGCGAGGATGCGGCGCTGCGCGCCAACCGCCTGGCGCTGCTGGCCCGCCTGGAACGCCTGATGAACCAGGTGGCCGACATTTCGCGCCTGGGAGCCTGACGCCATGCCGCTTGTCATCCTGGACCGTGACGGCGTGATCAACTTCGACAGCGACCGCTACATCAAGACGCCGGACGAATGGCGCCCCATTCCGGGCAGCCTGGAAGCCATCGCGCGCCTGAACCAGGCGGGCTACCGCGTGGTGGTGGCCACCAACCAGTCCGGCATCGCGCGCGGCCTGTTCGACCTGGCCACCCTCAACGCCATCCACCACAAGATGATCGATGCGCTGGCCCAGCAGGGCGCCATGCTGGATGCGATTTTCTTCTGCCCCCATGCCAACGAGGCGCGCTGCAACTGCCGCAAGCCCGCCACCGGGCTGTTCGAGGAAATCCAGCAGCGCTACAACATTCCCCTCGGCCATGTACCGGCCGTGGGCGATTCGCTGCGCGACCTGGTGGCCGCCGCCAACGCCGGGGCGCAACCCATGCTGGTGCTCACCGGCAAGGGCCAGAAGACGCTGGAAGCCGGCGGCCTGCCGGAAGGCACTCCGGTGTTTGCCGACCTCGCCGAAGCCGCGCGCGCCATCATCGGAAAAGCCGCATGATCGCACTCCGGTCCGGCCTGTTCCTGCTCTGCCAGATCGTCCTCACGCCGCTGTACGCCCTGCTCATGCTGCTCTCGGCCCCGCTGTGGAAGGCCGGTCCGCGCTATTTTTCCGGGGCCTGGTGCCGCGTCATGATCCGCCTGGGCACGCTCCTGTGCGGCGTGCGCTACACGGTGGACGGCTGGGAGCACCTGCCCAAGGAACCGTGCGTGGTGCTGGCCAAGCACCAGTCGGACTGGGAGACCATGTTCTTTCCCGCCTTTTTCCCGCCGCACAGTTTCGTCATCAAGCAGGAGCTGCTGTCCATGCCGTTCTTCGGCTGGGGCATGCGCCTGCTCGATCCCATCGCCATCGACCGCGACCAGCGGCGCGAAGCCTACCAGCAGGTACGCCTGCAGGGCGAAGCGCGCCTGAAGGCCGGGCTGGACGTGATCATCTTTCCTGAAGGCACGCGCGTGCCTTTCGGCTACCGTGCGCGCTACGCGCCCAGCGGCAGCCTGCTGGCGGCGGCCGCCGGGGTGCCAGTGGTGCCTTTTGCCCACGACGCCGGACGGCTGTGGAAAAAGAATCCCCTGAAGCGCCATCCGGGCACCATCCACGTGCGCATCGGCGCCCCCATTGCCACGGCCGGGCGTGATGGCGCCGAAGTGATGAAGGAAGTGGAAGCCTGGATCGAAGCGCAGCTGGAATCCTGGAGCGGTTCCAGCGCCCTGCCCTACAACCGGCGCAGCAAGTCGCAGGCAAGCGCGGCTCTGGTCACGCGCCCGCCGCGGCGCCACCGCCTGCGCATCGGCGAGGAAGAAGTGCAGTACAGCGTGGCGCGCCGCGCGCGCCGGCGCAGCATTGGCCTGCTGGTGGACCACACCGGGCTGACCGTGGCCATACCGCCCTGGGTGACGCTGGGTTCGGTGGAGCAGGCCATTCGCGAACAATGGCCCTGGGTCAAAAAGAAACTGGACCACTGGCGCGAACGGGCCGTACCCGAAGCGCCCCAGTTCCGCGACGGCGAACTGCTGCCCTGGCTGGGCGGCACGCGCCGGCTGCGCTTTGCCACCACCCAGCTGTCCCTGCTGCCGGAAGCGGACGGCGTGATTGAAGTGGACCCCGAGGCCGGCCCCGTGAAATTCCTGGTGGAAGAATGGTACCGCGCGCAGGCCCTGCCGCTGCTGCGCGAACGGGTGGCCCATTTCAGCGCCAGGCTGGGCCTGCCCATGCCGCGCGTGCAGCTGTCCAACGCCCTGGGACGCTGGGGCAGCTGCAACAACCGTGGCGAGATCCGCCTCAACTGGCGCCTGCTGAAAGCCTCTCCCGCGGAAATCGACTACGTGGTGGCGCACGAAGTGGCGCACCTCAGGCACCTCAACCACAGCCACGACTTCTGGCAGCTGGTGGGCGAACTCTATCCGGAGTTCGAGGCGGCGAGCGCCCTGCTCGACCGCAACGATCCGCTCTACCGGCGCTTCTAGGCGCGCCTCACCCCCGGGTTCAGTGGGAACCCAGGGCCTTTTCCAGTTCGTCCCGCCGCAACAGGCCCGCCACCACCCGGCCGTCGCCAAACACCAGGGTGGGCGTGCCGGTCAGGCGGTATTTGGTGCCGAGCTCCTGAACCTGCTGGAGCGGATTGGCGCAATTCCTTGTGGGCGGCGTCACGTGGTGCAGCAGGTAGTCTTCCCAGGCTTTCTGGCGATCGGGCGCGCACCAGATGTCCCGCGCGTGCTCCGAGGCCTGCGGGTGCAGCGAATCGATGGGATAGAGGAACGTGTAGATGGTGACGTCCGTGATGCCCGTCATCTCCTTTTCCAGCTTGCGGCAGTAGGGGCAGTCCGGATCGGAAAATACCACCAGCATGCGCTTGCCGTTGCCCTTCACGCGCTTGATTGCAAGGTTGAGCGGCAGCGACGAAGGCGGAATGGCGTTGAGCACGGCCAGACGCTCTTCCGTGAGGTCCTTGAGCGTGCGCGCATCATGGATGTCGCCCGCGATCAGGTAGTTCACCCCTTCGTCCGTATAAAGGATCTGGCGGTCGTCCGTGTAGATTTCGTAAAGCCCCAGCACGTGGGCGGGGTTGACGCTCAGGATGTGGCCCGCAATCTTGGGCTGGCGATGCTCCAGCAGGTGGCGCACGGCACTGGCATCGGCCCGGGCGCCCAGCGCCAGGGTGAGGCCCAACAGCAGGGCGGCCAGGCGCCCGGTTTTATGAATCCTGTACGGCATGGGGTGATTCCTTTTCATCGATTGGCTTGATTGATCAGCAGGCGCTTGAGCCCGGACAAGCGGTCCACCTGGCTCATGCCCCAGTTGCGTGCGAAAGGCAGGCCCCAGCGCGCTTCGCCGAACAGGCGGTACAGGCCGTCGGTCAGTCCCTGCATGGCCCACACCGGTTCCACCCGCGCCCGGGCATAGCGGCGCAGCAGGCCGGCGTCGCCGCAGTCCGGCCCTTCACCGCGGTGAATCAGCAGCTCGGCCAGCGTGGCCGCGTCCTGCAGGCCCAGGTTGAGTCCCTGTCCCGCCATGGGGTGCACGCCGTGGGCGGCATCGCCCACCAGCACCGCGCGTGGCGCCGTGAGGCGTTCCGCCCGCATCCAGCGCAGGGGAAACCCGGCCGGCCTGGAACGTTCCACCAGGGTGCCCACGCCGTAGCCCACCACGGCCTGCAGGGCCGCCGTGCGCTCCTGCGGCGTCAGGGCCAGCAGCGTTTGCGCATGTTCTTCCCTTGCAGACCAGACCAGCGACACAAGGTTCCCCGGCAGCGGCAGCAGCGCCACCACTTCGCCCTGCAGGAACCACTGGCGGGCCACGCCGCCGTGCGCCAGATCGCTTTCGTAATTGGCCACCACGGCGGTCTGGCCGTAGGGCCGGAAGTGGGCGGCGATGCCGAGCTGCTCGCGCAGCGAGGACTGGAGCCCGTCCGCAGCCACCAGCAGGCGCGTCCGGTAGGTTGTGGTGGCAGTGGAAGGGGAAGCGGCGCAGTGCAGGGTGATGTGGTCACGGCGCGGTGCCGTTTCTCCGGCCACGCCGGTTTCCAGGCGAACGGAAACCGGCGCCTCCACCAGGTCCGGCGCCGTGCGCCGCACCACCGCCAGCAATCCGTCCAGCAGCGCTGCCGATTCCGCGATGTACCCCAGCGGGCGGTCCGCGCCGGCCGCGTCGAAATGCAGGCGCCCCTGGCCGTCGCCCTGGATGTCCATGGCGCGGATGGGTTCGATGCGGGCGGCATCCATGGCCTGCCAGCCGCCCACGCGCGCCAGGAAGGACTGGCTGGCAGCGCTCAGGGCATAGATGCGCGGGTCGAAGGCGGGATCAGGCACAAAGGGCGGGGCCACGGCACGGTCCAGCACGCGCACGCGCAGGCCCGCCTGGTGCAGGGCCAGGCCCAGCGCCACGCCGGTGATGCCGGCGCCCACCACCACCACGTCCCAGGGTGTGTCGCTGCGCGCGCGCATCAGGAGCCGGCCATGCCGTACATCATGAGGCGGGCCAGCGCGCGCCGGCTCCAGGGCCACAGGTTCATGGCGGTCAGCGCCTTGCCGCGCAACAGCGGCAGCAGCGGCCAGTCGTTGGAGAAACCCGACACCAGCGCGTGGGTGATGCCGATGCCCACCTTGCGATCAAGCCGGCGTCGCGCCAGGTAATCCGACAGCATGGCGGCATCGCCCAGCGCACCGGGCAGGCGTGCGCGCGCCACCGCACCCAGCGCCGCCGCGTCACGCAGGCCGAGGTTGAAACCCTGGCCTGCCACGGGATGCATGGTCTGCGCCGCGTTGCCGATGCACAGCACGTGCGGGCGCGCCACTTCGCGCACCACCTTGAGCGTGAGCGGAAACCAGCTGCGCGAAGCAACGCGCAGGAACGTTCCGGCACGGTCGCCAAACCAGTCCTGCAGGCGATGCAGGAATTCCGCTTCCGGCAGCGCGATCAGGGCTTCCACCGCGGCCTGGGTGCCGGTCCACACCAGCGCGTAATGGCGCTCGTAAGGCAGCAGGGCCACCGGGCCGGAGGGCGTGAAACGTTCATAGGCGCGACCGTGATGGGGCTGGTCGGTGTGCACCTGGCCCACCAGGGCCACCTGGGTGTAAGGCCGCTCTTCCGGCGTGCCAAAGGTGGCGGCCGTGAGGGCGCGCCCGCCGTCCGCCAGCACGGCGAGCGGCGTGTGCCGGCGCAGGGTATCGCCCTGCTGGCGCCACACCACTTCGGCGCTGCCTTCCCCCGGCGTCACGGCTTCCACCGTGGCCCCGGTCACCAGCGTGATGGCGGGCGTGGCCGCCAGCGCGCGCGCCTGGGCTTCCACCAGCGCGTTGTAGCGCAACACGTAACCCAGTGCCGGCACGCCGGCTTCCGCCGCGGTCAGCACCGTCTGGCCGAAATGGCCGCGCTGGCTCACGTGGATGTCCGCGATGGGGGTGGATTCTGCGGGCCAGGCACCGAGCCCGGCCAGGATCTGCTGGCTGCCGTAGGCAATGGCCAGCGTGCGGCGGTCGTCTGCCGTTGCCGTGGGGCGCGCTTCCAGCACCGTCACGGCATGCCCGGCCTGGGCCAGCGCCAGCGCCGCTGCCGCCCCCACCGGCCCGCCGCCCACGATCATGACGTCGCTCATGACGACGCCATCCAGGCTTCGATCTCGTCCACCGTTTTGGGCGCGCCGTCCGTGAGCACGCGGTGGCCGGACGGGGTCACCACCACGTCGTCCTCGATGCGGATGCCGATGTGGTGGAAGGCCTTGGGCACCTTGGGTGCGGGGCGCACGTACAGCCCCGGCTCCACGGTCAGCACCATGCCCGGCACGAGCGGGCGCGAGCGGCCGTTCACGCTGTAGTCGCCCACGTCGTGCACGTCGCGCCCCAGCCAGTGGCCGGTGCGGTGCATGTAAAAGCGCCGGTAGTCGCCCGATTCGATCACGCCGTCCACGCTGCCTCGGCACAGCTTGAGGTCGATCAGGCCGCGCACCAGCACGCGCACGGCCGCCTCATGGTAGGCCGCAAAGGGCGCGCGCGGCCGGATGCGGGCCAAGGCGGCCTGCTGGGCCGCCAGCACCAGCTGGTAGAGATCGCGCTGCGGGCCGCTGAAGCGGCCGCTGACGGGGAAGGTGCGGGTGATGTCGGCGGCGTAGCCCTGCCATTCGCAGCCGGCATCGATCAGCAGCAGGTCACCCGCGCGCAGGGGCGCGCGGTTTTCCACATAGTGCAGGATGCAGGCGTTGGCGCCGCCCGCCACGATGGAGGGATAGGCCGGGGCTTCGGCCCCGTGGCGGCGGAACTCGTGCAGCAGTTCGGCTTCCACTTCGAATTCATGGCGCCCCGGCGCCGTGGCGAGCATGGCGCGCCGGTGGGCCGAGACGGAAATGGCGGCGGCCTGCTTCATGAGCGCCAGCTCTCCCGCATCTTTCACCAGGCGCATTTCGTTCACGGCCTGGCGCACGTCGCACAGGGTGTCGGGCGCCGTCACCCCGCTGCGCACCTGGCGCCGCACGGCGTTGAGCCAGCCCGTCACGCGCGCGTCCCAGTCGGCGTCGGCCCCGATGGGCGTGTGCAGGCTGGGGCGGTTGGCCAGCAGCGCCGGCAGGCGCCGGTCCAGCTGGTCGATGGGCCAGGCTTCGTCCACGCCATAGCGGCTCACGGCAGCGCGCGGCCCCACGCGCACGCCTTCCCACAATTCCCCGAGGGGATCGCGCGCACGGCAGAACAGCACGCTGCGCGGCGCGCTACCGCCCAGGATCACCAGCACCGCTTCCGGTTCGTGGAACCCCGTGAGGTAATGGAAATGGCTGTCCCAGCGGTAGGGATAATGGGTGTCGGCATTGCGCGTGCGTTCCGGTGCCGTGGGCAACACCGCCACACCGCCGGCCAGGGCGCGGGCCAGCTTGCGGCGGCGTGCCTGGTAGGATTTGAGGGAAGGAACGGGACTGTTCAACCGGATTCTCCTGCGCCATTCAGTCGATCGAGATCGGCCACCGTGCCCACGTTGGCCCAGCTGCCGTCAAACCATTCGCCGCTCACCCGCCCGGCCGCCACGGCAGCCCGCAGCATGGGGCCCAGTTCGGCCGGATGCCCGGGAGCGAGTGTTTCGAAAAACGCGCGACGGTAAATGCCCATGTTGCCATAGGTGCCGGCGTTTTGCCCGGGCGGGACCACCCGCCCGTCCTGCAAGGAAAAATCCTTCGGGCACGCCGGATCCGCCACCAGCACCAGATGCGCGTCGGTGTCCGCCTGCCCCTCCAGTTCGGCCGCGCGGCGCAGCAGGCGGGCATAGTCGAAGGTGGTGTAGAGGTCGGCGCTCACCACCAGCAGCAACGGCCCCGGCAGCAGGG
>JAGWIW010000122.1 GCA_028866015.1 Betaproteobacteria bacterium
ATTGCAGAACCGCGGCGTACCGCGGTTCCAACCACGGCGTCCTTCTTTCAGGGCTTTGGTGCCTACAGCCACCAATGAAACTTGACCTTCAATCAGGGTGCGCCATCTGCGTAGGCTGCCTTGCGGCGATTAAACCCCGATGCGGCCAGGGTCCCTACGGTCTTTGATGTCCAGCCGGGCACGAGTCCCGGCTGCCCAAAGTCTGTGCTGTTTCCTTACAACGACAGGGTCGAACCATCCACGCGGATGCCGACGCCCATGGTGCTGGAAACTGAAATCTTTTTCAGGTAGATCCCTTTGGCCGTTGCCGGACGCGCACGGTTGAGCGCACCAAGCAGGGCAACCAGGTTCTCTTGCAGCGCGTCCACCGTGAAGGAAGCGCGCCCGATCGAGCAGTGCACCAGACCGGCCTTGTCGGTGCGGTACTGCACCTGGCCTGCCTTGGCATTCTTGACGGCGCCCGCCACATCGGCGGACACAGTACCCACTTTCGGGTTCGGCATCAGGCCGCGGGGTCCGAGCACCTGTCCCAGGGGGCCGACGATGCGCATGGCATCAGGCGTGGCGATAACCACGTCGAAATCCATGAAGCCGCCCTTGATCTTTTCCGCCAGATCTTCAAAACCCACGTGTTCGGCGCCGGCAGCCCGGGCCTTTTCTGCGTTATCGCCCTGGGCGAATACCGCCACGCGCATGGTTTTGCCGGTACCGCGCGGCAGCACGACGGAACCGCGCACCTGCTGGTCGGATTTCTTGGCATCAATGCCGAGGTTGACCGCCACGTCGACAGACTCATCGAACTTTGCCGTGGCTGTTTTCTTGACCAGTTCCAGCGCGCCTGCCACAGGGTAGGATTTGCTGCGGTCTATTTCGGCCCGCAGGGCCTTGTGTCGCTTGGATACGTTCGCCATCATTTCACCCCTTCCACTTCAATGCCCATGCTGCGCGCGCTACCTGCCACCGTACGAACTGCCGCATCCAGGTCGGACGCAGTCAGGTCAGGCATCTTGGTAGTGGCAATGGCTTCCGCTTGTGCGCGGGTCAGCTTGCCCACCTTGTCGGTATGCGGCTTGGGACTTCCCTTGGTGACGCCGGCAGCCTTTTTGATCAGGACCGTGGCCGGCGGGGTTTTCATGATGAACGTGAAGCTCTTGTCGGCATAGGCGGTAATCACCACCGGGACCGGCAAACCGACCTCCATGCCCTGTGTCTGGGCATTGAAGGCCTTGCAGAATTCCATGATGTTGAGGCCGCGCTGGCCCAGGGCCGGGCCAATGGGCGGGCTGGGATTTGCCTTGCCCGCAGGGACCTGCAACTTGATATAACCTACGATTTTCTTTGCCATTTCAGCTCCATTTGTATGGGTTCAATCGGATGGTGAAAAGACACCACCCTCCCCGGGAAAACGCCAGGCTTCGCAAGAAGCCCCGCGTTCGGGCCGGGCCGACGCGTTGCGTCAGCCCTTTTCCACCTGCCCGAAATCCAGCTCCACCGGCGTGGCGCGGCCAAAAATCAGCACCGACACGCGCAGCTTGTTCTTGTCGTAATTGACCTCTTCCACGTTGCCGTGGAAATCGGTGAACGGGCCATCCTTGACGCGCACCGACTCGCCCACTTCGAACAACACCTTGGGGCGCGGCTTTTCCACGCCTTCCTGCACCTGGTGCATGATGTTGTCCACTTCCTTGTCCGTGATCGGCGTGGGCTTGTTGGCACGACCGCCCACAAAACCCGTGACCTTGGGCGTGCTTTTGACCAGATGCCAGCTTTCGTCGGTCATTTCCATCTGGACCAGCAGATAACCCGGGAAAAACTTGCGCTCGCTGATGCTTTTCTGGCCGCCCTTCATTTCGACCACTTCCTCAACAGGCACGAGAATCTGGCCGAA
>JAGWIW010000123.1 GCA_028866015.1 Betaproteobacteria bacterium
TGAGGGGGGCCGGTCTGTTCTCGCTCGACAACCTGCTTGCCGGAAAGCGCAAGGCATGAAGGCGGACGAAACCTCGCTCGCCCGCTTGACGGCATTGGCGCAAGGTGGCGACCGCGCCGCGTATCATGCGCTGCTGACGGAGTGCCAGCATTGGCTCAGGGGCTATTTCGGACGCCGCGTGGCTCCAAATCATCTCGACGATCTGGTTCAGGAAACCCTGATGGCGCTGCACCAGAAACTGGCGACCTACGATCCGGCGCGCGCGTTTCTGCCGTGGCTTGCTGCGATCGCGCGGTATCGCTGGGTCGATCAGCTCAGGCGGTTCTACCGGGCGGCCGAGGAAGAATTGGATCACAATCTCGCCGGCGTTGACGAAGAACCGGCGATCGCGGCGCGGATCAGCCTGGAGCGGTTGTTCGAGCAGTTGCCCCAAGGGCAGGCCCGGGCCATCGAACTGGTCAAGATCGAAGGTCTCTCAATTGCCGAAGCGGCAACTGCCTGCGGCCAGAGCGAGAGCCTGATAAAGGTGAACATTCATCGCGGGCTCAAGAAGCTCAGCGCGATGATCGAAAAGGCATGATTACGATGAATCGCGATACCAACATGCTCATTGCAGACCTCGTCGGCGACCTTAAGCCGGTCCGGCCGATGAAGTTCTCGAGTGGAATGGCCCTTGCGCTTGGCGGGCTGGGCGTGACCGTCGCGCTTGTCGGCCTGCTGTTCGGCATTCGCCCGGACGTGCTCGCGGGCGATCCCAAGCCGATCTTCGTCCTCGCTACAGGGCTGTTCTTTCTGCTTGGCCTCGCGGCTTCCGTCACCGCCATCATGATGGGCAGGCCGAGGGTCGGCAGCGATCACAGCGGGTGGAAGTGGGCTGCGGCAATGACCGCGCTTCTGCCTCTTGCGGCGCTTGTGTCGGGTGCCGGCCGCCTGGACTTCGGGGTGACCGGGATTCAGGCTGCAAATGGGTTCGATTGCCTGATCGCCGGCAGTGGCCTCGGTATGCTGACCTTTTTAGTCCTTGTCTTGTGGCTGCGTCGTGGAGCGCCGACTTCGCCCGAGCGGGCGGGGCTGCTGGCCGGCATTGCCGCGGGCAGCTTCGGGATCTTCGCCTTCTCGTTTCACTGTGCCTATAACGACATCGTCCACATCGGCATTTGGCATGGAGGAGTCGTTGCCGTGAGCGCGCTCTTGGGGCGGATTGTCATCCCCCGCCTCATTCGCTGGTGAGGGTGCGGCTCGCGGTCAATTAGCGGCGGGGTGCGCCTTGTTGTGCACCCCCTGAATGCAAGCCTCGCTGCCCGTCATGTTGCCCCGCAGGATGAGGCAGATGCCGCCCATATTTCGATTTTGGGAAATTTCGGCATCAGTGGCTACAGCTGTACGCACCCGAGCCGCCAGTTCGGTGTTTGCTACAGCCAACCTTCCAAGCGTTCACCAGGCGCGATATGAGACCTACCGACCTTTTCCTGGCGCAGGCTCCAACTCTTGTAAGGAGCGCTCATGTCGAACGACAGATATCCGTTCGGCAGGAGCAGTCAAAAATTCCATGGCCAAGAGAGTGGTTCTAGCAGGTGGCGGACATGCGCATCTGGCCGTGCTTGCGGACTGGGCGCGGCGGCCCACGTCCGGTACCGAGCGCCTGCTTGTAACCTCGTCGCGGCACACGGCCTATTCCGGCATGTTTCCAGGCTGGTTGGCCGGGTTCTACCGCGCAAAGGACTTGTTTATCGACTTGGCGCCGCTGGCAGAGCGTGCCGGAGCGCGGATGATCCTGGCGGATGTCGCCGGCATCGACGCCGACGCTGCGACGCTTAATCTCTCGAATGGCGGGCACCTCGAATACGACCTTGTCTCGCTGGCAACCGGCGGCGAGACCGAT
>JAGWIW010000124.1 GCA_028866015.1 Betaproteobacteria bacterium
AGATGCCTCGCCACTGGGCCAATGTTGCACACCAGGATGCGGGCAGGGATTGCAATTCGTGCCATGTCAGGATCAGATCGTGCCAGTCCGGCATGTTGCGGACAAACCGGCTTTCGGCTTCGATTGCGGCGACCGGAAATGTCCCATTCTTCGCCCATCGCCACCATTGCCGGTATGGCAAGGGCCAGGTGATGACGAGCCGTCCGATCCACTCGGCATGATGATCGAGGCGCTCGAGATCGAATGCGAGGCACGAGGCCATATCCGGTGTCCGCCCCGCCATGCCCAGTTCTTCGAGCTCGCGGTTGCCGGGAAAGGTGCAATAGCCGTGATAGTCGAGCATTTGCGAAGCGCCGATGTGATAGATGCCGGCGAGAGTTGCGTTGCCGGCCCCCTTTCCGATGAACGACACCAAGTACTTTGAACCGCCCCGGGATTGCTGGAGGCCATTCGGTTTAAATTATGCGGCCATTGGGGTGTCGTCCAGCATGGCGTAATAGCGTTCCTCGGCTTCGGCCGGCGGTATATTGCCGATGGGCGCGAGCAGACGGCGGTTGTTGAACCAGTCCACCCATTCGAGCGTGGCGTATTCCACGGCTTCAAAGGATCGCCACGGTCCTCGCCGGTGGATGACCTCGGCCTTGTAAAGACCGTTGATCGTCTCGGCCAAGGCGTTGTCGTAGCTGTCACCAACGCTCCCAACCGATGGCTCGATCCCGGCCTCGGCAAGGCGCTCGGTATACTTGATCGAGACATATTGGCTGCCGCGGTCGCTGTGGTGGATCAGACCGCCACGGTGAACAGGCCGCCGATCATGGATCGCCTGCTCCAGGGCATCCAGCACGAAGCTGGCATGCGCCGTCCTGCTCACCCGCCAGCCCACGATATAGCGGGCGTAGACGTCGATCACGAAGGCCACGTAGACGAACCCCGCCCAGGTCGCGACGTAAGTGAAGTCCGACACCCACAGCATGTTCGGCGCCGGCGCATGGAACTGACGGTTGACCTGATCGAGCGGACACGGCGCTGCCTTGTCGCTGATCGTCGTCTTCACCGGCTTGCCCCGGATCACACCCTGCAAGCCCAACTCGCGCATCAGCCGTTCCACCGTGCAACGGGCAATGTCGAAGCCCTCGCGCTGCATCTGCCGCCACACCTTGCGCACGCCATAGACCTTGAAGTTGGCATCGAACACGCGCCGAACCTCGGGCCTCATCGCCTCGTCACGTTGGGCACGCGGTGACCGACGCGAGGGATCGCGACGCTGCGCCACACGCTCATGGTAGGTGGATGGGGCGATCGGCAATACCCGGCAGATCGGCTCGACCCCATACTCACCCCGATGCTCATCAATGAAGCTGGTCATCGCTTGAACGGGCGGTCGAGCTCCGCCTGGGCAAAATATGCAGACGCCTTGCGCAGGATCTCGTTGGCCTGCCGCAGCTCGCGGTTCTCGCGTTCCAGTGCCTTCAAGCGATCTGCCAGCTCGGTCGAAACGCCGGCGCGCTTGCCGCTGTTCACCTCGGCCTTCTTCACCCACTCCAGCAGCGTGTGGCCGGAACAACCAATCATGGCAGCAATGGAGGTGATAGCCGCCCAGCGGGACGGATGCTCGCCCTCCTGATCCAGCACCAGGCGGACTGCCCGCTCGCGCACCTCAGGGGCAAACTTGTTCGTCGTCTTGCTCATCGTAGACCCTTCCTCTCAGGAGTTAGGGCCTCCGACAATCCCGGGGCGGTTCAATGAAGTCCCTGAAAATGTTGAAGAGAGTGATGAAGTACAGAAGGTTCGCAGGCTTGTCCGAGGCGAGGAAGTCGAGGCTTTCAAGCACCGCATCCTTGGCGTTTCGAACGGCT
>JAGWIW010000125.1 GCA_028866015.1 Betaproteobacteria bacterium
GGGCAGGCCACGGACACCGTCAGCATCGGCGGCGCGGCCTTCACGCCCGGCTCCATCACCGACGCCTCGATCGTGCCCAACACCGCCGCGCAGGTGACGTCGCTCTCCTACCACTTTTCCGTGAACCAGCTGCCCGCCAACGGCACGGGGTATACCTGGGCGTTCTCGTTTTTCGGATCGAAAACCGGGGACAGCGGATCCTTCAGCATCAACAGCAATGGCTACGGCAACCAGAGCGGAAGCCTGGGCAGCGAAGCGGATTTCACGGTGTGGAATGCGGCCTCCGGCAAGACAACCAACTCCAGCGTCAGCGTCAACAATTTCGGCGGCACCAACCCCGGCGTGACCGAAAGCCTGCCGTTCAACCTGACTGCCGGCACCGACTATACGGTGACCATCAACCAGTCCGGCAACAGCATCACGGCCACCCTGATGAACGACACCACCAGCGTGTCCACCCTCATCGGCAGCATCACGGCCAACAGCACGGACAACCTGCTGTCCGGGTCCTACGTGGCCAGTACCCAGGTGAACGGTTCCGTGGCCTCCGCCACCGACGTGGCGCCGGTCCTGGCCACCTGGAGCAGCCTGGTGGCGGGCGGCGTGGCTGGCATGGACAGCACGTCCGCCCCCTACAACCACAGCACGCTCGCCACCGGCAATGGCGTGGACTATGCCACCATCCTCTCCCCCACGGGGTTTTCGGAATTCACCGGCGGTTCAGGCAACAACACCATCACGCTGGCTTCCGGCAACAACACGGTGTGGCTGGGCAGCCAGGCCGACAACGTGCAGTGCGGCAGCACGGGCACCGACACCATCAACTGCGCGTCGCAAAACGAAACGGTCACCATGGGCGGCAGCGCGGCCACGGTGACCGGCAGCACGGCCAGCACGATGGTGGCCTTTTCCGGACCCAAGGCCAACTACACCATCGCGTCGAACGCTTCCGGCTACACGGTGACGGACAGCACCGGCACCAACGGCACGGCCACGCTGCAAAACGTCAACTTCCTCCATTTTTCCGACAAAACGGTGTACATCGGCCCCGCCCTCACGGACCCCACCAGTGGCGCCCTCACCGCGTCGGCCAACGTGGACGCCCTCTACATCGCGGTGAACGGCACGGCTCCGGGGTCTGCCTACACCACCCAGTATTCGGGCCTGTCGGCCACCGCGCTGGCCACGCAATTGCTGGCCCAGGCCAACCTGACCAACAATACCACTGCCCTGCAAACGGTTTTCGGCCACCTGGGCCTGTCTACCACCGGCGACAGCGGCCCCTCCAACGACGTGGCCAACAACCAGGCCGGCCTGTACAACGCCATGCTCAACCTGTTGCAGACCAGTGCGCCCATCCAGCAGGCAGGCGGACTGGGCTACGCCGTGGGCTGGCTGGGCAACGCGCTGGCCGTCATCAATACCAACAAAAGTGGTTCCTATACGGCCTACAGCGCGGCCGCCAGCAGTTTTGACACCAACATTGCCAACGCGCACGCCTACTCGCTGGCCAACAGCAGCGCGGAAAACATCGCCACGGTGTCGGTGGGTATGACGGGCGTGTTGACCCAGCCGTTTGACCAGGCCGCCTGACGTTGTCACGCGCATCGCTCCTTTTGCAGTACCTGTGGCCCTGGGGACGGCGCGGCCTGATCGCGCAGTTTGCCCAGCGCGATGTGTCGGCACGCTACCGCGGTTCGGTGGGCGGGCTGGCCTGGGCGTTCATCACGCCGCTCATCATGCTGGCGGTGTACACCTTCGTGTTCCAGAACGTGTTCCGCGCGCGCTGGCCCAGTGGCGGCAGCGGCGAGCTGGATTTTGCGGTGCGCCTGTATGCGGGCCTGATCGTGTTCAA
>JAGWIW010000003.1 GCA_028866015.1 Betaproteobacteria bacterium
GTCTGGTGGATCGCTGGAAATCATGACACCGACTCGCTGGCTAACTACACAAACCTCTATGGCAGCGCCCTCGCGGACCGGAACCTGCATGGCCGCGTCGTGGAGATCGCCGGCCTGCGCGTGGCTGGCCTGGGCGGGATTTTCCGGGGGGCGGTATGGTATCCGCGAGATTCCATAGACGCGCCTATGCACCACCTCACCTACAAGACCGCCATGCGAGCGATGATGCCCGCAGAATTGGCGAAGACCTACCGTCAGCATCGTGACCAATACGGCAGCGTGGACGAGGTTGAACCGCCGCTCACCGGTAAGGGGCTTTTGCACAAATCGACCATCTTCCCCGATGACTGGCAGCATCTGGCAAGCCAGGAGGCTGACATTCTGGTGACGCATGAAGCCCCGAGCTGCCACCACAACGGATTTGTCGGGATCACCGAGCTGGCGCGCTCCATGCGCGTGAAACAGCTTTTTCACGGCCATCAGCATGATAGGCTGGACTATCGAGAAAGCTGGTCGAAGCTGGGTTTTCTGGCGTTTGGAGCGGGGTTCCGTGAGGTGCTTGACCAGGATGGCAATGAAACCAAAACGACTTGACGCGGACGACATCCGCCGGCAGCTTTTTGACTGGATTCGCGGTCAGATTCGTGCTGGGAGGTTGCGGTACGGTAGCGTCGCCCGTGCGGCCGGGGTGAGTCGCAAAGCTCTTGGTAATTTTGAAAGTGGGCGAGCCGACCTGCCTTTTTCTGCTGTGGTCCGGCTGATCAACGCGGTGAGTTACCGCGTCAAAATCGAACCGGGATTCGAACCACTCCCGAAAGACTTCCGCGAACAGAAAACGCGCCGGCAGCAAGAATATCTTGCCCAGCGCCGGCCGGAGGCCGCCGTGGGTGTTGCCCTGGGCGCGAAAATCAAGGTGATTCGAGTGCCCCATCTGGGCGTAGAACCTGGTGGCCTGGACCTTCCCGTGACACCTTCACCACTGGCGGATGTGGTTTTTATGGGCCGCATTGAGGCTGAGGCCGAGCCGGCCAAGTCCGACTGGGTGGTGATTTCGCTCTCCGAGCGTGATGCGGAGCCCGCCAAGCTGCGAGAGGGGTGGCGGGATATTTTGCGCCTGGAGTTCCACGATATCGACGGACCCCAGGAGCCATACGATCTGTTCAGCGATGACCAGGCGCGTGAGATCATCCGTTTCGTCAATGCCCATGCTCCCAGCGTGCGCGGCATCCTGGTGCATTGCAAGGCTGGCATCAGCCGCAGCGCTGCCGTAGCAAAATGGATCGCTGAGAGTTATGGACTGCCGTTCCCGGTGGAGTACGGACGTTACAACAAGCACGTTTACGCCACGCTTAAAAACGTGGAACCATATGCCTCGATTTATGAAATCGGGGCTCGCAGCAAGGTTGTTGATTGGGGTGGTTTTGAGAGGGGGTACCATATATGGTCCCGGCTAAAAACCAATGAAGAATGGGATGCCATGGTTCTTGAGGCCATGCGATTGATCTGGAAAGACCCGAATGCCCGACTTAACGGGCGGCATGTTTTGGGGTGCAATGGCTCATCCGCAGTAGCCGCGCAAGCCTGGAATGTCAATAAAATCACCGATGCGCAGGCTCGCGCCGCGATAGAGGTGGCAGAAGGTCTTGTGCCGCCAGTCACCCAGTTCCATCTGGCAATTGCCGGGCCTAGCAACGTAAAATTCGCGGAATTCATCCGACGGCTATCGCTCAAAAGATCTGCCCAGGGTTCGTTTGAAGTTTTTGTTCATTTTTACTACGACATTTGCGATTTGCTTAGTGGGGAAAGCTGAGTTGGTATAATGCCAGGAGAACCAATCGCGGACGTTACCAGAATTGGGATAGGAGGGGCACATGGCGACACAATCAACCATCGAATGGACGGAACAGACCTGGAACCCGACAACCGGATGCACCAAGGTTTCGCCGGGCTGCAAAAACTGTTATGCCGAAGTGATGGCCAGACGGCTGACGGCCATGGGCGCTCATGGCTACGAAAACGGCTTCAAACTCACACTGCATGAGAACCGGCTGGGACAGCCTCTCGCGCGCAAGAAGCCTACGGTTTACTTCGTGAACAGCATGAGCGATCTGTTTCATGAAGACGTGCCTGACAGCTTCCTGGACCAGGTTTTCTCGGTAATTGAGGCCACTCCTCACCATACCTATCAGATCCTCACCAAGCAGGCACAGCGGCTCCCGGAATATTTTGCACACCGTCCCTGCCCGAAGAACGTCTGGCTCGGCGTGTCGGTTGAGGACAGAAAGTACGGCGTGCCACGTATCGACCACCTGCGAAAGGTTGATGCGCATATCCGCTTCCTTTCTGTTGAACCGTTGCTGGAAGATCTGGGGCGCCTCAACCTGCGTGATATCCACTGGGTTATCGTTGGTGGCGAATCAGGCCACAAGGCGCGCCCTATGCGCGAAGAATGGGTGGTGAATGTCCAGGCTCAGGCCGAGGAAGCTGGCGCTGCGTTTTTCTTTAAGCAGTGGGGCGGCTGGGGTGCAGATGGCGTGAAACGGCACAAGAAAGCAAATGGGCGGGTTTTCCGGGGGCGCACCTGGAATGATTACCCGGAAGCAGCAGAACGGCTATAGAGTGTCCAGAATGCCCCTGGCGATCTTGGTTGCCAACCCATACGCTCTAGGTTTTGGATTCGAGGCAGCAAAATAGAGGGCAAAGAGCGGGGGGCCAACTGGGTTATCCAAGTCTCCACCCTGATAGAGAATTTTTGGTTCTGTCACCGCAGGAAATAAACCTTTTAGGCGTGTAGATACAAAATTCAGCATTTCGTGGTGATCTACAGTGCGCTCATCACCTTCATTTGTACCAAACAAACCAAACTGTCGCTTCTGTCCATAGAACTCCTGACGCCAGGCTTCGGTTCCCAAAACACGGTTCAGCGCGGCAACTTTTGATGGGTCTAACGAATCAGTATCCTTGACTGCTTGACGGTATAACCCGGAGTATGGGAATAGATACCAAACATCAATTGCCCCTGTTTTCGCTATTGCTTCCAGCGTTGGCCACTCAACTTCCATTCCAAAAGGGTCGAGAAAGATGACGGCTCTTTCGTTCTGCCAAGAATATTTGGTACACAGTGATTTCAATGCTTCATTGGCATCACTTTGTAGAAAATCTACAGTCTTTTCTGGGTAATCAGCCACTACGGCCCTTAGCGCTGCGAGCTTCCTGGGTTTCAACTCAATGAAGTAATACTTGTGAAAGGCTGGCTCAACCGCGAGGGCTCTTCTGGCTGACCCCTCGATGCTGGTTTTGGTGCCATTTACTCTTATATCGCAGTAGCCAGTTCCTGCGAAAGCGTCTATGTAGATTCTGGTGAATCTTTGTTTACTGAGTGCGTTATTAAAAGCTTTCAGATACTTCTCTAGGGCTTCTAGCTTGATGAGCGTCCACGCCCCACCGAAAGGAATTTGACCATCAGGCCCTACGCCTTTTTCATCGAACTGAAAATCATCAGTTGATTGGTTTTCCATTTGGCAGTAATGGCCCTTGAAAATTGGTTTCTAAAATAAGTCCTTTTGCTCTGCCACCTTCGCTTCACGCTTCGCTTTCTTGAATGTTGTACCGCCCTGAGACAGGTCTGGATAGTCCGCGCGCTCTGTGCCGTTTAGCAGCCCCTCAATGGTGAGTATCTGAATTTTGGGGTACGCCTTGGCCGTGTCTGGGCTTGTATAAAACCCCTCCTTAATGGCTTCGGTCATCATTGGCTTTGTGGGCTCAGTGAGAGTCACGAACAAGCCAATCTCGGCCTTTTCCCGTGCCACCACATGAGCCAGATCTCGCACCATGGCCACGGTCACATTCTCGCCACCCTTCACTGACACCACGATCTTTTTGTGAGCGTTCAGCTCGTCCTGGAAGAAGATCAGACCGTCGATGCCGCCGTCGGCTCCCTTCTTTTTGCCCTGGTAGGGTTGTGCGTTGACCAGCGAACAGGCCCACCACTGGAACTGATACTTGTCACGCTGAGCCAGGTCACGGGCGCCGTCGATATCTTTTGGTGTTCCATGAACATCAAAACCAATTCCTGGGAAGGCGTCCTTGAGGCGTTTTTCGATCAGGGAAATAGCGAGGTGGGTTATATCTATGCCGATCCAATGGCGGTTAAGTTTTTGTGCGGCGTGAACGGCTGTGCCGCAGCCACAGAAGGGGTCAAGCACCACATCACCTTCATTACTGCTGACTTGGATGATACGTTCCAGCAGCGTCACGGGCTTTTGGGTGGGGTAACCCAAGGACTCATCGCCCAATGCTGGTTTTATATCTCCCCAGTCATTCTGCAAAGGGACACCAGGCATCTCATCAAGGTATCTCTTGTAAGCAGGTGTTCCTCCATTTGCTGGAAAGTATAGTCTTCCTTCATCGTAGAATTTCTGCATGTTTTCTTTAGAGTAGGCCCAATAACGGCCCTTGTAGGGCTTTCTCCCCATGAACTCGTAGGAAACATCCCCTCCAGGTTTTGCTGCTGTTAAATTGTCCAGTCTGTATAGTCGGCCTGTTTTTTCTTCAACGTGTCGGTAATTTTTTTCAATATATGATGGGTCATAGGGGGTGTACTGCCAGTTCCAAATCCAATCATCTGATTTTGAGTAGAAAAGTATGACATCTCTGATGTTTCCATACTGTCTTCGGCCTTGTTTTGCATCGTTATGCGCACTAGATCGCTTCCAACTAATTTCAGATCGATAGTTGTTCCCACCGAATACCCCATCCAAGACAACCTTCAAATAATGGCTTGCGGTTGGGTCACAGTGCAGATACAAGCTTCCTGTTGGCTTAAGCACCCGGTGCAGTTCCGTCAGTCGATTAGCCATCATGGTCAGGTAAGCCATCATGTCGTTTTCGCCTAGGAACTTTCGCAGCGCTTGCATCATTTCCGACACGTTGGTGTTTTCGCTCCGGACGATCTCGCCGAACTCTCTTTCCGCCTCAGGCCCCCAGTGCCAGGTATCTTCAAAAGCCTCGATCTGAGCATCGCTTTCGTGGCCCTTGGGTGTTTTGAAGAGGACGTTATAGTTGGCGTTGGAATTGAAGGGTGGGTCGAGGTAGATCAGGTCAACGGACTCATCAGCTATATGCTCGCGTAGAATGTCGAGGTTGTCGCCGAAATAGAGATGATTCCCGGTGTGAGGTGCTTTGGCGGTTTGTGGCGGGACTTCGCTGGCCTTTTTTCCCTTCATACCCCCCCCTGATTGTGTGATGCATGATTTTTTGTGCGGGCGCTGGGATTGTAGCCTATACCGACATGACCGTGGCTCGGTGACAAAACGGTGGTAATCCTAAAATGACTCATAGTGACCCCCAATATTTTTCGGTGACAAAACGGTAACACTTGGGGGTCAAAGCCCGAACTTGGGGGGGCGGTCTTATACAAGACATTTGGGGCGGGAAACCGGCCGGAAAGCCGCGTCTTTACTGGGTTCTGGCGGAGAGGGCGGGATTCGAACCCGCGTTAGGTTATTCACCTAAACACGCTTTCCAGGCGTGCGACTTAAACCGCTCATCCACCTCTCCGAAGGGGCTGCATTATACCGGAGTTTGGCGTCTGCGTATGTAGTCGATTAACCAACGGGGCGACCACACCCACTGGCGACGTTGCAGCAAGAGCATTCCCATCATCAAAAACAGCGCGTGGACAGGCCAGATACCCACCCAGGGCGAGAGCCGGCCCTGCACCACCCAGGCCTGGGCAATGCTCATGGTGTTGTAGTAGACCATGTAGGTCAGCAGGGCAAAAATCATATTGGCTGAACGCCCCCCACGGGTATTCACGTAGGAGAGGGGGATGGCGATCACGGCCAGCACCACCAGGCTGATGGGCAATCCCAGGCGCCAGTGGATTTCTCCCCAGCCATCGAGCGTGGGGTGTTGCAAGAGTTGGCCCATATTCATGGATTTCACCGACAAGGCACTGGCGCTAACCCCTTTCTGTTCGATGCGCAGCTCGGCCTGGTCGAAATCGACGAGGGAATAATTGGCGGTTCCCGGGTCGCCTTCGTAGCGCCTGCCCCGTTGCAGCACGATAAACCGGTCTCCATTGGGCTGTGTGGCAACGTACCCCTTGTCTGCCGCGATCACCCCCAGCTTATGTTCCTGTACCGACTGCACGAACACATTGGAGACTTTGTCCTTGCTTTCGCTGATGGCATCCACGAAGAACACCTGGTCTGACTGGCGCGACTCCCGGAATACGCCCGGGGTGATCTGGGTGGTTTCATCCCGGCTTTCCAGCCGGCTCTGGTATTCCGCACGCTGGCCAATGGCCCAGGGAGCGACCGCCATACTCATGAGCGCCACCACCAGGGCCATGGGCAGGGCAAACCACAGCACAGGCCGCAGGAATCGGTTCAGGCTCACGCCGGAAGACATCCAGATGATCATTTCCGAGTCGCGATAACAACGTGTCAAGGTCATCAAGAGCGCCGTGAAGACGGAAGCCGACAGGATCACCGGCAAATATGTGAGCGCCCCGAAGGCCACCATGGCAGTCACGGCATCGGCTGACAGCGTGCCACTGGCGGCCATGCCCAGAAGCCGCACCACGGTGACCGTAAGGAGGATGGAGAGCAACACCATGAGCGCCATGACCATGGTGCGGCTGAATTCCTTGCGCAGGGAGCGGCTGAAGATCATGAAAGGGCGGGCCGTTTTGACTTTTAATTGGCTTTGAACGGATAATTTCCGTTTATTTTCGCAAAGTTATGCAACTCACTTGTGGAGCGCTATCGTGGAATTTAGCATAAATGCCCAACCTCTCGAAAAAGTCGCCGCCGGATGCCTGGTGGTCGGCGTTTCGGAAGGAACCCGTCTTTCCCCCTCCGGCAGACAGCTGGACCAGTTGAGCCAGCGTCACTTGAGCCGCCTGCTCAGGCATGGCGACCTCTCCGCGAAGCCGGGAAAAACATTGCTGGTGCATGGTGTGCCCGGCATCGCCAGCACACGGGTGCTGCTGGTAGGCACGGGCAATGGCAAGAAGCTGTCCCCGCGCGATTACCGCACCGTGGTCCGTTCAGCTGTGCAGTCCCTGGATGGAACGGGCGCCGCCAACGCCCTCTTCTGCCTCACGGAACTGGAGGTGGAGGGCCATGACGAAGCCTGGAAGCTGGAACAGCTGGTGCTGACCGCGCGTGAAGTGTCATATCGCATCACCCGCGTGGCTGACGCACAAGACCCCGCCTGTACCCTCAAGAAAGTGCTGCTACCCACCCCGCTGAAGCTCAAGCCCGCTGAAGCCAAGACCATTATTGCCCGTTGCCAGGCCATCGCCAACGGCATGGCACTGACCCGCGACCTGGGCAACCTGCCTCCCAACCTGTGCACCCCCACCTATCTGGCAAACCAGGCCCGCAGCCTGGGCCGTTCCTGGAAACTGCGCGTGCAGGTACTGGAACAGAAGGACATGGAAAAACTGGGGATGGGTGCCTTGCTCGCCGTCTCGGCAGGCAGCCGACAGCCCCCCAAGCTCATCGTCATGCAATACTCCGGCGCTGCCAAAGCACGCAAGCCCATTGTGCTGGTGGGCAAAGGCATCACCTTCGACACCGGTGGCATTTCGCTCAAACCCGCCCCGGAAATGGACGAAATGAAGTTCGATATGTGCGGGGCTGCCAGCGTGTTTGGCACGCTGCGTGCCGTGGCGGAAATGGGGCTGCCCATCAACCTGATCGGTGTGGTACCCACCTGCGAAAACATGCCTGACGGCAACGCCACCCGCCCGGGTGACATCGTGCGCAGCATGTCGGGGCAAACCGTGGAAATCCTCAACACCGACGCCGAAGGCCGCCTCATCCTGTGCGATGCGCTCACCTACGCGGAGCGCTTCCAGCCCGACACGATCATCGACGTGGCCACCCTCACGGGCGCCTGCGTGATCGCCCTGGGCAACGAAGCGGCTGGACTGTTCGCCAACGACGATTCGCTGCGTGACGAGTTGCAGGCCGCGGGCGACCATATGGGCGATCGCGCCTGGCCCCTGCCCCTGTGGGAGGAATACCAGGACGGGCTGAAAAGCAATTTTGCCGACATGGCGAACGTGGCTGGCCGCGCCGGCGGCACCATCACTGCCGCAAGCTTCCTGGCCCGCTTCACGCGCAAGATGCGATGGGCCCACCTCGACATAGCGGGCGTGGCCTACAAGGGCGGCAAGGAAAAGGGGGCCACGGGCCGTCCGGTCAAGCTGTTCTGCCGCTACCTGATCGAACGCAGCGGACGTTGATGAGGCCGTGACCCGCATCGATTTCTACACCCATGTGGGGGACAAGCTCCCTGTTGCCGTGCAGTTGATCGGCAAAGCCTGGGAGCGAGGCCTTTCGGTGTGGGTACGCGCCACCGACGAAAGCCTTGCCGCTCGCCTGGACGAAACGCTGTGGCTGCAACCGGCAGGGAGCTTTGTGCCCCACTGCCGCGCCAGCCACGCGCTCGCCGCCGAAACGCCGGTGATCATCGACAGCGACGGCCAGGAACCCCGAAGCCACCAGGTGCTGGTGAATCTGGGGCATGACCGGCCCGATTATTTTTCCCGCTTTGAACGACTCATCGAAATCGTGAGTCTGGACGAAGCAGACCGACAGCGTGCCCGGGAACGTTTCCTGTTCTACCGGGACCGCGGATTCGAACTGCATTCCCATAATTTGAACCAAACATCCTGAAGTTGACGCATGGAAGAGCTCGCAAAAAGTTTTGATCCCCACCCCATCGAATCCCGCTGGTATCCCGAATGGGAATCCCAGGGATACTTCAAGGCATCCATGAACCAAGATGCCAAGCCTTACTGCATTCTGCTGCCGCCACCCAATGTGACCGGTACCCTGCACATGGGACACGCCTTCCAGCACACGCTGATGGATACCCTGGTGCGCTACCGACGCATGATGGGCGACAACGTGCTGTGGCAGGCAGGAACCGACCATGCAGGCATCGCCACCCAGATCGTGGTGGAGCGCCAACTGGAAGCCCAGCAGCTGGACCGGCGCACCCTGGGGCGGGAAGCGTTCCTAGAGCGCGTCTGGAAATGGAAGGAAGAGTCAGGCTCCACCATCACGCGCCAGATGCGTCGGCTGGGTAGCTCCTGCGACTGGACACGCGAACGCTTCACCATGGACGAGGGCCTGAGCCGGGCCGTAGCCCGTGTGTTCGTGCAACTCTACCGCGATGGCCTGATCTACCGCGGCAAACGCCTGGTCAACTGGGATCCGGTACTGCAGACGGCGGTATCCGATCTGGAAGTGGTGTCGGAAGAGGAAGATGGCAGCCTGTGGGAAATCCGCTACCCCCTGGTCTCGGGCGAAGGCGCACTGATCGTGGCCACGACCCGTCCGGAAACCCTGCTGGGCGACGTGGCTGTGGCCGTGCATCCCGATGACGAGCGTTACCGTCATCTCATCGGGCAACAAGTGCAACTGCCGCTCACCGGGCGCACCATTCCCATCATCGCCGACAGTTACGTGGACCCGGCTTTCGGCACCGGCTGCGTAAAAATCACCCCAGCCCACGATTTCAATGATTACCAGGTGGGGCAACGGCACCAGCTGGAACCCATCAACATTTTCACCCTGGAAGCACGTCTCAACGACAACGCGCCGCCGCGTTACCGCGGCATGGACCGTTTCGACGCCCGCAAGCAGGTGCTGGAAGACCTGCAGGGCTTGGGCCTACTGGAACGCGTAAAGCCGCACAAGCTCATGGTTCCGCGCGGTGACCGCACACGCCAGGTGATCGAACCCATGCTTTCCGACCAATGGTTCGTGTCCATGGAAGGGATGGCCAAACGAGCCCTTGATGTGGTGCGTGATGGCAGCGTGCGCTTTGTTCCGGACAACTGGACCACCACCTACAATCATTGGCTCGACAACATTCAGGACTGGTGCATTTCACGCCAGCTCTGGTGGGGGCACCGCATTCCGGCGTGGTATGACGCCGAAGGCCACGTGTTCGTGGCGGAATCCCGGGAAGAGGCCTCGATACAGGCAGGAGGCAAACCACTCACCCAGGACGAAGACGTGCTGGACACCTGGTTCTCTTCAGCCCTCTGGCCCTTCTCCACCCTGGGCTGGCCCGATTCCACGCCTGAGCTCGAAGCATTCCTGCCTTCCAGCGTGCTGGTCACGGGGTTCGACATCATTTTCTTCTGGGTGGCACGCATGGTCATGATGACCACGCATTTCACCGGAGAAGTGCCTTTCCGTGAAGTGTACGTAACGGGCCTGGTACGCGATGCCCACGGCCAGAAAATGAGCAAGTCCAAGGGAAACATACTCGACCCCATCGACCTCATCGACGGCATCGACCTGGAAAGCCTGGTGAAAAAGCGCACCAGCAACCTGATGGACCCCAAGCAGGCGGCCGCCATCGAAAAGAGCACGCGCAAGGAATTTCCCGAAGGCATACCGAGCTTCGGCACCGATGCCCTGAGATTCACCTTTGCAAGCCTGGCCACCCACGGCCGCGACATCAAGTTCGACCTGCAGCGCTGCGAAGGCTACCGCAACTTCTGCAACAAGCTCTGGAACGCTACCCGCTACGTGCTGATGAACGTGGAGGGACAGGACTGCGGGCTTGACACGTCGCTGCCGGTCACCCTGTCGCTCGCCGACCGTTGGATCATCGGCCGTCTGCAGGAAGCAGAAGCGGCCGTGCACGAAGCGTTCAAGACTTACCGCTTTGACCTGGCCGCACGAGCGCTTTACGAATTCCTGTGGGACGAATACTGCGACTGGTACGTGGAACTGGCCAAAACCCAGCTCACGCACAATGATCCCGCTGTACAGCGCGGCACGCGCCGCACCCTGGTACGCGTGCTGGAAGCCACCTTGCGCCTGGCTCATCCCGTCATTCCCTTCATCACCGAAGAACTCTGGCAGAAGGTGGCACCGCTTGCCGGCAAATCAGGGGACAGCCTCATGCTGCAACCCTATCCCCTGCCCCAGCCCGAAAAAGCGGACGCCAAGGCCAAGGCGGCCATCGGATTCCTCAAAGAACTGGTGAATGCCTGCCGCACCCTGCGCAGTGAAATGAACCTGAATCCAGGTGAACGTGTTCCGCTGCTGGTCGGCGGACAATCTTCCAGGCTGGAAGGACTTAAAGGTTACCTGCAGTTTCTCGCGCGCCTGTCGGAAGTGTCCCTGCTCACGGGGCCCCTGCCCGACGCGAATGCGCCAGTGGCTGTGGCTGGCGACGTGCAGCTCATGCTCCGGATCGAAATCGATGTGGCTGCAGAAACCGAACGACTGGAAAAGCAGATCGCCAAGACCCGCGAGGAAGAGGCAAAATGCCGCTCCAAACTGGACAATGCTGGATTCGTGGAACGGGCACCGGCTGCCGTCGTGGCCCAGGAACGGGAACGCCTGGCGCGATTCTCGCAAACTCTGTCCGATCTGGAGGGGCAGCTCTCGCGCCTGCAACGGCGCTGATCAGAGGGCGTGGTCGCGCAGGTGATCAGAAAGGCGGTTGCCCCCGCCTTTCTTGCTTTTCGCTACCAGCTGTTTCTTGATGTCCTTGATGCGGGCTTCCACCACGGAATTCTCGTAAAAATCCCCACCGCCAATGCGTTGTGCAATCTGAAGCTGGTCCAGAGCGGCCGTCAGGTTTCCCTGCAACAGGTAAGACTGAGCCAGCGCCTCGTGGCTCAACAGCTGCTTGTCTTCATGGGCGTACGCACGCGCCTGCAAATTGTAGAGGTGGTAGTCGGTGCGGGTGAGCAGCAGGCGATTGCTGATGGCGTCCAGCGCCTCCTTTTCACGATGGGCATCCAGCAGAGAGCCGATGTAGCCATAGTTGAGCGCACGCTCGTCCGGGTAGCGGCGCAAGGCAGCCTGGTACATGTCAATCGCCCTGGCGTAATCTCCCTGATCATGCACAATGGCGGCCGCCAGACTGTCAAACAGTGCATTCGGCTGCGACACGGCACGTACCGTATCCAGCGTATGCATGGCCTCGTCCAGGCGCCCGTTGCGCCAAAGGGCCACCGCCTTGCCATAAATGAGGGGGCGTTCCTCAGGGCGCTTGGGGTCGAGCGTGCGTCCTTCGAAATAATGCAAACCGTCACGGGGCGTACCCACGAGGGCGGCGATCCGGGCCCGGATGAGCTGAAAATCCGGCCGGTCCTGCACCTGGCGATAAGGGACGTTGAGCAGTCGGTCCTGTATTTCTGCCAGTCGTTCGGTGGTCAGCGGGTGGGTCTTGAGATAGGCTGGCGAGGTGCCTTCGTAAAAGCGCCCGAAACGTTGCAGCTTGGTGAAGAAGGTCATCATGGCGCGCGGGTCGTAACCCGACTTGATCAAACGCTGGATGCCCAGGCGGTCCGCTTCGCGTTCGTTTTCCCGACTGAAATTGAGCTGGGCCTGCACCAAGCCGGCCTGCGCACCCATGATGGCGCCCATGCTGGCGTCGGGATTGTTGCGCGCCGCCAGGATTGCTGCCGCCATGGCCGCTATGGAGAACGGCATGTTCTTTTCCTGCGCTTCGATCATGCGCGCGATGTGGTGCTGGGTCACGTGCGAAATTTCGTGGGCCAGCACGGAAGCAAGTTCCGACTCGTTATCTGCTGCCAGCATGAGGCCCGTGTGCACGCCCACGTAGCCGCCAGGCATGGCAAACGCATTGAGCGTGGGGTCCTGGATGAGGAAGAACTCGAACCGCATGCCCACCGCATCGTCGCTCACAGCCAGCAGGCGGTTGCCCACGCTGTTGAGGAAATCAACGCTTTCGGGATCATCGAAATAGGCGCTGTCGTTACGGATATCGGACATGATTTCCCGTCCCAAGGCCTGTTCGTCCTGGCTGGAAAAGACCGCCGCCGAACTGTCGCCCAGGTCGGGCAAATCGTAAGCCCAGGCCAAGGTCACCAGACCGGCTGCCATCAGTAAAATAGCTAGGATGCGTCGCATATTGCTATGATACCTGAGAGGGTTACTCGGTTCCCCTAGACGATTCGCTTTATTTTCATTCGGTTACAAAGCTTCTTGCCCATGACATCTCGCATGACCCATTTTGACAGCGCCGGCCAGGCCCACATGGTTGACGTCGCTGAAAAATCCGAAACCCACCGCGTCGCCCGCGCATCGGGCCGCATCACCATGCAGCCGGAAACCTTCAGCATGGTGAAACACGGGGCAGCCAGCAAGGGGGACGTGCTGGGCATTGCCCGGCTCGCCGCCATCCAGGCAGCCAAGCGGGCTGCCGACCTGATTCCCCTGTGCCACCCCATTCCGCTCACGCGCGTGGCGGTGGAATTCACCATGGAACCCCAACAGCACGCCATCACCTGCACCGTCACCACCGAAACCGTAGGCCGCACCGGCGTGGAAATGGAGGCGCTCACCGCCGTACAGGTTGGCTTGCTCACCATCTACGACATGTGCAAATCGGTGGACCGCGGCATGATGATGGGCGACATCCGCCTCCTGGAAAAGCTGGGAGGCAAGTCAGGCCACTGGGTCGCCCCGGCCGCCTGAATCAAGCAAGGCCCAGGCTTCCCGCGCCGCAGCACGACCTTCGTCGGCAGGCACCACCCAAACCTCCACCGCACTGTCCGGCGAATGGATCGCTGACACAGCATCGCCCCGCGCCGCCCGGTTTTTGTCTTCATCCAGGTGCACGCCCAGGTGCTGAAGGTGCTCTGCGACCTCCCGGCGCAAGTCGACGTCATGTTCGCCGATACCTCCGGTGAAGGCAATCAGGTCAAGCCCCCCCAATACGGCAGCCATGCCTCCCGCCTCACGCACCAGGCGTGCAGAAAAAAGGTCGATGGCACGAGCCGCCGCCGGATCCCGGCTTCCTCGCAGCACCCGCAGGTCGGCAGACAGCCCCGATACCCCCAGCAGTCCCGATTCGCGGTAAAGCAGCCGTTCGATGCGCCCCGGTGCCCACCCTTCCTGCAACAGAAAAAGCACCACCCCGGGATCTAGCGCGCCGCTGCGCGTACCCATCATGAGGCCGTCGAGCGCCGTAAAGCCCATGGTACTGGCCTGGCTTTGCCCATCGCGCACGGCACAGAGGCTGGCCCCACTGCCCAGGTGTGCCAGCAGTGCACGCCCGGTGGGGCGACCACGCAGGGCATCCAGGGTATCCACCACGTGGCGGTAAGACAGCCCATGAAATCCGTAGCGCCGTATCCCCTGAAGGAACAGTGCCTCCGGCAATGCAAAGCGGTATTCCCGCTCAGGCATGGAGGCGTGAAAAGCAGTGTCAAAACAAGCGATCTGAGGCACGCCAGGCCAATGTGCCCGCAGGCGGCGGATGCCTTCAAGATTGTGCGGCTGATGCAACGGTGCCAGCGGGTTGTATCTGGCCAGTGCCTCGATCACCCGGTCATCCGCCAGGATGGCCTTGCGAAAAAGTTCGCCGCCATGCACCACGCGGTGTGCCACCGCTTCCAGCCGCAGGGCGCCGGCAGGCGATTCGATATGCGCCATCAGCTGCGCCAATGCGCGCTGGAATGCCTCTTCGCCAGTTTCCAGACCTTCCAGAACCCCCGCAGCCGAGGCCGACTGCACAACCCCGTCCCGAACCGGATAAAAGGCGTACTTGAGCGTGGAAGAGCCCGTATTGACGGACAGGATGGCTGGCTGGCGTTGCCCGGGCATTGCGTCAGGGGGAATGGCGGCGGTGATGGTGGGCCACAAGCTTGGCCAAAAGCGCAGAGCCAATGCGCGCCTGGGCCCCGTCTGCACGACTGGTGAGAGCCACGGGCACGCGTCCGCCCAGCACCACGCCGCTGGCCGAGCCTCCAGCCAGGTATTCCAGCTGCTTGGCCAGCATGTTGCCCGACTCCAGATCCGGCACCATGAGGATGTCGGCCAGCCCCGATACGGGAGACTGTATCTGCTTGATGGCAGCCGCCTCGCGGGAAATGGCGCTGTCGAAGGCAAGCGGGCCGTCCAGCACGGCGCCTGTGATCTGCCCGCGGTCGGCCATCTTGCACAGGGCTGCGGCATCCAGTGTGGAAGGAATGGCGGGATTGACTGTCTCAACCGCAGAGAGGATGGCCACCTTGGGCGTTTCAACGCCAAGAATCTGGGCCAGCAAAATGGCGTTCTGGACGATATCCACCTTTTCTGCGAGGGTGGGCCGGATGTTCAGGGCCGCATCGGTGATGAGCAACGGCTTGTCATAGAGCGGGACCTCAAAGCGGAATACATGGGAGAGGCGACGTTTGGTGCGGAAATTGCGCTCCGCCAGGGCGGCATGCATGAGTTCGTCCGTATGCAGGCTCCCCTTCATGAGGGCTTCGACCTGCCCCTGCACGGCAAGTGCCACGGCAATTTCAGCCGCAGCGTGGCTGTAGGGGGCATGCACCAGTTCGATGCCGGTCAGGTCGACGCCTTCGCTGCGAGCAAGCTCCCGGATGCGGTTTTCTGGGCCCACCAGTACCGGCACAATGAGGCCGGCCTGCCCCGCTTCCAGGGCCCCGCGAAGCGCGCCTGCCTCACACGGATGCACCACGGCGCATCGCACCGGCTCCAGTCCTTCGCCCCGTGCCCACCATGCTTGCTGCGATTCCTTCATGCATCGCCCTCGCCAAGTGCACCCATTAGGCTTTAATATTAGCATTGCAGCCGGTGATCCCGGCGTCATTATCCGTATAAACAACCGCTGATCGCGAGGTATTCGAATGTCCGCCTTACCCGATAACGATAAACTGGAAACCCAGGAATGGCTGGACGCTCTGGAGAGCGTTCTCGAGCTGGAGGGGCCGGAACGCGCCCATTACATTCTGGAACAGCTGATCGACAAAGCCCGTCGTTCCGGAGCATTTCTTCCCTACAGCGCCAATACGGCGTACATCAATACCATCCCCCCGGCACTTGAAGTTCCCATGCCGGGCGACCCCGAAATGGAGCACCGCATCCGTTCCCTCATTCGCTGGAACGCGCTTGCCATGGTGGTGCGTGCCAACCGCTCCTCCAGTGAACTGGGGGGTCATATCGCGAGTTTCCAGTCGGCGGCCACCCTCTACGACGTGGGCTTCGACCATTTCTTCCATGCCCCCACGGCAGACCACGGTGGCGACCTGATCTACATCCAGGGTCACTCGGCCCCTGGCATTTACGCCCGCGCTTTCCTTGAGGGACGCATCAGCGAAGAGCAATTGGCGAAGTTTCGCCAGGAAGTAGACGGCGGCGGACTGCCCAGCTACCCGCACCCCTGGCTCATGCCCAATTTCTGGCAAATGCCCACGGTCTCCATGGGCCTGGGGCCCCTCATGGCCATCTACCAGGCGCGCTTCATGAAATACCTTCAGAACCGCGGCATTGCCCATGTGGAAAACCGCAAGGTCTGGGCATTCATGGGTGATGGGGAAATGGACGAACCGGAATCCCTGGGCGCCATTTCCCTGGCTTCGCGCGAGCGCCTGGACAACCTGATTTTTGTGGTGAACTGCAACCTGCAACGCCTTGACGGTCCGGTACGCGGCAACGGCAAGATCATCCAGGAACTGGAAGCGGATTTCCGAGGTGCGGGCTGGAACGTGATCAAGGTGATCTGGGGCAGCCAGTGGGACGCCCTCATCGCCAAGGACCGCAGCGGCCTGCTCCTGCAGCGCATGATGGAAGTGGTGGACGGCGAATACCAGAGCATGAAGGCACGGGACGGGGCCTACGTGCGCAAGCACTTCTTCGGCAAATACCCCGAACTCGCACGGCTTGTGGCCAACATGTCAGACGACGAAATCTGGCGCCTCACGCGCGGCGGGCACGATCCGTACAAGGTTTACAACGCCTATCTTTCGGCGGTCCAGCACAAGGGACAGCCTACCGTCATCCTGGCCAAGACCATCAAGGGTTACGGCATGGGTGAAGCGGGCGAAGGCCAGAACATCACCCACCAGCAGAAAAAAATGGGCGAAAACGCCCTGAAGCAGTTCCGCGACCGTTTCCAGCTGCCCATTTCGGACGAAATCATTGCCGAAACCCCGTTCTACCGGCCGCCCGAAGACAGCCCCGAAGTGCAGTACCTGAAGAGCCGGCGTGAAGCCCTGGGCGGCTACCTGCCTGTGCGCCGTTCAGAAGTACCCGCACTCAAGGTGCCGGAGCTTTCCACTTTCCAGGCGCTGTTGCAGAGCAGTGAAGAGCGTCAGCTGTCCACCACCATGGCGTTCGTGCGTGTGCTCACCATGCTCACCCGCGACAAGGAACTGGGCAAGCTGGTGGTTCCCATCGTGCCCGATGAATCGCGCACTTTTGGCATGGAAGGCATGTTCCGCAGCCTGGGCATCTACTCTTCCGTGGGCCAGCTCTACGAGCCACAGGACCACGACCAGCTCATGTACTACCGCGAAGACGTGAATGGCCAGATCCTGCAGGAAGGCATCAATGAAGCCGGTGCCTTTTCCTCATGGATCGCCTCGGCTACCTCTTACTCCAGCCACGGGGTGACCACCATCCCGTTCTATATTTTCTATTCCATGTTCGGCTTCCAGCGCGTGGGTGACCTGGCCTGGGCTGCCGGTGACATGCGTGCCCGAGGTTTCCTGCTGGGCGGCACGGCCGGTCGGACCACCCTCAACGGCGAAGGCTTGCAGCACGAAGACGGGCACAGCCAAGTCCATGCCTCTTTCATTCCGAACTGCGTGTCCTATGACCCCACGTTCGCGTATGAAGTGGCCGTGATCATCCAGGACGGCCTGCGCCGCATGGTCCAGAATCACGAAGACGTCTTCTACTACATCACCCTGATGAACGAGAACTACAGTCATCCCGCCATGCCTGAAGGCGCGCAGGAAGGCATTCTCAAGGGGTTGTACCTGTTCAGCAAAGGTGCCAAATCCAAGGGCCCGGTTGTACAGCTCATGGGTTCGGGCACCATTCTGCGCGAAGCCATCGCTGCCGCAGAGCTGCTGGAAAAGGACTGGGGGGTTTCAAGCAACATCTGGAGCGCTCCCAGCTTCAACGAGTTGGCGCGAGAAGGACAGGCTGTGGCTCGCTGGAACCGACACCATCCAGACCAGAAGCCTCGCAAATCCCACGTGGAACAGTGCCTGGAGCCAACCTCGGGTCCGGTCATCGCCGCCACGGATTACATCAAGGCCTTCACCGAACAAATCCGTGCCTTCGTCCCACGCCGTTACGTGACGCTCGGTACAGATGGCTTTGGCCGTTCGGACACCCGTGCCAAACTGCGCCACTTCTTCGAAGTGGATCGCTACTACATCACGCTTGCAGCGCTCAACGCGCTTGCAGCCGAGGGCACGATTCCGGCATCGAAAGCTGCTGAAGCCATAAAGAAATACGGGCTCGACCCGGAGAAGCCCCTCCCCAGTTCCGTCTGATCCATGGCCAAATCCATTGCGGGGAAAATCTCGGAGGTGCTGCTGGGGCCTCCGAGAGACCCGATGGCGCCCGAAACGCGCCAGCATATCGCGCTGATCGCGTTTTTTGCCTGGGTGGGGCTGGGTGCCGACGGGCTCTCTTCTTCCGCCTACGGTCCTGAGGAGGCATTCAAGGCGCTGGGGGTTCATACCCACCTGAGTCTTTACCTGGCGCTCGCCACCGCACTCACCGTTTTCCTGATTTCCACCGCCTACAACCAGGTCATTGAGCTCTTCCCCATGGGCGGTGGCGGTTACAAGGTGGCCACCCAGCTCATTGGTCCCCATGCCGGCCTGGTGAGCGGCGCAGCACTCATCGTGGACTACGTGCTCACCATTGCCATCTCCGTAGCGAGCGGCGTGGATGCCGTGTTCAGCCTGGGTCCCGCATCCTGGCAGTCGCACAAGCTGTTCACGGAACTCTTTCTCACCTTGCTGCTCATGTTTCTCAACCTGCGCGGCATCAAGGAAAGCATCAAGATCCTGACCCCGATTTTCATGGGGTTCGTGGTCACCCATGTGTTCATCATCATCTATGGCATCGCCTCACGCGGCTCCGAACTGCCCACCATCATTCGCGAAACCCTCAACGAAACCCACAACCTGGCCGGACAGATGGGCTGGGTATTTGTGGCTTCCCTGTTCCTGCGCGCCTACTCCCTGGGTGGAGGGACCTACACCGGTATCGAAGCGGTTTCCAACAACATCAATGCCCTGAAGGAACCGCGCGTGCATACCGGGAAAATCACCATGTTCTACATGGCCCTATCCCTGGCCTTCACAGCCGCAGGCATCATCCTGCTCTATCTGCTTTGGGGGGCCACCCCCTCCCCCAAGGGCGAAACGCTGAACGCCGTCGCCTTCCGTTCGGTCATTGGTTCGCTGGGACTCGGGGATGGCCCGTCCTACCTCCTGCTCACCATCACCCTTCTGCTGGAAGGGGCGCTCTTGTATGTGGCAGCCAACACGGGATTGCTGGGGGGCCCGGCAGTCCTTGCCAATATGGCCAACGATGGCTGGGCACCCACGCAATTCAGCTCGCTGTCCAGCCGGCTTGTCACCAAATACGGCATTTTGATGATGGGGTTTGCCGCCATCCTGATCCTTCTCTGGAGTGGCGGCCTGGTGGACCTGCTGGCCGTGCTCTACAGCATCAACGTGTTCCTTACCTTCACGCTTTCGCTCCTTGGGCTGTGCATTTACTGGTGGAAACATCGCTCCGAGCACCCCCGCTGGCTTACCCGGCTGGCTCTGTCCCTGGTTGGTCTTGTGGTGGCCGGCAGCATTCTCGTCATCACCCTGGTGGAGAAATTTTTCGAAGGCGGCTGGATGACCACGCTCATCACGAGTTCAGTCATCTGCGTCTGCCTGCTGATCCGCTGGCACTACCGCGAAACTGAAGCACAGATGGCGAAGGCCGACGCACTGCTGGCCACGCTCCCTGCAGAACCTGTGGAAATCCCGCCCAAGCTTGACCCGGACGCCCCCACCGCGGTGTTCATGATCAGCCGTTCGCGCGGCGCCGGCATGCACACCATCCTGTGGGTACAGCGCCTTTTCCCCGGCATTTTCAAGAATTTCATATTTTTGAGCGTGGGTGCCGTGGACACCCAAAGCTACGGGGGCGAGGGTTCGCTGGAAGGCCTGCAGCGCGAAGTGCACAATGCCTGCAATTACTACGTGAACTTTTCGCACCGCAATGGCATTGCCGCCAAAGCCTACGAGGCATTTGGCACAGACCGCGTGGACGAACTGAGCAAGCTTGCATTCAAGGTGCGGGAAGAGTTTCCCCAGTGCGTGTTTTTTGCCAGCAAACTCATATTCGTGCACGACAACTGGCTCACCCGCATCCTGCACAACCAGACCGCGCTCACCATGCAGCGAATCCTGCACCTTCAGGGCATGTTCATGGTGATACTGCCCATGAAAGTGGACTAACGCCCGAGGGTGGAGAAATCCATGTCGCGGTTGACCATGATTACGAATGGGTAACCACGCTTGATGACGATCACCGGCCCGAGTGCCGCGTTTGCGGCAAACCCCACGCGGGCCGTGTCCACCAGTATCTGACCTGCAGCATCGGCTGCCAGGCTATTGCCCATTCCGCCCAGGACGGTCACGCTCCCTTCCGGCTGGGCGATGATGCGCGCCAACCCGGCCGTCATGAACTGCCCCCCCAGGCGTGTCCAGAAACGACTGTCCACCTCATCCTTCATGCCAGACTGTCCGCTGCGGTCGGCCGCCTGCATGTCATCCAGGCTGAAGCTTTCACCACCGGGCAGGATCAGGCGATGAAAAACCGCCATGATGCGCTCCTGGCCTGACATCACTCGCGAACTGTATTCGCCGATGACTCGACTGCCTTTGGGAATGGCCAGGAAACTGCCGTGGATGGAGTCGTATACATCCTCCGTGACCTGGGCCGTCAGCATGCCCGGCAAGTCGCTGTTGACCTGGGTAAGCAGCACGGCCGGAATGAGTGAGCCTTCAAGCACTTCCCTGGCGCTGGCGGGCTTTACGGGCATGAGGGGGGTCTGGGCACGCCCAGGCCTGGAACGGGCAGCCTCTCCTGAGCCAGACTCAGCTCCCCGCCCTGGCACGGGATCCCGCAATGCGAGCCCAGCCGGTATGGGAGAAATGCCAGCCGGCAGGCGAAAACCCGTCAAAGCAGGTATGGCAGGCATAGCTGGGGAGGCAGGGATCGCAGCTGCAGACGCCGGTGTTGCAATCGGCAATGTGGCATCGGCAGCACGATTGATGGCCAACATGCGACTGCCCGCCACCAGCGCCTGCTGTTTTTCCGCTTCGAAACGGCGCACCTGCTCGGACTGGGCAGGCCCGGACGGCGGCTTGATGGAGGACAAGGCCGGTGGATCCGGATGCCTGAAGGGCTCCGGATCGGGCTGTTGCTCCCGCTGCAGTTCCTGCCTCAAAGCGCCCGGCGGCGGTTCCTGGCCCAGCACCAGGGGATTGTCTTCTCCCTGTGCGGGCAGTTCATGCGGGGCCTCAGCACGGGCCAGCAACGTACCCTGAAGGGCAAAACCCGCCACCACCCCAAGCCCAAGCCCACCGGCCACCAACCAATGCAGATTGCGCCGAACCCGCCCCGGAGAACGCACAGGGTAGGCCTGGTCCGATTCTTCCCAATCCTTGGGCGCTGGTCTCATGGCGCTTCCTCCGACCAGACCCCATGGCGAGTGGCCGGAGCCCGCATCTCGTTAATTACCCGCACTTCGGTGTTGCCCAGCTTGAGCAGCATTTCCGGCATGAGCCGCTGCACCACAAAGTACTCGCCCTTCACCACATAATTGACGAGCACCGCACTCCCTTCCTCCACCATGAACAGGGCAGGAAGGGCCTGGGGTGAACGCACCTGGATCCAGGTGAAGCGCCCATCATCAAACACCCGTACCGGCCTGAAATCGGCGTCACCTTCGATGCGATAGCGGCTATTGAGGGTTGCGGGATCAAGCCTTTCCGGTGCAGGCAGCTCGGCCGCAGTGGCGGGCAAGGCATCGTCCCAATAGGCCTTCTGCATCCATGGGCCTTCCGCAGACGTGCTTTTAAGCAGGAGCTGATAGACGCGGCGCGTTGTTACGAGCGTTCCCGCCGTGAACAGACCAGACTTGAGCGGCTTGATGAAGAGATGGCCCGGCAGCTCCTCAACCATCCATTGAACGGTATCCCCCAGGGCAAGGCCTGTGATCTTCTCGTCGGAACCCAACTGCACATCCGTGGGAACACCGGGCAGGGTGATCAGGGTGTAAGCCTGGTTCGGGTCATAGCGGAATTGAGCGACGTGCTGACCCGGTATCGTAACCAAAAGCCCGCCCTCAGCTGACGCCTGGGGCAGCGGCACCATCAGTTCCAGAAGCAGCGCCCCCACCAGGAGCTCGTTCCAGTCGGGCAAGGTCATTTTTCAAGGTCCGCGTTCACGAGAAAATGGGTGACATACAGCCCAACCGGATTGCTCAGGAGCTCTTCCTCGGATTTTGGGGGTACCGTGGCAAAGTGGATGGTGAGGATGAATTTTTCCCGGCCTGCCATGGGGTTTCCCGCATTGCGACGTTCGGTGGACACACGCACCAGTGCCACCTGGTCCTGAATCAGGGACACGCTCGAAATGGACACCGTGCGAGTGAGCGTGGGGTCGCGCTTGAGCTCAGCCATGGGGGCCGTGCGCTGCACCCAATCCGTGAACTCCACGGTGGCCTTGCCGCGCGTGACGCGATAGGCTTCGGACAAATAGCGTTCTGTGAGGTGGGGGTCGATGGTAAGCAACTGACGCGCCCACTGGGCGATGAAATACCGTTTTTCGGGGGAGCCCGGCTGGTATTGCTGCGCCGTGCGAAAAGCTGGTTGCACCGCACCTTCGTCTGTTTTTTCCAGGACGAAAGGCACCACGGTCTTGAGCGGCACCATGAGCGCCAGCGCAATACAGGCCGCACACAGGGCGAAGAGCAGTCCCAGACAGATGAGGAAATAGCGGTTGCGCTCGACCACCGGCGCCCCCTGGGCTTCGAACCATACCCGCTCCGGTTTGGGTGCAGCCACGGCCGGCGTTCCTGGCGGCGGCTGCAGGCCCTGGCGCCCCCCTACCCGAGACGCCTCATTTCGCAAACGGAAATTCCAGCCCATGTCCACCCTCCGGTCCGGTAAGCGCCTATTGGAACATGGCCCGGAAGCGCCCACCGACTGAGAAAGGCAATGCTGGAAAGCTCCTCCGTTTTTTTCGCAGGGCTGCTTTCGAATGATTATTTGTTTATTTAAATCAATTAATTATTGAATTTTTAGAAACAATCCAATATGCCGCAACGATGCTTTTGTGGTATCTTTCAATGCTGTCGAATCGCAGTCTTTCACGGAGGAAACAATGGAACATCAACTGCCCCCGCTCCCCTATGCCATGGACGCACTGGCGCCTCACATGAGCAAGGAAACTTTCGAATACCACTACTCCAAGCACCACAATGCCTACGTGGTGAACCTGAACAATCTGATCAAAGGCACTGCCTTCGAATCCTCCAGCCTGGAAGACATCGTGAAGACCGCTCCTGCCGGCGGCGTTTACAACAATGCAGCCCAGGTCTGGAACCATACGTTCTTCTGGAACTGCATGAAGCCAGCCGGCGGCGGTGCTCCAACCGGTGGTCTGGCTGAAGCCATCAACAGGAAATGGGGCTCCTTCGACGAATTCAAGAAGGCATTCCAGGCTTCTGCGGTCGGCAACTTCGGATCCGGCTGGACCTGGCTGGTCAAAAAACCCGACAGCTCCGTGGACATCGTCAACATGGGCCCCGCTGGCACACCGCTGACCACCGGCGACCGACCCCTGCTGTGCATCGACGTGTGGGAACATGCCTATTACATCGACTATCGCAACCTGCGCCCGAAATTCGTGGAAACTTTCCTTGCACATCTGGTGAACTGGGAGTTTGCCGCGCACAATTTCGCAGCCTGAGCCCGCCCTGGCAGACCACGGATCCGTGACATGAACACTGTGTTCCAGTCTCTGGGACGTACCCTGCTGGCGGGCTTCCTGCTGCTGGTGCTGATCGTCCTTCTGGCCGGGGGACCGGCCGCGGACTTACAGTCCCACGCGTGGTGGACGTTCGCCTTCCGGTGGCTGCATGTCACGGTGGCCGTACTGTGGGTGGGCCTGCTTTGGTACTTCAACTTCGTGCAGATGCCGTCCATGCAGAAAATTCCGGACGAGCAGAAACCAGCCATCACCCGGGTCATTGCCCCCGCAGCACTTTTCTGGTTCCGCTGGGCCGCTCTGGCCACTGTGATCCTGGGCCTGGGGCTCGCATCCATGAACCGCTACATCATGCCAGCCCTGGCCCTGCATGCTCCATTCACGGCCATCGGCATTGGCATGTGGCTGGGACTGGTGATGGCTTTCAACGTGTGGGTCATCATCTGGCCCATGCAGAAAAAAGCGCTGGGCCTGGTACCTGCGGAAATCGCCGAGAAAGCACGGGCTGCCCGCACGGCAATGCTTACTTCCCGCTTCAATACAATGCTGTCGATCCCGATGCTGTACTGCATGGTGGCTCAGCAGCACGGTGGACTGTAACACCCGGCCCTGCCGCCTCACCCACTTTCCGGAACCATTCGCTGCCTTCTTCCCCGGCACGTCCGCTCACCACAAGCAGGCGCTTTGCACGGGTGAGCGCCACATAGAGCAGGTTTTCCCGCTCCCGGTCCAAAAGCCGCTGCTCTTCTTCCAGCAGGGGGTCCCGTCCCGGGCCCCGCTGTTTTTTTGAGGGCACCAGGGAAAAATGACGCGGCCGCCCGGCATCCGGTGGCCAGTCCACGAACCACTGACCGCTGGCATTGCGACGCCCCAGGTCTGCAGGTTCCACCAACCACACCACGGGGGCTTCCAGCCCTTTGGCTGCATGGATCGTCATGAGGCGTACTGCGTTGCCTGTGGCACCCAATCCACCTTCGTCGGGTGCTTCCTCTCCCTCCTGCTCAAGGTCTTCGAGCTCCTGCAGGAAACGGGGGAGACTGGGATAGCGGCCACCATCAAGTTCTAGCGCCAACTCCAGGAAAGCCTGCAGGTTTGCCGTCACCGCCGCCTGCAAAGCCTGCGGCACGGATGCGCGGTAGCGGTTCACCCAGTCGGCATCCCCCATGATGCGGTCGAGCAGGTCGTGTACCGGCAGGCGTGCCGACCATGACCTCCACAGCGCGAGGTGGCGGGCTGCACGCGCCAGCAATGGGGTGGGTGGCGCGACCTGCAACTGTTCCCACCAGGAATGTGCGCCTGCAAGTGCGATCAGGTCCGCATCGTCCGCACCGAAAGGGGGAGTGCGCAGAACCTGGGCAAGTGCAAGGTTGTCGCGAGGGTTGACGAGAAAGTGCAGCAGCTCGCGCATGTCGGCCACTTCCAGCGTACCCAGAAGGCCACCTCGCTGCTGCGACAGGAAAGGGATGCGCGCTTCGCGCAGCGCCTGTTCAAAAGGGGCCAGCAGTGACCGCCGTTGAGCCAGCACCAGGATGTCTTCAAAGGAAAAACGCTGTCCACCCAGTTGCGCCACCCCTGCACCGGAAGTCCAGCTTTTCACGCAATCAGCAAACATCCGGGCTTCCGCCCGCTCTCGCGACAATCTAGGTTCGCTGCGCGGTACCCGCAACGGGTCACGCAGCCCACCGGATACCGGCACTGCGGGCGCCGCAGGAAGGGGTTCGCTCTCCAGCAGCAGTACCGCATCCGGTGCTGCCTCGGCCTGAGGCCGCAGCGGCCTGAATGAATCCGGCTGACTGGAAAACACCCGGTTGACCAAACTCAGGATGGCCGGGCCACTGCGCCTTGACTCGTCGAGCGTCACATGCACAGCACCCCATTCTGCTTCAAGAAAAGAAGCCACCTGCCTGAACAGCCTCGCATCGGCACGACGGAAACGGTAAATGGACTGGCGCGGGTCGCCCACCAGGAACACGGTAGGCCCTTCGCCGGCCTCTCGTGCCGCGCGCAACCAGACGTTCAGGGTTCGCCACTGGAGAGGACTGGTATCCTGGAACTCATCCAACAGCAAATGACGATAGCGAGCATCAAGGCGATACTGCAGGTACTCCGATTGCTCGGAAGATTCCAGCATGCGGCAAACCGCCCATTGCACGTCCTGGAAACCGGCCTCGCCACGCTGCCGCTTCAACTCCATGAGGCGTTCCAGGTAAGCCTGCCCCACACGGAACAGATGGTCATTGAGACGCAATGACGCCTGGTCACGCAAGCGGCCCTCGGCGTACTCCACCTTTTCCAGCAAGAGGGCAAGGGCCTGGACGGTTTCTGCACCCGCTGCCTGGGCCGAGTCCTGTATTCGCTTGCGCACGTCCCCCTTCTCCGTCCACAGCAAAGCCCTCAGGGCCCCCACAGAATCTTCCGCCTCAAACGCTTCAAGCAACGCCTGCCCCTGGGCCTTCACCGCAGGCGTACCGCGTGCCATGGCCTGGACAACCCGTTCCAGGGCATTACGGCATAAAACATCGGTACGCAGAGCGCCCCTCACATCCTCGCCCTCAGCTACGCCAAGGGCATCGGCCAGCGCCTTCGTCGCATCCGCAGGCGTGTCCGCCCATCCTTCCGTGAATGCCCACCATTCCGCACGCCAGTCGGCAAAGGCAATCACCCAGTTGCGGGTGCTATACAGCCCCTCATTGCGGAACAACCACTCCAGCGATGAAGCAAATGTCCCACCGCGTAGGGAGGCCGCATCCTGCAGCAGCGTCTGCCATGCCTGCTGACGCACCTTGGCAGAATCCCGGCCCGGCACGCTGTCTCGTCGCACCGCGCCGGACAGCGGAGCATGGCGCAGCAGGCGCAGGAACCACACGTCAAACGTGCAAAGCGTGACACTGGGGCTGGCACACAAATAGGTTTCGTACAGGCTTCTCGCCTGCGGAAGAAGTCTTTCCGCCTCCCTCCTGTCCAGCCCTCGCGCTGCAAGAAACGTCAGCGCTTCTTCATCAGTTGCCAGTGCAAGATAGCGCAGCCATTCCGTGAGTCGTTCTTCCATTTCCCGGGCAGCAAGCCGGGTGAAGGTGATGGCCAGGATGTCGGATGGAGGCACGCCTGCGAGCAGCAGGCGCAAGATGCGCGCCACCAGTAGCCAGGTTTTCCCGCTTCCGGCACAGGCCTCCACCACCGCAGAACCATCCGGGCGCAACGCGTCGAAAAGCGAAGGGCTGCTCATGCGCCTTCTTCCCAGTGTTCCCGCCGACACAACCCGCCGAATTCGCAGCGGCTGCAATCCTCTGGCTGGCCATGGGCCGTCAGCGGCACACCGCTTCTCATGTCCGCCACGAGGGTCGTCAACCGTTGCGCCACACCTGCTGCCATGCCCTCAGGGTCCGGGCTTGCGACCAGGCGCGGCGAGTCGTCATCCAGCAACAGATAAGCCGCCTGGGCCACCGGAACTCCGGCAAGCAAGGTATACACAGCCAGTTGCACATCTTCCCCTTGCCGCAAGTCACGCGCCATTCTGGCCGTGTAGCTTTTGAGTTTGTAGTCCAGAATGGACACTTCGTCCCCGTCTTCCTTCGAACGCCGGTCGCTGCGGTCAAGCTTGCCCTTGAGCAGGATCTGTCCGGGCGTATGGGCTCCCAGCAATCGCTCGGCCGGCTGCTCCCCTGAATACCAGTGCCAGCCTTCCGCTTCCCGGGTGACAGCCCAGTCCACATAGCCCCCCAGACGCTCTTCCCACCGTAGCCGCCAGGCCATGAGCTCGCCATCGGGCACGTCAATGTTTTCAAACACCGCTTTCGTTTCCCCCATGAGGCGGGCCACGGCCGTTTCGCGTGACACTGCAGATACCCGGGGAACAGTGCGGTGAAAACGATAAAGCACAGCGTGGACCAATTCTCCGTAATCGCGCTTGTCCACGGTTTCACGAATGGAGGCCGCTTCGGCCAGGCCGAGCACGGCGGCCGCAAAAAACTGGTAGGGGCAATTCAGAAGCCGGTTGTAGCCACTGGCGCTGATGCGCTGCGGCACCTGTTGCGGCGCAAGTACCGGGGCCGGTCGCCTGGGTGGTGAAGGGGAAGCCGGAGCATCCATGCACTGGGCATATTCTTCCATCAGCGACGAACCCCAGGCGCGCTGGTGCAGCAGATCCAGGCGCTGCAGCAAGGGCGCCGCAGCATTTCGCTCGCCGTCGATGTGGCTGCGCCATGACACGCGGACCTCTCCCGCACGCGATAGCAGTTCTGTCAGGTCTTCGCGACAGGCAGCAAGCAGTGTCTCCCTCGTGGGCAGCCCCAGGGCCAGGCGCACGGCATCGCCAAAATAGGCCGGCGGAGGAATGAAAGGCAAGTGGCCGGCATCAGCACCCAGTATCCATAAGGCATCGAAACTGCGCAGGCGGGTCATGCTGAGCTGGGTCATGCACACGGCATTTGCCGGGCCATCTTCCCTGAAACTTGCCGTCTCAAACTGCAACTCGAGGGCACGAATCCATTCCGACAGCGTGAAGCGACCCGTCGCTGCCCCTGCATCACGTGCCAGCTGATCCAGGATTTCCATCAACTGGCGTCCGGCCATGTCGTCCATCAGGCCCGTGGCGATGCCGCAGAGTTGCAGGCTGTGGCGAAGCGCATCGAGCCAGGCGGCAAAAGACTGGGCTGAAGGGCGGAACAGGCGAGCTGATTCAAGCAGGCGAGCCAGCAGGGCCTGGGCTGCATCCCAGCCCGGATCGCCCGAAACTGCCTTTTGCCGGACACTGGCCGCCATGGCGTCCAGGCCCGAAACCTGGTTTCCCCTTTCGAGGTGCGCAGCCAGTACAGCCACGGCCAGATCGCGCCGCGCGCTCGGCCAATCGGCACAGAGATACGGGGAATGCAGCAAATCCTGCAGGGGCCGGTAATATCCATCCGTGCGAACCCACTCCAGCCAACGCATCACCACCGTGCTCACAGCGGTAGTGGAAAAAGTCCACCCCGACTCATCCCGCACCGGCACGCCAAGGCGCTCCAGCAGGGCCCGCAACCTGCGCGCACTCACGCGGTCCTGCGCCACGACGGCCACACGCTCCAGTCCACTCTCGCGCCAGGCCAGAACCTGTTGCGCACACAGCGCCGCCTCCTCTTCAATGCTGCCGACGCCCACCATGGACAGGCGTCCGACCATGGGGCTTGCAGAATGTGTTTCGCGCAAAAGCTCTGCACGCACTTCCAGCGGTTGCGCCACGGGTTCACTCCAGGCAGCGCGCAGCAAAGGAGTGCAGGGATCCCCTTCCCGCCCGGGCTTTCTCTGCCCGAATCGGACCACGGGCTGCCGAGATTCAATTGCAGAAAGGCAGGCCATTTCCGCAGGAGTCAGCACACCAGGCGCCACCAGGTAGCAGGTCCCGCGATGGTCATCCACGGCCAGACTTGCCAGCTGCTGCTGATAGGCCATGGCGGGAGACAGCTCGCGTGGATCCTGATGCAGCACCCACCACAGTTCGTGCACAAAACGGGCTTCCAGCAGGAAAAGGCCGCCCTGTCGCCTGGAATACATGTCATTGACTTGCGCAGTGAATGCATCCGGGTCCTGCGGCATCACGAACCCCCACCGGGTCATTTCGTCCACCAGACCCAAGGCTTCCCGTGCCAGAAGCCAGTGGTCCTGATGTTCAAACCAGCGACGTTCACGCAACGCCCCGAAAACCAGGGCAATGCGTTCGATGTCAGGAACGATTCGCCCAACAAGCGGCTGCTCGGCAGCCCAATTGGCCAGAGTGGTGACCCGGGGGAGGGATGATGCGAGCAACCTGTCCCGCAGTGATTTCAGAAAGGCATCCGCAAGCGCGGCATGGGGGCATAAAACGATTGCGGGAGTGTCCGGCGCATCCAGCGCATCACGAACGATGCGCCTCAGCGCCAATTCAAGAACGTCATCCTCGCATGCGGGGATCAATCAGCGTTCCAGCAGGTGCGCCTTGTCCTTGACGTCCTTCCAGTCATCCGCATCCGCTGGCGCGTCCTTGCGCTCCACGATCGGCTTCCATTGCTTGCTGAGCTCCGCATTGAGCGCAATGAAGGCACGCTGGTTTTCCGGAACATCGTCTTCGGCAAAAATGGCTTCAGCTGGGCATTCGGCCACACAAAGAGTGCAATCGATGCATTCGTCGGGGTCAATGACCAGAAAATTGGGACCTTCGCGGAAACAGTCCACAGGACAGACGTCCACGCAGTCCGTATATTTGCACTTGATACATGATTCGGTGACAACATAGGTCATACCGAAAACCTCCAAACACAAAGCCAGTTCGTACACACAGCAGTGGATTTTAGCAGTAAAATGCCCTCCACGTCGAAGGTCCCTTCCTTTCCCGAACGGATTTGGTTAGGATAGTGCCCATTCTTTTCATGCCGCACCCGCTGCAACGCGACATTCCGTCGCCCGACTGAATTTGAGGACTCCCCATGAGTGAATCCATCCAACATGTGACAGACCGTTCCTTTGAAACCGATGTGCTGCAATCCACGACCCCTGTCCTGCTCGATTTTTGGGCAGAATGGTGCGGTCCCTGCAAGCTGATTGCACCGATCCTGGAGGAAGTGGCCCGCGATTACACCGGACGGCTTAAAATCGCCAAGCTCAATGTGGACGATAACCCGGAGATGGCCCGCAAGTACGGCGTGCGCGGGATTCCGACCCTGCTTCTGTTCAAAAACGGCAATGTGGAAGCGACCAAAGTGGGGGCCCTCTCCAAATCGCAGCTCAGCGCCTTTATTGACAGCCACATCTGAACGCGTTACCCTGCCGCCGCAGCTGACCGGGCGACTTCTTCTTCCGCCCGGCCCCCGATCTGTCCCTGATACCCACCACTCCCTTTCAGTACAACTTTTGATCCCATCCATCCATGCATTTATCTGATCTCAAAACCTACCACGTGACCGAACTGGTAGAAATGGCCGTCAAGAACGAAATCGAAGGCGCCAACCGCATGCGCAAGCAGGAGCTCATTTTCGCGCTCCTGAAAAACCAGGCCAAACGCGGGGAAAGCATTTACGGGGAAGGCACCCTGGAAGTACTGCAAGACGGCTTCGGCTTCCTGCGCTCGCCTGAAACGTCATATCTTGCAAGCCCAGATGACATTTACGTAAGCCCCTCGCAGATCCGGCGCTTCAACCTGCACACGGGCGACAGCATCCAGGGCGAAATCCGTACCCCGAAGGAAGGGGAACGCTACTTTGCGCTGGTCAAGGTGGATTCCGTCAACGGCGAACCGCCGGAAAACTCCAAGAACAAGATCCTGTTCGAAAACCTCACGCCGCTGTTTCCCAACGAGCCCCTGGTTCTGGAACGCGACATCCGCGCCGAAGAAAACATCACCGGGCGCGTGATCGACATCATCGCCCCCATCGGCAAAGGCCAGCGCGGCCTGCTGGTGGCCAGTCCCAAAAGCGGCAAGACGGTGATGCTGCAGCACATCGCCCATTCCATTTCAGCCAACTCGCCGGACGCCCACCTGATCGTCCTGCTCATCGACGAACGCCCGGAAGAAGTGACGGAAATGCAACGCTCCGTCAAAGGCGAAGTGGTCTCCTCCACCTTTGACGAACCGGCCACCCGTCACGTGCAAGTGGCTGAAATGGTGATTGAAAAAGCCAAGCGCCTGGTTGAGCACAAGCGCGACGTGGTGATCCTGCTCGATTCCATCACCCGCCTGGCTCGCGCTTACAACACCGTCGTACCAGCCTCGGGCAAAGTCCTGACGGGGGGCGTTGACGCCAACGCCCTGCAGCGACCCAAGCGCTTTTTCGGTGCAGCCCGCAACATCGAAGAGGGCGGTTCACTCACCATCATCGCCACCGCCCTCGTGGACACCGGCTCGCGCATGGATGACGTGATTTATGAAGAATTCAAGGGCACCGGCAACATGGAAATCCATCTGGACCGGCGCATGGCTGAAAAGCGGATTTATCCGGCCATCAACGTAAACCGTTCAGGCACCCGGCGCGAAGAGATGCTGATCAAGCCCGAAGTGCTGCAGAAAATCTGGGTGTTGCGCAAGCTGCTCTATCCCATGGACGAACTGGAAGCCATCGAATTCCTGCTGGACAAGATCAAAGCCACCAAAAACAACGCGGACTTTTTTGATTCCATGCGGCGTGGCTGAGGGGTTCTTGCCAAAAAACCCCTTTTGAATCATAATTAAAGGCTATGTGCGCCGTATACCCCGGCGCCCTTTATCAGGAATCGTCATGAAAGTAGATATTCATCCGAAATATGAAGAAGTTACTGTGACTTGCAGTTGCGGCAACTCGTTCGTCACGCGTTCGACCCTGGGCAAACCGGCGCTGTCCGTGGAAGTGTGCTCAGCCTGCCATCCCTTCTATACCGGGAAGCAGAAGATCGTGGACACTGCAGGCCGCGTAGAGAAATTCCGCCAGAAATACGCACGCAAGTAATTGCGTTGACGGGCAATACCAAGACAGGCAGCTTGGGCGCTGCCTTTCTTTTTACGGGGGTAGCTCCGCGTGCGAACGCTCCTGTCATCTGAAAAAAATCTGAATTTCGACGGCAAAGCCACTCCGCTCAAAACCGCCCTTTTTCTTCTGGTCTGTCTCGCCTGGCTGATCCCCGGCCTGACCGGCCATACGCCCTGGAAATACGACGAAGCCGTCAGCCAGGGGATTGTCCACAGCCTGGTGCACGGTCACGGCCACTGGCTCTCGCCGGATCTGGCTGGCGAAACCTATCTCGCCCACCCACCGCTTTATTACTGGGTCGCTGCAGGCCTTGTGCGACTCCTGCACCCCCTCCTGCCGCCACACGATGCAGCGCGTCTGGCCAGCGGCCTGTTCATGGCACTCACCATGATCGGCATAGCTCTGGCAGCTCATGGACTGTTCGGCGCGCGCGCCATGCGCTTGTCAGTGCTGGTCCTGATCGGCAGCGTGGGGCTGGTGATCCGGGCTCACGAAATGAGCGCCGACCTGGCGTGGCTATGTGGCGTGATCTGGACACTTGCAGGCATTCCAACCGGACGCACACGCCCCTTGCTGGGCGGCCTGTTGGGTGGGCTGGGATTCGGTATGGCGTTCCTGTCCCAGGGAACGCTGGCTTTTGGACTGCTGCTGCCCATCGTGCTGCTCACCCCCCTACTGGTCCCGGCCTACCGGCCTGCCAGGCCGCTGTACCACTTCCTGCTGTGGATCCTGGCAGCACTGCCAGCCCTCCTGGTCTGGCCCCTGCTTCTGAAAACTTGGGAACCCGGCCAGTTCACGCTCTGGTGGCCAGTACTCACCCGCAGCATCCTGCATCCTCAACTGTGGATTGCACCCGACGCCATCCCCACCTATTACCTGGGTGCCATGACCTGGTTTGCCTGGCCTGCCACCCCGCTTGCACTGGGCACGCTCTGGACCGGCCGCCTGAAAGGGCTGGCCCAACCTCCTGTCCGCTTCCTGCTGCTGACACTCGCTGTCATGCTGCTGGTGCTGGGCTTTTGCACGACACCCCGTGAAAGCAATGCGCTGCCCTTGCTGCTGCCGCTCTCTCTCCTGGCTGCAGGCGGCCTGGACAGCCTCCGCCGTGGCGCGAGCAGTGCGCTGGACTGGTTTGGCATGCTCACTTTCGGACTGGTGACGGCGGTGCTTTGGCTTGGCTGGGTAGCCCTCATCACCGGCCAGCCTGCTCCCGTGGTGAAATTCCTGGAAACCCAGTTGCCGGGATACCATGCCAAATTCCACCCGGCTGTCTTTGCGCTGTCACTCGCCCTGACGTTGCTGTGGATCGTGACCATCCTGCGCTCCCGCCCCTCCCCGCGGCGCGCCCTGGTGAACTGGACCGTGGGCATGACCGTATCCTGGATGCTGGTGATGTCGCTCTGGTTGCCCTACGTGGAAGCTTCGCGCAGCTACGAAGGCATGATGCGTTCACTGGCGCGAGCCATCCCGCCCCACTCGGGTTGCATGGCCAGCAGCGGGCTGGGAGAACCCCAGCGCGGCCTGCTCTACTATTACCTCGATATCCGCACCCAGCGCCTTGAACTGGGTACCCGGACCCACTGCGGTCTTTGGCTCGTACAATCCAATCCGCGCGACCACTTCCTGGTGCCGTCCGGCTGGCGCCTGATCTGGTCCGGCTCCCGTTCCGGCGACCACACGGAACGATTCCAGCTGTTTGAATACTAGAGGCCCCGGGTGAGGCCTCTCGACGCCCAGCAGCGCATGGCACGGGCAGCCGCCCTGCCCCAGCCTTCCTTTGACGGCACACTGCCAATCCATGCAGCACAGCAAGCCATCATGGAGGCCGTGCGCGCCCATCCCGTGGTGATCGTAAGCGGCGAAACCGGTTCAGGCAAAACCACCCAGATTCCCAAACTGTGCCTGGCGCTGGGGCGTGGCGTGGGCGGCCTCATCGGCTGCACCCAGCCGCGACGCATCGCTGCCCGCAGCGTGGCAACGCGACTTGCACAGGAATTGCATACGGAAATCGGCGCCGTGGTGGGCTATCAGGTCCGTTTCCACGACCGCGTTTCCGATGCCACTTTCGTGAAGGTCATGACGGACGGCATTCTGCTTTCCGAAATCCATCACGATCGGCTGTTGCGTCGGTACGACACGCTGGTGATCGATGAGGCCCATGAACGCAGCCTGAACATCGATTTCCTGCTGGGTTATCTCAAGCGCATCCTGCCCAGGCGCCCGGACCTCAAGGTGATCATCACTTCCGCCACCATGGAGTCGGACCGCCTGTCGCGCCATTTCGATGGTGCCCCGGTATTGGAAGTGTCCGGGCGCACCTACCCGGTGGACGTGCGCTGGCGCCCCGTGGTTGCCCCCGATGCGGATGATCCCGATGACCGTACTGCCCGTGCAGCTTTGCTCAATGCAGTCGACGAGGTCATGATGGAATCGGGCAGCGGGGACGTGCTGGTGTTTCTGCCGGGCGAGCGTGACATCCGTGAGGCAGCAGAAGCCCTGCGCAAGCATCATCCACCACATACTGAAATCCTGCCGCTGTTCGCACGCCAGTCTTTTGCGGAACAGGAGCGCGTGTTCAAACCCAATGGCGGACGACGCATCGTACTCGCCACCAACGTGGCAGAAACTTCGCTCACGGTACCCGGCATCCGATACGTGGTCGATACGGGGCTTGCGCGAATCAACCGTTACAACCTGCGCAGCAAGGTCACCCAACTGCAGGTGGAAAAAATATCCCAGGCCTCCGCACGCCAGCGTGCCGGACGCTGTGGACGCGTGAGCTCCGGGATCTGCATCCGTCTTTATGACGAACAGGATTTCAACGCACGACCGCCATACACCACACCAGAAATCCTGCGCACCTCGCTCGCTTCGGTCATCCTCAAGATGGAAGCCCTGGGCCTGGGGCAGGTGGATTCCTTCCCTTTCCTGGACCCGCCCACCCCACGAGCCATCGACGATGGCTATCAGCAGCTCAATGAACTGGGGGCCATCGACGACGACAGGAAGCTCACCGCCGTAGGCCGGGAGTTGGCCCGCCTTCCGGTGGATCCGCGCATCGGACGCATGCTGCTGGCCGCTCGCCAGCACGATTGCGTGAACGAAGTGCTGATCATCGCGGCCGCCCTTTCCGTGCAGGATCCGCGCGACCGCCCCCTGGAACACCGACAGGCTGCTGACCAGAAGCATGCGCGATTCCAGCATGAGCAGTCTGAATTCATGTCCTACCTGGCCCTGTGGCAATTCACGGAAGAAGCCCTGCAACACCGCAAGTCCGGCCGCAAGCTTTGGGCGCAGTTCCGCGAGGAATTCCTCTCCCTCACGCGCCTGCGTGAGTGGCGTGACATCCACAGCCAGTTGCATGCCCTGGCTTCCGACATGGGCCTGAGGCCCAACACGCTGCCCGCGCCCTACGAACAGATCCACCGTGCGCTGCTTGCCGGCTTGCTGGGCCAGATTGGATTGCGCGTTCCGGAAGACGACAATTACCAGGGTCCTCGTGGCATGCGCTTCTGGATCAACCCGGGATCGAAGCTGTCCAAGGCAAAGCCCAAATGGCTGATGGCAGCCGAGCTCACGGAAACGACCCGGCTTTACGCACGCTGCGTGGCACGCATCGAACCGGAATGGGTCGAGCCCATCGCTGGACACCTTTTGCGGCGCAGCTATTTCGATCCGTCCTGGGACCCCAAGTCGGCCCAAGCCAATACCCACGAGAAGGTCACGCTGTACGGCTTGCCGATCGTGGCCAGGCGCCGAGTGCGCCTGGGGCCCATCGATCCGGCCGAAGCGCGCCGCCTGTTTATCAGGCATGCGCTGGTGCTGGGCGAATTCGAGACGCGAGCCCCTTTTTTCATCCACAACCAACGCCTGATCGAAGAGATCAGGGAACTGGAGCACAAAGGGAGGCGACAGGATGTGCTGGTGGACGAGGAGGCTCTCGCCCGCTTTTATGACGGCCTGCTCCCGACCTCCGTCTGGAGCGGCGAGCGTTTCGAAAAATGGCGGCGCGAGGCGGAGCGGGACCAGCCGCGCCTGCTGTTTCTGGAAAAGGCGCAGCTCATGCGCCACGAAGCAGGGCACATTACGGAATCGCTGTTTCCCGACACGCTCACCCTGGACGATGCGGCACATCCCCTCACCTACCGCTTCGAGCCCGGCCATCCGCTGGACGGCGTGACGCTCACCGTTCCGCTGGTGTTGCTGCCCCAGCTCGACGCGCAACCACTGGAGTGGCTGGTGCCGGGCCTGATCCGGGAAAAAATTGCGACGCTCCTGAAAAAGCTGCCGCAGCGCGTGCGCCGCGAACTGGTGCCGCTGCCCGCCTTCATCACGGCATTCCTGGAACGCTACACCCCCGCCTCGGGCAGCCTGACGGCCTGTCTGTCCGACTTCATCCGCCTGCGCACCGGAACCGAATTGCAGGCTTCGGACTGGGCTCCCGCGCCCGACCACCTGCTCATGAACCTGAGCCTTCTGGATGACCGTGGCCAGGAAGTGGCGAGCGGACGCAACCTGGAAGCCCTGCGCAACGCCTGGGGACAGGAGGCGCGCCAGGCCCTGCGCGCGCCCCAGGCCAGCGGCATCGAGCGCAGCGGCATCACACGCTGGGATTTCGGGGATCTGCCAAGCTCGGTGCAGGTGCAAAGCCGGGGCGTGTCCCTGCCCGGTTTTCCTGCCCTGATGGACGAGGGCACGCAGGTGTCGATACGGCTCATGGCCACCGACGAGGAAGCCCGCCAGACCTCGCGTCACGGCCTGATGCGGCTGATGCTGCTGGAATGGCAGCCACAGCTCAAGGCCATAGGACGCTCCATCAGCGGCCTGACGAACCTGACGCTGGGCTACGCGCTGCTGCCGTCAGACGCGCCCCAGGAGGCGGCCGCCGAAGCACTCAAACAGGAACTGATCGAACGCGCACTGGATGAGCTGCTGCCGGACGATGCGGGAACGCTGCGCACGCAGGCCGCCTATGAAACCCTGCGCGATCAGGTGCGCCCGCGCCTGTCTCCCAAAATCCAGGAAGTGGCGACGATTGCCGGCCAGATCCTGGAGGCCTACCGCGAACTGCGCAGCGCGCTCGAACGGACCGCCCAGCCGCGTCTGCAGGCTGCCCTGGGGGACATCCACGCGCATCTGGACGCCCTGCTGCGGCGTGGCACCCTGCGCGAGACCGCGCTGACCCAGCTGCGCCATTTCCCACGCTACCTCAAGGCCGCCCTGCTGCGCCTGCAGAAGCTGCCGCAGGACCCTGCCGGAGACGCGGCAAAATCGGCCACCCTCAAGCCTTTCGAAAGCGCCTGGAGCACGCGCATGAAACGGTACGGACCTTCGCCCGCACTCGAATCGTTCCGCTGGATGATGGAGGAATTACGGGTATCGCTGTTTGCACAGACCCTGCGTACGCCGATGCCTGTTTCCGCGGTACGCTTGCAGAAGCAGTGGGAGATGCTCGAGCGGGAAGAAGCCGGCGGGAAAAAGCTCAAGTTATAATGACCTTTTTCGGAATACGGAGAAACATTCATGAAGCGCTGGCTTGCCCTGCTGATCCCGGCCGCATTCCTGGCCTGCTCCGGTGCCGCCCTGGCCGAAGCCCCCAATAAACCAAACCAAACCCTAACGATGGATGGCATGACCATGATTGACAGCAAAATCGGAAACGGCCGTGCTGCCCATAGCGGCGACATGGTGGTGGTGCATTACAGCGGATGGCTTTACGACCCCACAGAACCTGGCAACAAAGGCGCCAAGTTCGACAGCTCAGTGGACCGGGGACAGCCTTTTTCGTTTCGCCTGGGCATGGGACAAGTGATCCGGGGCTGGGACGAAGGCGTTGCCGGAATGAAAGTGGGCGGCCAACGGACGCTCGTGATCCCCCCCGAACTGGGCTACGGTTCACGCGGCGCCGGCAATGTCATTCCGCCCAACGCAACACTGCTGTTTGACGTGGAATTGCTGGAAATCCGCTGAACCCGGCTCCCCGAGATCCAGACCGGACAGCGGCAACCCGATAACAAAAGGAGGAGGATGTCATGGTACGTACCCTGCTGTTTCTCGCACTGCTTGCCCTGGCCAGCGCCGGCTGGGCCGAATCCCCGATCACCCTCGGTGCATCAGTCCAACTGACAGGCCCGGTAGCCAATACGGGGCGCTACTACAAAGACGCTTATGAGTTTGCCATCGACCGCATCAATGCAGCAGGCGGGGTAAAAATCGGTGGCACCTCACGCAAGCTGGCCCTCAAGCTGTTGGACAACCAGTCGGACGTAAACCTGAGCGTACGGCAATATGTGCAGTTGCTTTCCGAAGACAAAGTGGATCTGCTGCTGGGCCCCTTCGCCAGCAACTTCGTGCTGGCTGATTCGGCCATTTCGGAAAAATACCAGGTGCCGATGGTCCAGGGCGGCGGGGCTTCCGATCAGATCTACAGCCGCGGCTACCACTACATTTTCGGCACCCTGCCCCCCGCCAGCAACTACTTCGGCACCACCATCGAAGCCCTGTCCAAACTTTCGCCAAAACCGGCCAAAGTGGCCCTGCTCTACGCCGATGACGCCTTCGACGTGGCCGTAGCCAAGGGCGCCCGGGAACAGCTTGCCCATGCCGGGTTCAATACGGCCATCGACGAGCGCTACACCAGCAACACGTCCGATTTCACCTCCCTGCTCTCCCGCATCAAGAGCAGCAATACCGAGGTGGTCCTGGTTGCCGGTCACGAAACGGAAGCCCTGAACTTCATCCGTCAGGCCAAAAGCCTGGGGGTGAGCCCGAAGCTGTATTCCTTCACCGTGGGTGTCCCAAGCGCCGATTTCCGACAGGCTCTGGGCTCCGACGCCAATTATGCGGCCGGCATGACGGCGTGGCTGCCCCACAAGTCACTCAAGGATCACTGGTTTGGCGATGCAGAACAGTTCGCCAAAGCCTATCAGGCCAAGTACGGCTATGAGCCTGATTACCATGCAGCGTCCGGCGTGGCCACGGTGGAAGCCATGGTAAAAGCCATCGAAGCAGCCAACAGCGTGGATCCCCGAAAAGTGCGCGATGCGCTGGCCCATGTGAATTTCTCCAGTGCATACGGCCAGGTGGCCTTCGGACCAACGGGACAGATCAGCCTGCCGCAAACCATGATCCAGGTCCAGAATGGCAAGGTGGTGGCCATTTACGGCCCCAGCGGAGCTTTGGGAAAACTCCAATACCCCATGCCGGCCTGGGGCAAGCGCTAAGTGCTGCTGGCCCAGGTACTGTTGAACGGCCTCCTGCTGGGAGGCCTGTATGCACTCATGGCGCTCGGACTTGCGCTGGTGTGGGGCGTGCTCAACATCGTGAACCTGTCGCACGGGGCATTCATCATGCTGGGCGCCTATGCCACCTACTTCCTGTTCGCGAAGGCCCACCTCGACCCTTTCCTCGCACTGCCGTTTGCGGCATTGGCGCTGTTCATGCTGGGTTATGCCGTGCAGCGAGGCATCCTCAACCTGGTGATCCGGGGCCCCATGTTCAACACGCTGCTGATCACTTTCGGCCTGGAAGTGGTGATCACCTTTCTCGCCCAGTTTTTCTTCAGCGCTGACTTTCGAACCATCAACCCCGGCTATGCCGGAACCAACTTCGACGTGGGCGGACTGACCATACCACGGATACAGCTGATGGCTTTTGCCATTGCCATCGGCTTGACGCTAGGCCTGTGGGCCTTTCTGCTGCACAGCCGCCCGGGTCGGTCCATCCGCGCCGTGTCTCAAAACCTGCTGGCTGCTCAGCTCTACGGGATCGAACCACGCCGCATCTACGCCATCACGTTCGGATTGGGAACGGCAATGGCTGGAGTGGCCGGCGGACTGTACGGCACGGTTTCGCAGATCAACCCCTACATCGGCACCGCCCTGACCGCCAAGTCCTTCGTCATCGCCATCATCGGCGGACTGGACAATCCGCTGGGCGTCATCGTGGGTGGGCTTTTTCTGGGTCTCGCGGAATCATTGACCGCGCTCTACATCGGGCCTACCTACACTGATGTGGCGAGCTTTGGCATCCTGGTGCTGGTGCTGATCGTCAAACCCACCGGTCTGCTGGGACGCACCGCATGACGCGCCGCACCCGACGTGTTCTCGTCACCCTGGCGATTGGCCTGCCGCTGCTGGCTGCCCTGCCCTGGATCGCCTCACCCGTGGTGGTGCAGTTCGGCATCAACATGCTGATCATGGCGACCCTGGCCCAGGGCTGGAACATCATCGGCGGCTACACCGGCTATTCCTCCTTCGGAAACTCGGTATTTTTCGGGCTGGGCGCCTACGGCGTGGGCATCGCCATGGCCCAGTTCGAGCAGCCTTTCTGGATCGGACTGGGGCTTGGACTGCTGTTGGCGGTGATTTTTGCATTGGCCATCGGGCTGCCCGTGCTTCGCCTGAAGGGTCACTACTTTGCCATCGCCACCCTGGGGCTTGCCGAAGTGGTGACCGCCATCGTATCCAATGTGCCCATTGCCGGCCAGAACGTGGGGCTGGTATTGCCACTGCTCAAAAGTGACGTACTGTTCTATGAACTGTCGCTGGGGCTGTTGCTGTTGGCCACCCTGACCGTGTTCTGGCTGTCTCGCAGCCGTTTTGGCCTGGGTCTCATTGCCATCAGGGAAAACGAGGAAGCGGCTGCCGTGATGGGCGTCAACACCACACGCTACAAGATACTGGCCTTCATGCTGTCAGCCGCGCTCACTTCGCTTGCAGGCGGTGTGTACGCCTACTACATCACCTTCATTGATCCGGCCGGCGCTTTCGACATCTCGCTCAACGTCAAGATGATCATCATGGCCGTATTCGGCGGCCCTGGCACAGTGCTGGGCCCGGTGGCCGGCGCCTTGCTGCTGTCCGTGTTATCCGAAGTGCTGGCGTCCAAAGTCACGAATATTGCCGGACTGTTTTTCGGGCTGGTCATCATCGTGGCTGTGGTGTTGATGCCTCGAGGACTTGCCGACCTGCTACAAAAATTCCGTCGCTCCGGCTGGCGCTATTTCGCGCAAAACATCCGCAGCCATCGCCTGTAACCATGACCAAGATCCTGCAAGGCCATCACCTGACCAAACGCTTTCGCGGGCTGGTGGCGCTCCACGATGTCAGCTTCGAACTCAACCGGGGTGAAATCCTTGGGCTCATTGGCCCCAACGGCGCCGGAAAATCCACGCTGGTGAGCCTGATCAGCGGCACCCTGACTCCTACGTCCGGTGCTTTGACCTTTGAAGGCCGTTCCCTGCTCAAGATCACCACGCACCACCGTGCCCATCTGGGTATCGGTCGCACATTCCAGGTGATGAAGCCATTTCCCGGCTTGAGTGTGCTGGACAATGTCTGTGTTGGCGCCCTCTTTGGACGCGATGGCGGCGAACATCGGCTCGAGGCGGCACGCGAAGCAGCACACGCCTGCCTCGAATTTGTCGGGCTGGGCCACCGTGTCCACCAGCGTGCGGAAGCGTTGGGCGGGCCAGACCGCAAACGCCTGGAGCTTGCCAAGGCGCTGGCCATGAAACCGAAGCTCCTGCTGTGCGACGAAGTCATGGCAGGGCTCAACCATGTGGAAATCGAGGAAGTGATCGAGGTCATCCGCAAAGTGCGCGACCAGGGCATCAGTATCCTGGTCATCGAGCACGTCATGAAAGCCATCCAGAGCCTGTCGGACCGGCTGCTGGTGCTGCACCATGGAGAAAAAATTGCCGATGGACCGCCGCGTGAAGTACTGGCGGACCCGCGCGTGGTGGAAGCCTATCTGGGACGCCGCCGCTCATGAGCCCTGCCCTGCTGATGATAAGGAACCTGCGGGCCGGCTACGGCGAAATGCAGGTGCTGCACGACCTCAGCCTGGACGTGCAGGCAGCGGAAATCGTCGCCCTGGTGGGCAGCAACGGGGCTGGCAAGACCACCCTGCTGCGCGCCCTGTCCCATCTTCTGCCCTGGCAGGGCGATGTCCGCTTCGACGGCAAGTCACTCCAGGGCCTGTCTACCAACCGCCTGTTTTCCCTGGGCATGGTGCAGGTTCCGGAAGGAAGGCAATTGTTCGATCGCATGTCTGTAGAGGAAAACCTGCTGCTGGGCACGCTGGCGGGAACGGCCCGGAATGCCTTGCGGCGCAACCTGGATCGCTGCTACAGCCTGTTCCCCATTCTGGCGAAACGTCGCAAGCAGCTTGCCGGCAACATGTCCGGTGGCGAACAGCAGATGTGTGCGGTGGCACGGGCCCTGATGTCCGAACCGAAGCTCATCATGATCGATGAAATGAGCCTGGGACTTGCCCCGGTGGCGGTGGATGCCCTGCTTGATACCTTGCGCCTGATCCGCACCCAGGGCGTAACTGTGCTGCTGGTGGAACAGGACGTGCATTCGGCACTGCACGTAGCGGACCGGGCTTACGTGATGGAATCCGGAAGCATCGTGCGACAGGGGCCGGCCTCAGAACTGGCCAACGACCCGGAAGTGCAGCGCGCCTACCTGGGGTTGTGACGGGCTAGCCGTAGCACACCACATGCACCCGGTAGGGGCCATGGGCGCCGATGACGATGGTTTGCTCGATGTCGGCCGTGCGCGAAGGGCCCGATACGAAATTAACCGCACGCGGGGGGGCCCCCTGTTCCGCTTTCATCAGGGCCCAGGCCTCTTCCATGCCGGGCACGATGCGCGTTACATCCACCAGCGCAATGTGCGTTTCCGGCAGCAGGCTTACCGTGGCTGGTGTGTCCTTCCCCGACAGCAGCATGAGCGTGCCGGTTTCCGCAACGGCACAGAAGGCGCCTGTAATGCCTACCAAATCACTGTCCTGGGCTGAACGCGCCTGCACTGCCAGACCTGCGGCCGCCCATGGCAAAGCATTCAGGACAGGCCAGATCACAGCCGAGGTGGGCAAAGTTTTGGACTGCAGGTAGCGCGCCACGGCCTGAGGTACTTCCGCAAGGCTGCCTACCCGGTCCACTGAACTGCCCAGTTTTTCGGAACGCTCGCAAAAGCGAGCCACTCCGTCGCTCCAGCCATAGGTGGGGCGGGGGCCACGGGGCTGTTCCGCAATGTAGGCACGCGCCTTGTCCCGCTCCGCGCCAGGTACGTTGCCCGGCAGGCCCAAGCCGCTTCTCACCCGTGCCAGGATGTTGTCGCGCGCGCTCATGATTGACGCTTCCGGTAGAGCTCGCGAAAAGTCTGGCCGGAAGGCGCCGGCATGTCACGGCCCTCGGTCCAGCCATCAAGCCCTGGCAATCGGTGCAACAGCCGGTCCTTGCCGCCCAGGCGCCGCAACAGGCGCACGGCCAGGCGGGTGAGCCCGGCATAGAGGCGCGGGTGGCTGGCCGCCGTTCGCCACAGGAAGATCGACCAGCGTTCATGCCAGGGGCGCAGGCCCTGCTGGAAGGATTTTTCACGCAGCACCCGCATCAGCTCTGGCAATGGAATCTTGACAGGGCAGACAACCTGGCAGGCCCCGCACAGGGTGGATGCCTGTGGCAGGTCAAGGGCATTCTCAAGTCCCACATAAGAAGGGGTAAGCACGGCACCGATCGGCCCAGGATAGACCCAGCCATAGGCGTGCCCGCCGATGTTCTGGTATACGGGACAGTGGTTCATACAGGCACCGCAACGGATGCAACGCAGCGCCTGCTGCAGCTCGGTTCCCAGCAATCGCGAACGGCCACTGTCCACCAGGATGATGTGAGACTGTTCCGGTCCGTCCTGATCGCCCTCCCGGCGCGGGCCCGTGAGCATGGACACGTAGTTGGTGATGGACTGTCCCGTGGCGGAGCGGGTGAGCAGACGCACCACTGTGGAAAAGTCATTGAGGGTAGGCAGGACTTTTTCGATACCCGTGATCGCCACATGAATGCGCGGCAATGTGGTCACCATGCGGCCATTGCCCTCATTGGTGACGATGACCACGGAACCGGTTTCGGCAATCAGGAAATTTCCCCCGGAAATACCCATGTCTGCCGACAGGAAATGTGGCCTCAGCTGTTCGCGCGCTTCCCGGCACAGAGCAGGAATATCGGTCTGCCGCGGCGTGTGGTGCTTTTCCGAAAACAGTTGGGCGACCTCTTCCACGCTTTTGTGGATGGCCGGTGCAATGATGTGGGAAGGCGGCTCTTCGGCCAGTTGCAGAATGTACTCGCCCAGGTCGGTTTCAATGGCCTGCATGCCGGCTGCAGCCACCGCATCATTGAGGCCGGACTCCTCGCTCACCATGGATTTGGATTTGACGATTTTACGCACGCCGTTGGATCGCGCAATTTCGATCAGGATGCGGTTCACGTCCTGGGCAGTCTCGGCCCAGTGCACTTGCGTCCCGCGCGCCTGTGCCTGGGCTTCGAACTCCATGAGATAACTGTCAAGATTGGCCAGGCTGCGATCCCGGATGGCGGCTGCGGCAACCCGTATTTCCTCAAGATTGTCCACTTCGGTCATGACTGCCGCACGCGCTTCCACGAAACGGCCGCCAAAACGCTTCATGTTTCGCTGCAGACTGGGGTCTTCCAGCTTGCGCCGTACGTTGCGCTTGAACGAGGATGACGTCAGCAGCATCAGTCGCCCTCCGGCTCTGCTTCGGGCCCTGCCAGGACTTCCGCCACATGCAGCACCCGGGTTTGCCGGTCACCCATGCGGCGAAGGCGCCCCTCAATGTTGAGCAGACAGCCCAGATCTCCACCGACAATGGCATCAGCCCCTGTGGCAACGACGTCCTGGCACTTGTTGTCGGCCATGCGGGTGGCAATGTCGCCCAGTTTGATGGAAAAGGTGCCGCCGAAACCACAACAAATTTCCGGCTTGTCCATTTCGCGCAGCTGGGCGGACGGGATTCCCGATATCAGGGCACGCGGCTGCTGCTTGATGCCCAGTTCGCGCAACCCGGAGCAGGAATCGTGATAGGTGCAGGTCCCTGCGAAGGTGCTTTCAACCTGTTCTACCTGCAACACATCCACAAGAAACTGGGTGAGTTCGTAGGTACGCGCGGAAAGGGCATTAAGCCGGGCCTGCAAGAGCGGGTCTTCTGGAAACAGCTCGGCGTAATGGCAACGGATCATGCCGGTACAGGAGCCACTGGGAGCCACTACGTAATCGAACGCTTCGAAATCACTGAGAAAGCGACGGGCCATGGCGCGCCCCGATTCACGGTCACCCGAATTGAATCCCGGCTGCCCGCAACAGGTTTGCTGGGGAGGTACAACCACAGTGCAACCAGCCTGCTCCAGCAGCTTGATAGTGGCAAAACCGATGCGGGGACGCATCAGGTCCACCAGGCAGGTGACAAAAAGACCAACTTGCATGTTCACTGCTTCCCGGCAACCGCCGTCAGATCAAAGCTGTCCGACTGTCACCTGATGGTTGTGGGCCTCAAGCCACTTGCGCACGCGGGTTGCATCGTTGAAGCGCGCGTGGTGTCCATGGGCATTCAGCAACACGATCACCATGGGATGGCTGTTGATGGTGGCCTGCATCACCAGACACTGGCCGGATTCGTTGATGAAGCCCGTCTTCGACAATCCGATTTCCCAACCGCGCTTGGACACCAGAGGGTTGGTATTGCGGAAGGTGATGCGCCGTCCGCGAAAACCCACGGGTTCCTCCACCGCAGCGGTGGTGGTGATTTCCCGGATAAGGGGATACTTGCTGGCCGCCCCCACCAGAATCGCAAGGTCATGGGCTGTGGACACGTTCTCGCTGTTGAGTCCGCTGGAGTCCTCGAAATGGGTATTCTTCATGCCAAGCTGGGCGGCTTCTTCGTTCATGCGAGCCACAAATGCGCGGATGCCGCCAGGATACGAGCGCCCCAGGGCCGAAGCCGCACGGTTTTCCGAAGCGATCAGGGCCATGCGCAGGAAATCGAGGCGGCTGGCATGCGCCCCCACGCGCAGGTGGGAATGACTGAAGCGCAGGGTATCCACATCCTCTTGCGTGACGGTGAGTTGCTCCTTCAGGTTTTGGCCGGATTTGAGCACGACCATGGCGGTCATCAGCTTGGTGATGGACGCAATGGGGTGAACCGGATCGGGGTTTTTCGAATACACCACCTGATGGGTGGTTTGGTCGATGACCAGCACTGTCGAGGCGGTCACCGCCATTTTTGCCGCCTTGCCGGATAAGGCGGCGGAACTGTGGTGACGATGATGACGGGCTGCTTGCGCCGTGGGCAGGCCCACGATGCACAACAGAGTGAAGACTACTCCGAGCCGGAATGTGCTTCTTGTCATGTGGTTCATCTATCCCTCACGGCTGTTTAGCCGCAACAATACTTAAAATCAGCCTGTTACGCAACATTATTCTGCTTTTGCTGCAAGATCCACATGCGTGCGTACGCGCCGCCGGCCTCCAGAAGCTCCTGATGGCGTCCGCGCTCGATAATCCGGCCATCTTCCATCACCAGTATCAGGTCCGCATCCACGATGGTGGACAGGCGATGGGCAATGACAAGCGTGGTGTGGTGGCGCGCTATGCTGGCGAGTTCCGACTGGATGTCCTTCTCCGAACGCGAGTCCAGCGCCGAAGTCGCTTCGTCGAACACCAGGATCTGCGGCCGCTTGAGCAACGTGCGTGCGATCGCCACCCGCTGCTTTTCACCCCCGGAGAGCTTGAGGCCGCGTTCGCCCACGATCGACTCGTAACCGTCCGGCAAGCTGAGAATGAACTCATGTATATGTGCGGCCTGTGCGGCCCGGATCACCTCTTCCTGGGTTGTCCCCGGACGCCCGTAAGCGATGTTGTAATACACCGTGTCGTTGAACAGCACCGTATCCTGGGGCACGATGCCGATGGCAGCACGCACGGAACGCTGGCGCACGGTGCGGATGTCCTGTCCATTGATCAGGATGCGTCCGCCATTGACGTCATAGAAACGGAACAGAAGACGCGACAAGGTGGACTTTCCGGCACCGCTTGGCCCCACCACCGCCACCTTGTGCCCGGGCGGAATTTCGAAATCCACCTGCTTGAGGATTGGGCGACGCGGGTCATAGGAAAAATCCACCGCTTCGAAACGCACACTCCCCTGCCCCACATCGAGGTCAGGAGCACCCGGCACGTCACTCACTTCCGTGTTTACCGACAGCAGCCGGAACATGCGGTCCATGTCGGCCATCGACTGCTTGATTTCACGATAGATCACGCCCAGAAAGTTGAGCGGAATGTAGAGCTGAAGCAACAGGGCATTGATCAGCACCAGGTCGCCGACCGTAAGCCGCCCATCCGCCACACCCTGGGCTGCGCGAAGCATGAGCGCTACGGAACCAATCCCGATGATCAGGCTTTGCGCGGCATTGAGCGCTGCCAGCGAAGTCTGGCTTTTGACGGCAGCCGCTTCCCACTTCTGGAGGTTTTCGTCGTAGCGCTGCGCCTCCCATTCCTCGTTGCCGAAATACTTCACGGTTTCGTAATTGAGCAGGCTGTCGATGGCCCGGCTGTTGGCCTTCGAGTCAAGCTCGTTCATGCGGCGGCGGAAGTTGGTCCGCCATTCCGTGATGACGATGGTGAGGGCGATATAAATGACCAGGGTGACCAGGGTGATGAGGGCGAACCACAGGTCATACTTCCATCCCAGGATGCCCGCCACCATCAGCATTTCAACCAGCGTGGGCGCGATGCTGAAAAGCGTGAAGCGCATCAGGCTTTCAATGCCGCGCGTACCCCGTTCGATGTCGCGTGACATGCCGCCGGTCTGGCGTTCCAGATGGAAGCGCAGGTTGAGGGCGTGCAGGTGGCGGAAAACGGAGAGCGCAATGCGCCGGATGGAACGCTGCGTGACCTTGGCAAACACGCCGTCTCGCAGTTCGTTGAAGAGCGTGGTGGAAAATCGCAGCAGGCCGTAGCCTACGACCAGCAATGTGGGCACGGCAAGCACTGCATGCCGGGAATCCAGCCGGTCGATGATGGCCTTGAGCGCCAGCGGCACGCCCACATTGGCAAGCTTGGCGACAATCAGGCAAAAGAAGGCAAGCGCCACCCGCCCCTTGAACTCCAGCAGGTAGGGCAACAGGCTGCGGACAGCCCCCCAGTCGCCGGAAGTAAAGCGGTTGGGCGAGGGGCCGTCCGTACGGTGGGTGGTCGCATGATGCCGCATGGCCTAGTCTCCCGCCATCATGCGCGCTGGATGCAGGCGCTGTTCAGTGCCGAGCTCGCAGATGCCAAGAAAATGCTTGCCCGGGTTGTAGACCCGGAAGCGCTGCCCCGGCCTGCCGGGAATGTCGCAGGCGGGCCTTTGTCCGCACAGCACGGCATTGCTCTGGGCATCGTCCAGTTCCAGAAAGGGCATGTCCTGCAGCAGGGAGTCGGCTGGCAGCAGCAGGGTGTCACGCTCTGCCGGAGCAAGGGATTCGAGGGCTTCCAGCGTGGTTGCCGCTTCCAGCGTGAAAGGGCCGGCGCCCGTCCGGCGCAACCCCACAAGATAACCGCCGCAGCCCAGGCCCTCACCGATGTCCTGCGCCAGCACGCGAATGTAAGTGCCTTTGCTGACGGTGACCGACAGGGAAAGGGTTTCGCCATCCCAGCTTTCCATGCACTGGGCCAGGACTTCAATGTGCCGTTCGGCACGCGGAATTTCTATGCCGGCACGCGCATAGCTGTAGAGCGGCCGTCCTTCTACCTTGAGCGCCGAATGCATGGGGGGGCGCTGAACCTGAACCCCTTCGAACTGCTTGAGGGCTGCCTGCAGATCAGCCTGGCTGCCCAGGAAAGGCTTCTTGCGCACGATCTCCCCTTCACCATCACCGGTACTGCTGGTATAGCCCAGGCGGATTTGCGCAAGGTAGGTTTTTGGCGCGTCGAGCAGCCAGCCGGAAAACTTCGTGGCTTCTCCCAGGCAGATGGCAAGCAGGCCAGTGGCATGAGGGTCCAGCGTGCCCGTGTGACCGGCTTTCTGGGCTCCAAACAGGCGTCTTACCCGCTGCAGCGCGGCATTCGAGGAGAGACCAAAGGGTTTGTCGAGCAGGAAAACGCCAGTCACGGCGCGACGTGGCTCAGGACTTGGGGTGTTGGGCATCCGATGCAACTGCCTCGTCGATCAGGCTGGAGATGGCCATGGCGCGGTCAAGCGTCTGGTCTTCGAGAAAATGCAATTGCGGGAGGGTGCGGGTGGTCAGTCGCTTTCCGAGAAGCCGGCGCAGGAAACCGGCGCTTTCACGCAGGGCATCAAGCGACCGGTGCAATGATTCCTGGCCTTGCAGCGACGCCACATACACCTTCGCGTGGCTGTAATCAGAAGAAACTTCCACCGCCGTGATGGTCACCATGCCCACGCGCGGATCCTTGAGCTCACGCCGGATCAGATCCGACAGGTCCTTCTGAATCTGGTCGCCGATGCGACGACTGCGCGGGAAAGCTGCCACAGGTTCCTCCGCTTACAACGTTCTGACCACTTCCACCACTTCGAAAACTTCCAGCTTGTCGCCCACCTGGATGTCGTTGTAGTTCTTGAGTGAAAGGCCGCATTCGAATCCTGATTTCACTTCGCGCACGTCGTCCTTGAAGCGCTTGAGCGAATCCAGTTCACCGCTGTAGATCACCACATCGTCACGCAGCAGGCGCACGCCCGAGCCGCGCTTGACGATGCCTTCAAGCACGTAGCAACCAGCCACCGTGCCCACCTTGGAAATGCGGAACACCTCCCGGATTTCCACCAGGCCGGTAATGTTTTCCTTGCGATCTGGAGTCAGCATGCCTGAAAGGGCAGCCCTCACGTCGTCCACCACGTTGTAGATGATGTCGTAGTAACGCACGTCGACACCGCTGGACGCGATCAACTTGCGCGCAGTGGCGTCGGCACGGGTGTTGAAGCCGACAATGACCGCCTTGGAGGCGAGCGCCAGGTTGACATCGGACTCAGTGATGCCGCCTACGGCCGCATGCACGATATTGACCCGGACCTCGTCCGTGGAAAGTTTCTGCAACGACTGGATGAGCGCTTCGTAGGAACCCTGGACATCGGCCTTGATGATGAGCGAAAGGGTTTTGACTTCCCCTTCCCCCATCTGCTCGAACATGTTTTCGAGCTTGGCGGCCTGCTGCTTGGCCAGCTTCACGTCACGGAACTTGCCCTGGCGGAAAAGGGCGATTTCACGCGCCTTGCGTTCGTCGTTGAGCACCATGACGTCTTCGCCGGCCACCGGCACTTCGGTCAGGCCCTGGATTTCCACCGGAATCGAAGGACCGGCCTCCTCAACCGCATGGCCTGCCTCGTCCACCATGGCCCGCACGCGTCCGTAGGAAGCCCCGGCCAACACCATGTCCCCACGGCGCAAAGTGCCAGACTGAACCAGCACGGTGGCCACGGGGCCGCGCCCCTTGTCGAGGCGCGCCTCGATCACGATGCCTTTGGCAGGCGTGTTGCGTGGCGCCTTGAGCTCCAGCACTTCGGCCTGCAGCAACACGGACTCAATCAGGTCGTCGATGCCCTGGCCGGTCTTGGCGGACACCTGAACAAATTGGGCGTCGCCGCCATATTCTTCGGGCAGAACGCCCTGACCCACCAGTTCGCTTTTGATTCTGTCGAAATTGGCTTCCGGCTTGTCGATCTTGTTCACTGCCACCACCACCGGCACCTGGGCCGCCTTGGTGTGATGAATGGCTTCAATGGTTTGCGGCATCACGCCGTCATCGGCCGCCACCACCAGAATCACGATGTCGGTGACCTTGGCGCCGCGCGCACGCATGGCAGTAAACGCCTCATGCCCCGGGGTATCCAGGAAAGTGACCATGCCACGAGCCGTTTCCACATGGTATGCCCCGATGTGCTGGGTAATCCCGCCGGCTTCGCCGCTGGCTACCCGCGTACGGCGGATATAGTCGAGCAGCGAGGTTTTCCCATGGTCCACGTGGCCCATCACGGTCACCACGGGGGCACGCGGCTCGAGCACGGCATCCTCGTGATCCTGTCCGGATTCGGCAAGAAGCGCTTCGGGATCATCCAGCTTGGCCTGTTTGGCCACATGGCCCAGTTCTTCCACCACGATCATGGCGGTTTCCTGATCCAGCACCTGATTGATGGTCACCATCATGCCCATTTTCATGAGCGTCTTGATGACTTCAGCTGCCTTTACGGCCATTTTCTGCGCCAGTGCAGCCACCGTGATGGTTTCAGGGACCAGCACTTCGTGCACGATCGGTTCGGTCGGCGCGGAGAAGGCATGGGCTCCCTGATCGCCTTTGTGATGCTTGGCATGGCGTGCCTTGGGGTCACGCCAGCCCCCTGCAGGGGTCGCATCGCCGCGAGTTTTCAGGCCGCGACGCTTGCTGCCATCTTCAATCCAGGTAGACGGCTTATCGGCTTTTTTCCCGGGTTTCTTGGCAGCTCCCTTGTCTTCCGGCTTGGCAGCAGGACGATGCAGGGTTCCGGTCTTGTCTCCCGCTGCCTTGGCGCTGGCTTTTTCCGCCTGGGCCCGTTCAGCCGCAGCACGTGCTTCAGCCTGAGCCTTTTCTTCCGCCTCTTTCTTGGCACGCAGACGCGCCTGCTTGTCCTGGGCATCAGCCGTCTGGCGCGCCCTCAGTTCAGCCTGGCGCCGGGCCTCCTGCTCACGCAGGGCCCGCTGGGCATCATCAATGGGACTCGCCGGGGCAGAGGAGGCATTTTCAGCGACAGGAGCCGCCACCACCTCTTCTTCTTCAACAGGGGCTGGAACCGGAGGCTCCACCACTTCCACTTCCGGCACAGGAGGTGCCGCCGGCACTTCAGGTTCAGGCATGGGAGGAGGGGGAACTGCTTCTTCGACTACAGCTTCCGGCTCGGCTGCCGCCCCGGCCTCGAGGGGGTCACGCTTCACCAGCACGCGCTTCTTGCGCACCTCCACCTGGATGGTGCGGGCCTTGCCGGTGGCACTGTCCGCCTTCTTGATTTCGCTGGTCTGCTTGCGCGTCAGCGTAATGCGCGTCTTGGGCTCTGATCGCCCGTGTTGCTCACGCAGATGGTCAAGGAGCTGCGCCTTGTCCTTTTCGCTGACGGCATCTTCAGCCGCCGATTTATTGACTCCCGCTGCGCGCAATTGCACCAGCAGCGTTTCCGGGGTCACTTTCAACTCAGCTGCAAGATCAGCAACCGTTGCTTTTGCCATTCAAATTTCTCCGAATCCCTCTCACTCAAACATCGGCGCACGTGCCGTCATGATGAGTTCCTTGGCCCGCTCCGCATCAATCTCTGTCAACTCGGACAGCTCGTCCACAGAAAGATCGGCCAGGTCCTGGATTGTTTTGATGCCTTTAGAAGCCAGCAGCAAGGCCGTTTCCGAGTCCATGCCGGCCATGCTCTGCAAATCTTCGGCTGCGTGTTCCACCTGTTCTTCCGAAGCAATAGCTTCCGTCAACAGGGCATTGCGGGCCCGGCTGCGCAGCTCATTGACGGTGTCTTCGTCAAAGGCTTCGATCTCCAGCATTTCATTCTTGGGAACGTAGGCCACTTCTTCCAGGGAGCTGAAACCTTCCTGTATGAGGATGTTGGCCACTTCCTCGTCCACATCCAGCCGCTCCACGAACAGGTTGCGGATTTTTGAGGACTCCACTTCATCCTTTTCCTGGGCCTGGTCCTGGGTCATGATATTAAGCGTCCAGCCGGTCAGCTCGGATGCCAGCCGCACGTTCTGCCCGCTGCGCCCGATGGCCTGGGCAAGTTGCTCTTCATCCACCACCACGTCCATGCTGTGGGCGTCCTCGTCAACCCGGATGGAATTGACTTCGGCGGGAGCCAGAGCATTGATGACAAACTGGGCCGGGTCCTCGGACCACAGGATGATGTCCACCCGCTCCCCGCCCAGTTCGGCGGTGACTGCCTGCACGCGCGAACCACGCATGCCAACGCAAGTCCCGATGGGGTCGAGGCGGCGGTCATTGGATTTCACGGCGATCTTGGCACGAATACCCGGGTCGCGTGCTGCGGATTTGATCTCCAGCAGTCCTTCCTCGATTTCGGGCACTTCCAGTTCGAACAGCTTGGTGATGAATTCCGGAGCCACTCGGGACAGAATCAGCTGGGGCCCGCGGCCACCGCGCTCCACGCGCGACAGGTAGCCGCGCACACGATCGCCGACTCGCAGGTTTTCGCGCTGGATCATCTGGTCGCGTGGAAGCAGCGCCTCGATCCGGCCGGACTCGATGATGGCATTGCCACGATCGACGCGTTTGACCGTGCCGGTCACCAGGCTTTCCTTGCGTTCGAGGAAATCGTTGAGGATCTGTTCGCGTTCGGCATCGCGGATTTTCTGGAAAATGACCTGCTTGGCCGCCTGTGCGCCAATGCGTCCGAAATCCACCGGTTCAAGCGGTTCTTCAACGGTATCGCCGGGCTGGACGTCAGGGTTGCGCAGCACGGCCTGGGACATGGGCATTTCCTGGAATTCCGACAGCCAATCGGCATCATTGACCACGCGCCAGACCTGGAAGGAGGTGAAGTCGCCAGTCTCGCGGTCGATCTTGACCCGCACGTCGATATCGTCCTCGCCGTGCTTTTTACGGGTTGCCGATGCCAATGCCAGTTCCAGCGCGACGAAAACGATGTCGGGGTCGACATTTTTCTCGCGGGCCAGCGCATCCACCAGCATGAGCACTTCCTTACTCATAACGCCTCCAATCAAATCTCCGGTACAAGGTTGGCGCGGTCAATGCCTGCAACCTCCATTTCGATGGCCGTACCATCCACTTCCAACAGCAGCTTGCCGTCAGCCACGGACACGATGCGACCGGTAAAATTCCGCTGCCCGGCTCGCGGCACGCGCAGACGCAACTTGACATCACGTCCGGCAAACCTTTCAAAATCAGCCTCTCGCTTGAGCGGCCGATCCAGCCCGGGAGATGACACTTCCAGCCGGTCGTAATCGACGCCTTCCACGGCAAACAGCCGCGTCAGCTGGTTGCTGACCGCTACGCAGTCCTCGACGCCGATACCGCCGGCCTTGTCGATGAAAACCCTCAGCAAACCCCTACCTGCACGCTCGAAATCCACGAATTCGTAGCCCAGACCGGTCACGGTTTTTTCGATCAACCCTGCAACGTCCATTCCAGACCAGCCTCTCCAGCGCCGTGAACAAATAAAAAATGGGCTCGAAGGCCCACTTTTTTGCAACTTTTCTATCGAGCTTATTATTATAAGGGGTTTTTGGACCAGCTGTCCAGAAACTGCACTCCCCAATTTACCCCGAAACCCGTCACATCCGTGCCCAAAGCACCCAGCCCGCCTTCATTGCTTGAAGCAGAAAGGTCCATGTGCAGCCAGGGAAGATCGCCGCGAAAGCGGGACAAAAAGCGCGCGGCCAGGATATGGTCGGCCGTGCCGTCCGCAGAGCACTGCTTGACGTCCGCAATCTTGCTGTCAAGCGCCGAATCGTAGTCAGCTGCCAGCGGAAAGGGCAGCACCCGCTCTCCGGCTGCTTCTCCGGCAGCCACGGCCAGCATTGCCAGGCGCTCGTCGGTGGCGAAAATGCCGCTGTAGCGACTGCCCAACGCCGTGTGCATGCTTCCGGTCAGGGTCGCAAAATCCAGGATGAGTTGCGGCATGCCGCGCGCCGCCAGGGTGAGGGTGTCCGCCAGGACCATACGCCCTTCGGCATCGGTATGCACGATTTCGATGGTGGTGCCGTTGAGCGCCGTCACCACATCATTCTGCTTGTAGGCGCGCGGGCTGATGTGATTCTGTGCGAGTGCCAGCCAGCAGTCCACTTCCAGGGGCAGGCGCAGGCGACTGACCGCGGAAAGGATGCCCAGCGCCACGGCCGAACCGTTCATGTCTTCATGCATGCCATACATATACTTGGCGGGCTTGAGATTGTGCCCGCCGGTGTCGAAACAGATGCCTTTGCCCACCAGCGCCACGTGCTTCAACGGCCTGGAGGGCTTGTAGCGCAGGCGCACGATGGCCGCATCAGGGTCCGCACTGCCTTGGGCCACGGCCACGAAAGCGCCCGCCCCCATGTCCCTGAGTCGCGCCAGAGGGTATTCGGTCACCTGCCAATTCCGCCCACGAGCCATTGAACGGAGCAGGCGGCGGTACGCACCGGGCGTGAGGTCATTGGGTGGAATCTGCGTGAGCGTGCGCGTGAGGGTGTTGCCTTCCGCCACGGCTCGGGCGGCAGCAAGCCGGTTGGCATCCGGACGAACCCCTTGTACGACAATCTTCCGCAAAGCCGGGTGGGATTCCTTCTTTCGGGACGGCAGGGCTGCACCGTTGACCAGGGCCACGTAGATCGCAAGGCCAGCCACCGCATCTGCCTGGGGCCCCGCAATCCGCAGCCCAAGGATGGAAGGGCGCTCCTCCAGCAGGAGTCCCAGGCCTTTGCACAGCAGGGCCTGCTGCTGGAACGAGGTCTGCCCCGAGGTCAGCCAGACCCAGGAAACCAGCAGGCCATCGTCAAGCGGGACTGCCAGCGGCTTCTGCTGCAGGGACTGCGGCTTGTCACCGCGCCGGCGCAAGGCTGCCTTCAACTGGGCCAACCCCACCAGCCCGGACCCGGCCGCCTCGGGTGAATCGGTCAGCACCACCAGTGCATGGCGCACGGAAGCCGGAAAAGCCTCGGAGTGGTCTTTCCGGATTTCCAGCTCGGGCAGGGGTGCAGGGAATAAGGCGGGAACGGAAGCAGCGGTGTTGCGTGGCATGGAATCACAATCCTTTGATCAGACTTGGGGATGTTATCATGCGCCCATGCAACCGTACCTTCAGTTTGTTCGCGACATCCTCGACCGCGGCACCCGCAAAACCGACCGCACCGGCGTGGGCACCCTGAGCCTGTTCGGGTACCAGATGCGTTTCGATCTCCAGGCCGGATTCCCCCTGCTCACCACCAAAAAGCTGCACCTGCCATCCATCATCCACGAACTGCTGTGGTTCCTTTCGGGCGACACCAACATCGGTTACCTGAAGCGCCATGGCGTGAGCATCTGGGATGAATGGGCCGATGCCGAGGGGAATCTGGGCCCGGTATACGGAAAACAGTGGCGTCGCTGGGAAGCGGCTGATGGCCGCGTCATCGACCAGATGTCGCAGGTGCTGGAACAGATCCGAAAGAATCCCGACTCCCGCCGACTGATTGTGTCAGCCTGGAACGTGGGCGACGTGGAGCGCATGGCCTTGCCGCCTTGCCACCTGTTGTTCCAGTTTTACGTGGCTGAAGGCAGGCTTTCCTGCCAGCTCTACCAGCGCTCCTGCGACGTGGGGCTGGGCGTACCTTTCAACATCGCGTCCTATGCCCTGCTCACCCACCTGGTGGCTCACCAATGCGACCTTCTGCCGGGGGATTTTGTCTGGACGGGCGGGGATTGCCATATCTACCTGAACCACGTGGAAGCGCTTCGCGAACAGCTGACTCGGACGCCCTACCCTCTGCCGCAGCTTGTATTGCTGCGCAAGCCGGCATCGCTGTACGACTACCGCTTCGAAGACATCCGCATCGACAATTACCAGGCGCACCCGCATATTCCCATGCGCGTGGCCGTCTGAAGGGAAAGCCCTCGCGCGCTCAGTGCACGGCTTCGGGCTTGGTTTCCTCGTCGAAACCCAGCACGATCTGGTCGTCCTCGCCCACGTCGATGGTGACCTTGCCTCCTGAAACCAGCCGCCCGAACAGCAGCTCGTCGGCCAGTGCGCGGCGGATGGTGTCCTGTATCAGGCGCGCCATGGGACGTGCCCCCATGAGCGGATCGAACCCTTTCTCCGCCAGATGGCTGCGCAGCTCGTCGGTAAAGGTGGCTTCCACGCGTTTTTCCTGCAACTGGGACTCGAGCTGCAGCAGGAATTTGTCCACCACCCGCAGGATGATCTGCTGGTCGAGTGCTGCGAAGGAAATGATGGCGTCCAGGCGGTTGCGGAACTCCGGCGTGAACATCCGCTTGATATCCACCATTTCGTCGCCCTTGCGCTCGGAAGTGACAAAGCCGATACCCGATTTGGTGAGCGCATCGGCGCCCGCGTTGGTGGTCATGACGATCACCGTGTTGCGGAAGTCCGCCTTGCGGCCGTTGTTGTCCGTAAGCGTTCCGTGATCCATCACCTGCAGCAGGATATTGAAAATGTCCGGATGCGCCTTCTCGATCTCGTCGAGCAGAAGCACCGAATACGGATGCTTGGTGATGGCTTCGGTCAGCAAGCCGCCCTGGTCGAATCCCACATAGCCGGGAGGCGCCCCGATCAGGCGCGACACGGCATGGGGTTCCATGTATTCGGACATGTCGAAGCGGATCAGTTCCACCCCCAGAATGTAGGCAAGTTGCCGCGCCACCTCGGTTTTGCCCACGCCGGTGGGACCTGAAAACAGGAATGACCCGATCGGCTTCTGTGGGTTGCCGAGCCCGCTGCGCGCCATCTTGATGGCTGACGCCAGGGCATCGATCGCCTTGTCCTGGCCAAACACCACCGCCTTGAGGTCTCGGTCGAGGGTCTTGAGCGCGGTACGGTCTGTATTGGACACATTGCGCGCCGGAATGCGGGCAATTTTTGCCACAATCTCCTCAACCTCCCCCTTGCCGATCAGCTTGCGCTGGCGCGACTTGGGAAGGATGCGCTGGGCAGCACCCGCTTCATCGATGACGTCAATGGCCTTGTCCGGCAGATGGCGGTCGTTGATGAATCGGGCCGACAATTCAGCCGCGCTGGTGAGCGCAGACTCGCTGTAGCGCACGCCATGGTGGCTTTCGAAGCGGGACTTGAGTCCACGCAGGATCTGCACAGTCTCGTCGATGGTGGGTTCGACCACGTCAATTTTCTGGAAGCGGCGCGACAGCGCGTGGTCCTTTTCGAAAATGCCGCGATACTCCGTATAGGTGGTGGCGCCGATGCAGCGCAGCGTTCCTTTGGAGAGCGCCGGCTTGAGCAGGTTGGAGGCGTCCAGCGTGCCCCCGGAAGCTGCCCCGGCTCCGATCAGCGTGTGGATCTCGTCAATGAACAGGATGCTGTTGGGGTCATCCTGCAACTGGCGCAGCACGGCCTTGAGGCGCTGTTCAAAGTCGCCGCGATACTTGGTGCCCGCCAGCAGCGCGCCCATGTCGAGGGAATAGACCGTGGATTTGGCCAGGATCTCCGGAATGTTGCCGCCGACAATGCGGGACGCCAGCCCTTCTGCAATGGCTGTCTTGCCCACGCCGGCCTCACCCACCAGGATCGGGTTGTTCTTGCGGCGGCGACAAAGTATCTGGATCACCCGTTCCACTTCCCGCTCGCGCCCGATCAAGGGATCGATTTTTCCGGCACTGACCTGCGCGTTCAGGTTGAGCGTGAAACTTTGCAGGGCGCCACTGTTCTGGCTGTCGCCTTCGCTTTCCTGGGGTTGCTCCTCCCGTGGGGTGCCCTGGGGCACCTTGGTGATGCCGTGGGCGATGTAGTTGACCATGTCGAGGCGGCTCACGCCCTGTTGGGTCAGGAAATACACGGCATGGGAATCCTTTTCCCCGAAAATGGCCACCAGCACGTTGGCACCCGTCACTTCCTTCTTGCCGGAAGACTGCACATGCAGGATGGCGCGCTGGATGACGCGCTGGAAACCCAGGGTCGGCTGGGTATCCACGTCCCCTTCGCCTGGAACCTTGGGAGTGTGCTCACGCACGAATTCGGACAGCTCCTTGCGCAAGGCTTCGATATCCGCACCGCAGGCCCGCAGCACATCCACTGCCGATGGATTGTCCATGAGGGCGAGCAGCAGGTGCTCCACGGTAATGAACTCGTGGCGCTTCTGGCGCGCATCGACAAAGGCCATGTGCAGGCTGACTTCAAGTTCTTGAGCAATCATGTTCCGTTTTCCTCCATCACGCATTGCAGCGGATGTTGATGTTGCCTTGCATAGCTGATCACACGATCCACCTTGGTGGCTGCCACGTCACGGGGATAAACCCCGCACACCCCGCGCCCTTCAGTATGGACCTTGAGCATCACCCGGGTGGCTGCTTCCCGCTCCAGGGCAAAAAATTCCTGGAGCACCTGCACCACAAACTCCATGGGCGTGAAATCGTCGTTCAGCAGTACGACATTGAAAAGAGACGGCGGTTTCGTCTTGGCTCGCTCTTTTTCGAGGACGGGTTCTGCTGGATTTCTTGCTGTCATGAACTGGTGCGTGCCTAACCGGATATCGACTTCGATCAGAAATGCTTGATCTCAGCTTTCAGTCTAATCATTTCTCGTTTTTTGGCAAGGGCCGGCCCCGTGCAGGCCTGTTTTCCACCCCACCGATAAATTCACCTTAACTACTTGACTTTACCCGCAAAAGTCGCGTAAAAGATGTTCTGGCGTTTGGTTCAAGATGTCTGCATCACCGGTTTCCCCCGTTTGCTGGCCTTGAAACTCAAACCGTTCCGGGTGTAACAGGCCCATTTCAATGACAGGAAAGCAAACAATGGCAACAGGCACAGTCAAGTGGTTCAACGATTCCAAGGGTTACGGCTTTATCACCCCTGACGATGGTAGCGAAGACCTTTTCGCCCACTTCTCGGCAATCCAGATGGGTGGTTTCAAAACCCTGAAGGAAGGTCAAAAGGTCAGTTTCGAAGTCACGCAAGGCCCCAAGGGCAAGCAGGCTTCCAACATCCAATCTTCATAATACATTGCATTACGCGGATTCACCTCCGCGGGGTGCCCTGAAAAACCCCTGCTTTTGCAGGGGTTTTTTTATTCAGCAACGGCTCAGAGATGCTGGATCAGGGCCTGACCAAACGCAGAGCAGGACAGCTGGGTAGACCCCGGCATCAAACGGGCAAAATCGTAGGTTACTGTTTTTGCAGCAATAGTTTTCTCCATGGCTTTCACGATGGCGTCTGCCGCCTCGAACCAGCCCATGTGCCGCAACATCATTTCGGCTGACAGGATCATGGACCCCGGATTGACGTAATCCTTGCCGGCATACTTTGGCGCCGTGCCGTGGGTGGCTTCGAACATGCCCACCGAATCCGACAGGTTGGCCCCCGGGGCAATTCCGATGCCGCCCACCTGAGCTGCCAGCGCATCCGAAATATAGTCGCCGTTGAGATTCATGGTGGCGATTACGTCGTACTCTTCGGGGCGCAGCAGAATCTGCTGCAGGAACGCATCGGCAATCACGTCCTTGATCACGATGCCGTTGGGCAGTTTCATCCAGGGACCGCCATCCAGCAGTTCCGCCCCGAATTCGCGCTGGCACAGGGCATAGGCCCAGTTCTTGAACGCCCCTTCGGTAAACTTCATGATGTTGCCCTTGTGGACAATCGTGACCGACTTGCGCCCGTTGTCGATGGCGTACTGCACGGCCTTGCGCATCAGGCGTTCCGTGCCTTCGCGGGACACGGGCTTGATGCCGATTCCGGAGGTTTCCGGAAACCGGATGGCCGTGACTTTCATCTCTTTCTGCAGAAAATCGATGACCTTGCGTGCCTCGGGCGAGGCCGCGTCCCACTCGATGCCGGCGTAAATGTCTTCAGAGTTTTCGCGAAAAATCACCATATCGGTCTTGTGCGGCTCGCGCAGGGGGCTGGGCACGCCCGTATACCAGCGCACCGGACGAAGACAGACGTAGAGGTCAAGCTGCTGGCGCAAAGCCACGTTGATTGAGCGGATGCCGCCACCCACCGGGGTGGTCAGGGGGCCCTTGATGGACACCACGTAGTCGCGCACCGCGTGCAGCGTCTCTTCCGGAAGCCAGACATTGTCACCGTAGACCCGCACCGATTTTTCCCCAGCATAGACCTCCATCCAGGAAATCTTGCGCCGCCCGCCATAGGCGCGTGCCACGGCGGCATCAACGACCGCCTTCATCACTGGCGTTATGTCCACGCCGGTGCCATCCCCTTCGATGAAGGGAATGATCGGCTGATCGGGTACGTCCAGGGAATAGTCCGGCTTGACGCGAATCTTTTCCCCGGTCGCGGGAACCTTGATGTGCTGATACATGATGTTCAATACCTCCCTAAAAAAACGCTTGTGTCATATGTCTTATATATGATATACCATTTGCCATGCCCCGGGGAATCTGTTTTTTTCCCCACCCCCAATTCCGTTGGAGCCCGCCATGGCCCAGAAAACTGCGGATCTCTGCGATCAACTGGGCGACGCTGCTGCCGTCGCCGATCCCGTGCTGGCCAATTATGGTGGCATGAGCGCATTTGGCGGGCAAATTGCCACGGTCAAAGTATTTGAGGACAACTCTCTGGTACGCGCCGCCCTGGAAACCCCGGGGTTCGGGCGTGTACTCGTCATCGACGGAGGCGGATCCCTCCGTTGCGCCCTGGTAGGCGACCAGCTCGCCATCCTGGGCGTCAAACATGGCTGGGCCGGCATCGTGGTCTACGGCTGCATTCGCGACTCGCAAGCGATTGCAGAACTGGACATCGGTGTGCAGGCCTTGGGCACCCATCCCCGCAGGTCCATCAAAAAAGGCGAAGGCGCAGCGGATATCCCCGTCACCTTTGCCGGCGTCACCTTCAGGCCAGGCGCCTGGCTGTACGCGGACGACGACGGACTCATCGTCACCGCCCAGCGCGTCAGCCCCCTCTGATTCCATACCCCATTCAGGAGATTTTCATGACTGTCGAACAGGAAATTGCCAAACTCAAGAAGGACTGGGCTGAAAGCCCCCGCTGGAAAGGCATTCAGCGCCCCTACAGCGCGGAAGATGTGGTTCGTCTGCGCGGCAGCCTGCAGGAAGAACACACACTGGCCCGCCGTGGAGCAGAAAAACTCTGGCACCTGTGCACAACCGAACCCTACGTCAACACCCTGGGCGCCCTCACGGGAAATCAGGCGATGCAGCAGGTCAAGGCAGGCCTAAAGGCCATTTACCTGTCCGGATGGCAGGTGGCCGGCGACGCCAATGATTCCCTGCAAATGTACCCGGACCAGTCCCTTTACGCCGTGAGCTCCGTACCCACCGTGGTGCGCCGCATCAACAATGCCCTGCGTCGTGCCGACCAGCTGCATTGGGCTGAAGGCAATCACAGCATCGACTGGTTCGCTCCCATCGTCGCTGACGCCGAGGCCGGATTCGGGGGGGTGCTCAATGCCCACGAATTGATGAAAGCCATGATCGAGGCCGGGGCTGCCGGAGTGCATTTCGAAGACCAGCTTGCCGCGGCCAAGAAGTGTGGCCACCTGGGCGGCAAGGTCCTGGTTCCCACACAGGAAGCCGTACAGAAGCTGGTGGCGGCGCGTTTTGCCGCCGACCTGATGGGGGTGCCCACCATCCTGCTGGCACGTACCGATGCCGAGGCCGCCACCCTCCTGACCTCGGATGTGGATCCCCGCGACCGGGTATTCTGCACGGGAGAGCGCACCGCGGAAGGGTTTTACCGGGTACGCAATGGGCTGGAGGCTTCCATCGCGCGCGGCCTGGCCTACGCCGAAGTGGCTGACATGGTCTGGTGCGAAACGGGCAAGCCTGACCTGCAGTTTGCCCGGCAGTGGGCGGAAGCCATCCGGCGTCAGTACCCGGACAAAATGCTGGCCTATAACTGTTCCCCGTCCTTCAACTGGAAAAAGCACCTGGATGACGGCACCATCGCCAAGTTCCAGCGCGAACTGGGCGCCATGGGGTACAAGTTCCAGTTCATCACCCTGGCTGGCTTCCATTCCCTCAACTACAGCATGTATGAACTGGCCCGGGGCTATGCCCAGGACGGCATGACTTCCTACGTGAAACTTCAGGAAGCGGAATTCTCGGCTGAAAAATACGGTTATACGGCCACCCGGCACCAACGCGAAGTGGGAACCGGCTATTTCGATGAAGTGACCCAGGTCATCCAGGGGGGTGCTTCCTCAACCACGGCCCTGGCCGGATCTACGGAAACGGAACAGTTTCATTGACTCCTTTAATGCCTTTGGCGATCCCGAAGGCTTTCCCGCCCCGGTTTCCGGGGCGGATTTTTATCTTTTGTCCTTTGTCTAAAGCTGACGTCCTGCGGTAATATTGCAATGCAGCATAAACAACCCCCAGAGGCTCCCATGAACGCCAATTTCCGCCCCACAGGCCTGACCATCACAGGGCCGATGCACGCGGGGTTCGAGCAAATCCTGACGCCCGAGGCGCTCGAATTCCTGACCATGCTGTGCCGCACATACGAAGCCCGCCGCCAGGAACTGCTGGCCCTGCGCGAACGCCGACAGGCAGACTTTGATCGGGGAGTTCGCCCCGACTTCCTTCCCGAAACAGCCTCCATCCGCCAGCTGGACTGGCAAGTGGCGCCCTGCCCCTCCGACCTGCAGGACCGCCGGGTGGAAATCACCGGCCCCACTGACCGAAAAATGGTGATCAACGCCCTGAATTCCGGCGCCAATGTGTTCATGGCGGATTTTGAGGATTCCACCACCCCCACCTGGGAAAACTCGGTACAGGGACAAATCAACATCCGCGATGCCGTGAACCGCACCATCGAGTACGTGAACCCGGAAGGGAAGACCTACCGCCTCAAGGAAAAACCGGCCGTACTGATGGTTCGCCCACGCGGCTGGCACCTGAACGAGAAGCATGTGCTGCTGGACGGACAGCCCATTTCCGGCGGACTTTTCGATTTCGCCCTCTACTTTTTTCACAATGCCCATGCCTTGCTGGCCCGGGGCAGCGGCCCGTACTTTTACCTGCCCAAGCTGGAAGGACACCTCGAAGCACGCCTGTGGAACGATATTTTCGTGACCGCCCAGAAGGCGCTGGGCATTCCCGTGGGCACCATCAAGGCCACTGTCCTCATCGAAACGGTGCTCGCCACCTTCGAAATGGACGAAATCCTGTACGAGCTGCGGGAGCACAGTGGCGGCCTGAATTCCGGACGCTGGGACTACATTTTCAGCTGCATCAAGAAATTCAGGACCGACCCCGATTTCATTCTGGCCGACCGCAACCTGGTCACCATGACTTCGCCTTTCATGCGCGCCTATGCCCTGCTGCTGGTCAAGACCTGCCACCGTCGGGGAGCCTTTGCCATGGGCGGGATGGCTGCCCAGATCCCGATCAAGAACGATCCGGCCGCCAATGAGGCAGCCCTGGCCAAAGTACGCGAAGACAAGACCCGGGAAGCCACCGATGGCTATGACGGGACCTGGGTGGCCCACCCCGGCCTGGTTTCCGTGGCACGGGAAATTTTCGACCGCCACATGCCCACCCCGAACCAGATCGGGCGGCAACGCACGGATGTTCAGGCCACAGCAGCCGATCTGCTGGCTTTTTCCCCGCGTGCCCCCATCACGGAAGCCGGGCTTCGCATGAACATCAACATTGGCCTTCAGTACCTGGGTTCCTGGCTGGCGGGTACGGGTTGCGTGCCCATCCATCACCTGATGGAAGACGCGGCCACCGCAGAAATTTCCCGGGCCCAGATCTGGCAGTGGATTCGCAGCCCACATGGGATCCTGGAGGATGGCCGTAAAGTCACGGTGGCGCTGTTTCGTGCCCTGCTTCCTGACGAACTGCGGAAAATCCGCGAAGAACTGGGGGAATCCCAATATGCGGCCGGTGCCTACGAGGAGGCGGCCCGCATGTTCGACACCCTCACCACCTCGGAAAGCTTCGTGGAGTTCCTGACGCTGCCCGGATATGAATTTATTCCCTGAACCGGGTCAACCTGGGGCAACCTGTTTGCGTTACTGTCCTGCGGCGTCTAAAATTAGCGCCTGTTGTCTGGCTCAACTTTTGATAACCCAGAGGAATTGATCATGTCCAAATTGCTGTCTGCCCTGACCGCTGCCGTTTTCGCCGCTGTCAGCCTGTCCGCCATCGCCGCTGACGCCCCCGCCCCTGCCAAGCCTGCAGCCGCCCCGATGGCCGCCCCCGCACCGGCAAGCGCAAAGGGCGCCAGCAAAGCTCCGGCTGCGAAACATGCCAAGAAAAAGGCAAGAAAGCATCATAAAAAAGCCAAGAAGTCGGCTCCCGCAGCAAAGTAAGTCCGGCCCCGAAACCGGCATAAAAGGCAGGGGCAGCCCCCTGCCTTTTTCATTTCCAGACCAACGTACCCGCAGTTCCAAGCCATGACCAAGCCCCGTGTCGTCGTCGGACTTTCCGGCGGCGTAGATTCTTCAGTATCCGCACTTCTGCTCAAAGAGCAGGGCTATGAGGTGATCGGCCTGTTCATGAAAAACTGGGAGGACGACCCCCACTGCAATGCACGCGAAGACCTGGTGGATGCCGTGTCGGTGGCGGACCTGCTGGACATTGAGATGGAAGCGGTCAACTTTTCTGCCGAATACCGCGAGCGGGTATTCCAGAATTTCCTTGCCGAGTACCAGGCCGGTCGCACCCCCAATCCAGACATCCTGTGCAACTCGGAAATCAAGTTCAAGGCGTTTCTCGACCATGCCCTCAGCCTGGGGGCCGAGTTCATTGCCACCGGCCACTATGCCCGGGTACGCAATACCGGCGACCATTATGAACTGCTGAGGGGGCGCGATCCTTCCAAGGACCAAAGCTATTTTCTATACCGGCTCAATCAGGCCCAGCTGTCGCGCACCCTATTCCCGGTGGGAGATCTCCTCAAGTCCGAAGTGCGCGCCATCGCCCGCAAGGCCGGACTGCCGACTGCAGGAAAAAAAGACAGCACCGGCATCTGCTTCATCGGGGAGCGCCCGTTCAGGGAATTCCTGCAGCGCTACCTGCCCATCACCCCAGGGCCCATGAAAACCCCCGAGGGCACTGTCGTGGGCCAACACCAGGGACTGATGTATTACACCATTGGCCAGCGCCAGGGCCTTGGCATTGGGGGGGCAGGAGAAGCCTGGTATGTGGCCGGCAAGGAGCTTGAGCAAAACACCCTGGTGGTGGTTCAGGGGCACAGCCATCCCTCATTGCAGAAAGGCTGGCTGGAAGCGGACCAGCTGTCCTGGATCGCCGAAACACCTCCGGAAGCCCGTGCCGGGTACGGCGCCAAAAGCCGCTACCGTCAGCAGGACGCGGCCTGCGCCTTGGCGTTTGAAGACCCTGCCTCCCTCACCCTGCAATTCAGTGAACCCCAGTGGGCCATCACCCCGGGGCAGTCCGCCGTGCTCTACCAGGGCGAAGTCTGCCTGGGCGGCGGCATCATCACCGCCTAGGGGTTGGGCGGCGTTTCCTTGAAGGATTTGCGCTGGGCCAGCTTGTTGGCCAGCGCATCGAGGTTGGGATGTCGCTTGCGCCAGTCGAGGTCGGGGAAGCGGAAATCGAGCCAGAACAACATGCAGCCGGTGGCAATGTCCGACAGGTTCATGGCATCGGCCGTACACCAGGCCCTCTGGCCCAGCTCACGGGACATCAGGGCCAGGCCCCGCTCCATCTTGCCGCGCTGCCTGTCCAGCCAGGCCTGGCTGCGCTCGTTTTCAGGCCGGCGCAGTTCCAGCACGATCGCCACTCCCGCATCCAGAATGCCGTCTGCCAGTGCTTCCCAGCGCTTTACCAGCGCACGCTCGCGGGTAGGTTCAGGAATGAGGTGACCCACCGGGCTGATGGCATCCAGGTATTCGGTAATGACCTGCGAGTCAAACAGGCACACGCCGTCATCAAGCACCAGGGCCGGAATTTTGCCCAGGGGGTTGTACTGTTCGATGGGCGGCGGCGAGCCCGTCATGCAGTCGGAAACAAACTCGAAATCGATATGCTTTTCCAGCAGCACGACGCGCACCTTGCGCGCGAAAGGGCTTGTGACAGAACCGAGAAGCTTCATGGGCTACAGCCTTCCTCATGGACGAACAGGAACGGGATTATAGCACCGGGCCTTTCCCCTGCTTTTTGGGCTCCTCGCCAGGGTCCGGCATGGCCGCCCCAGATTTCCTGTAAAATGCCCCCTTCTTCAATCCCGCTTTTGCCTGTTCTATGCCTGCCTCCCCCCTGACCGCCCTGTCGCCTCTTGACGGCCGCTATAGCGACCGCCTCGACCCCTTGCGCCCGTTCTTCAGCGAATATGCACTGATCCGTTTTCGCACGCTGATTGAAGTCGAATGGCTCAAGGCACTTGCACGTCATCCCGGCATTCCGGAAATTGCCCCTTTTTCCCAGGATACCGTGGACCAGCTTGACCGGCTCGTGAACCAGTTTTCTGAAACGGACGCAGCGCAGATCAAGGCCATTGAAGTACGCACCAACCACGACGTGAAGGCGCTCGAGTACTGGCTGCGGGAAAAGCTCTCGGACAATGGCGAAATCGTCAGCGCCGCGGAGTTCATCCATTTTGGCTGCACTTCGGAAGACATCAACAACCTGTCCCATGCCCTGATGCTGACGGGGGCGCGCGACCAGGTGCTGTTGCCCTTGATCGACACCCTCATCGAAACCCTGGTGTCACTGGCCCATGGCCTGGCGGATACGCCAATGCTGTCGCGCACCCATGGGCAGACTGCCACTCCCACCACCGTGGGCAAGGAGATTGCCAATGTGGTGGCGCGCCTCAACCGCCAACGCCGCAGCATCTCGGCCATCACGCTGACCGGAAAATTCAACGGCGCGGTGGGAAACTACAACGCCCACCTTTCCGCCTACCCCGAGCTGGACTGGCCCGCTTTTGCCCGCAGCTTCGTGGAAAGCCTGGGGCTGGAATTCAATCCCTACACCACACAGATCGAGCCGCACGATGCGATTGCAGAACTGATGCACGCCTTCTCGCGCCTCAACACCATCCTGATCGACCTTGATCGGGATCTGTGGGGCTACATTTCACTGGGTTATTTCAGGCAAAAGCCCAAGGCGGGCGAAGTGGGATCCTCCACCATGCCGCACAAGGTGAATCCCATCGATTTCGAAAACTCGGAAGGCAACCTGGGGCTGGCCAACGCCATCCTGGGCCATCTGGCCGACAAGCTGCCCATTTCCCGCTGGCAACGCGACCTGACGGATTCCACCGTGCTGCGCAACATGGGCGTGGGGCTTGGACACAGCCTGCTGGGGTATGACGCCTGCCTGAAAGGCCTGAGCAAGCTGGAAACCGATCCGGCACGCATCCGTTCCGACCTGGATGAGGCCTGGGAAGTGCTGGCAGAGCCGATCCAGACCGTCATGCGCAAAACCGGCATGGCCAACGCCTACGATCGCCTGAAGGACCTGACCCGTGGCAAGGCCATCAATCAGGCCCTGCTGCAGGAATTCATCCGGGAGCTTCCCTTGCCCGAAGCGGACAAGGCTCGCCTGCTGGACCTTCAACCTGCCAGCTATACCGGCCTGGCCGCATCGCTCGCGCAAGCCATCCGGAAGAACTGAAAGGAATCAGGCCCGCTTCCTGAAGCGGGCCCATATTGCGGCCACCGCCAGGGGCAGCAGGGTGATGGCCACAATCCCCGCAATCATGAAACTCAGGTTGTTTTTGATGAACGGCACATTGCCAAAGAAGTAACCCGTCATCAGCAGCGACACCACCCACAGGAAAGCACCCAGGGCATTGAATGCCATGAATCGGGAGTGACTCATGTCGCCCACCCCGGCCACGAAAGGGGCATAGGTGCGCAGGATGGGCAGAAAGCGGGATATCACCACCGTCTTACCGCCGTGACGTTCGTAGAATGCATGAGCTTCGGCAAGATGGCGCGGATTGAACAGGCGTGACTTTTCCCAGTGGAACACCTTGGGACCCAGCCAGCGACCGATCTGGAAGTTAAGCAGATTGCCCAGGAACGCGGCTGCGGTGAGCGACACGATCAGCATCGGCAAATTGAACACCGCGTGTCCGGTGGTGTCCAGGGCCGCCACGGCCCCGGCCACGAACAGCAGGGTATCTCCCGGCAGGAACGGTGCGATGACCAGGCCGGTTTCGCTGAAGATGATCAGGAACAGGATGATGTACGCTGCATATCCGTACTCCTGGCTTAAAAGCAGGAGCTGGCTGTCGAGGTGCTGCAGGAAATGAAAAATGGCCAATGGTGCGGTCTGCTTCAGGCGCCTTCCGCTTCACGCGCAGGCTTTTTCTCGGCAACCACGAAATCGGCCCGCGTCATCCCCAGCCACATGGCAATGGGACTGGCCACCAGCACCGAGGAATAAATCCCGAACACAATGCCGATGGTGAGGGCCAGCGCAAAGTAGTGAAGGGCTTCACCGCCGAAAAAAAGCATGGACGTGACCATGAGCTGGGTACAGCCATGGGTGATGATGGTGCGGCTCATGGTGCGCGTGATGGCGTTGTCGATGACCTGCGGCACGGAAGCGCCGCGCATTTTGCGGAAATTTTCGCGCACCCGGTCAAACACCACGACCGATTCGTTGACCGAATAGCCCAGGATGGCCAGCACAGCCGCCAGCACGGAAAGCGAGAACTCCCACTGGAAAAAGGCAAAGAACCCCAGAATGATCACCACGTCATGCAGGTTGGCCACGATGGTGGCCACTGCCGGACGCCAGCGGAAGCGCAGTGACAGGTACACCACGATGCCCAGCGATACGAACAGGAGCGCAGCCGATCCGTCCTTCACGAGTTCGTCGCCCACCTGAGGACCCACGAATTCCACCCGGCGCACCTGGGCGGTAGGGTCGGCCTGGCGCAGGGAGGCCATCACCTGATCCGAAAGCTTGGCAGTGGTCAGGCCTTTTTTGAGGGGCAGGCGAATCAGGACGTCATGGGAAGTGCCGAAATTCTGGACATTGGCATCGGCAAAACCCAGGGCGGCAAGCGCAGTGCGGATTTTTCCCACGTCCGCTGTGTCGCCATAGTTGACTTCCATGACCGTTCCGCCCGTGAAATCTACCGAGAAATTGAGGCCCCGGGAAAACAGGAAAAACACTGCCAGCACGAACGTCACCAGGGAAATGGCGGTGGTGTACCGCCCCCAGCTCATGAAAGGAATGTCTTTGCGGATACGGAAAAATTCCATGGCTCTTCTCTTCTCGCTTAGCGGGACTTATGTTGCCAGTCCACGTTGCCGATGGACAATTTTTCGATTTTGCGCCGTCTGCCGTAGATCAGGTTGACCAGGCTGCGCGACACGATCACGGCGCTGAACATGGAGGTCAGGATCCCCAGCACCAGCACCACAGCAAAGCCTTTCACCGGGCCGGAACCGAAAGCAAACAGGGCAATGCCGGCAATGCCCGTGGTTACGTTCGAATCCAGGATGGTGCCAAATGCCCGGTCATACCCGGCATGGATGGCTGCCCCGGGCGAATTGCCGCTGCGCAGCTCCTCCCGGATCCGCTCGTTGATGAGCACGTTGGCATCGATTGCCATGCCGACCGTGAGCGCAATCCCTGCCATGCCCGGCAAGGTCAACGTGGCCTGCAGCAACGACAGCAAACCCACCAGCAGCAAAACATTGATGGCCAGCGAGGCCACTGAAATAACGCCAAACAGCAGATAGTAAATCGTCATGAAGATGGCGATTGCGGAAAAACCGATCCAGGTTGAGTGGAATCCGCGGGCGATGTTTTCAGCCCCAAGGCTCGGTCCCACAGTGCGCTCTTCGATGAAATCCATGGGTGCGGCCAGCGCTCCCGCCCGCAACAGCAGGGCGAGGTCATTCGCTTCCTTCGGGCTGCGCAATCCGGTGATCTGGAAGCGCGCTCCAAGCTCGTCCTGGATGGTGGCCACGCTGATTGCTTCGGTCCTCCCTTTCTCGATGAGCAGGATGGCCATGCGCTTCTTGAGGTTTTCGCGGGACACTTCGCGAATCACGCGCGCGCCCTTGCTGTCCATGCTGATGTTGACCGAAGGCCGGTTGGTCTGGGAATCGAAGCCGGCACCGGCATCGGTAATGACATCGCCGGTGAGGACCACCTGCTTTTTGACGAAAACCGGCAGGCCGTTGCGCTCCTGTACCAGATCATCGCCAAAAGGCGGCGTATCGGTTGCTGAAACCGGCCCCGGGTGGTCTTCATCCACCAGCCGGATCTCCAGGGTGGCCGTGCGGCCGATGATGTCCTTGGCTTTGGCGGTATCCTGAACGCCCGGCAGTTGGACAATGATGCGATCCGTACCCTGCTGCTGGATGATGGGCTCCTTGGCGCCCAGTTCGTTCACCCGGTTGCGCAGGGCCAGGATGTTCTGCTTGAGGGCCTGGTCCTGGATGTTGACGAGTGCTTCCTGCTTGAGGGCTGCAGTGATGGCGAGGTCGTTGCCAAAGCCTTCGTCCTTCAGCAGCAGATCCCGAAATTCGCCGTCCAGCGCCTGGTGCGCCGTGGTGCGCGTGGCCTGGTCATGGAAATGCAGCGTGATGCGCGAGCCATCCCGGCTGATGCCGTCGTAATAAACACGCTTGTCGCGCAGGGTACTGCGCATTTCGGAGGCATAGCTGTCGAGCCGCTTGTTCACGGCAGCCTTCATGTCCACCTGCAGCAGGAAATGCACCCCGCCGGACAGGTCAAGCCCAAGGTACATGGGCAATGCGCCCAGCGAAGACAGCCAGTGCGGAGAGTTGGGCACCAGATTGAGCGCCACCACGTACCCCGGCTGCTGACCTTCCGGATTGAGTGCCCGATCCACGATATCGCGAGCCTTGAGCTGCAAATCCGTATTGGCAAAACGCACCTTGATGCCGCTCTCGTCCAGCGTTGCCCGCGTGTAGGCAAGGCCGGCATCGTGCAGGACCTGCTCGACGCGGGCCTCGAGCGCCCCATCCACTTTGGCGGTGACGCCCTGGGCGGATATCTGTACCGCGGGGGACTGCCCATAGAAATTCGGCAGCGTGTACAACAATCCCAGCGCCAGCGCCAGGATCACCAGGGCGTTTTTCCAGAGCGGATATTTGTTCATTTGCGCTTACTGCATCGTGCCTTTGGGCAGCAGGGTACCCACGGCGGCGCGCTGAACCTGGATGGTGACGCCCTTGGCCACTTCCAGTTGCACCTTGTTGGCATCCATATCCACGATCTTGCCCATGATGCCCGCCACCACCACTTCATCGCCCCGGCTCAAGGCTTCGAGCATGGCTTTCTGCTCCTTCTGCCGCTTGAGCTGCGGACGGATCATCATGAAATAAAGGACTGCGAACATGATCACGATGAAAATCAGGTTCATGCCCAGGTCGGGTGCAGCAGCAGCGCCGTTGTCGGCGAAAGCATTCTCAATCAGTGCCATGATGGCCTCCCAGAAACAAACTGCGGGATTCTACCATGGCGTGCTGCGGTCCCGGGCAAATTCAGCCCGGTATTCCGCCAGACGCCCTTCCTGGATGGCCGCCCGCAATTCAGCCATCAGGGTTTGGTAGTAATGCAGGTTATGCAGGGTGTTGAGGCGCGCCCCCAGCATTTCGTTGACCTGCTGCAGGTGATGCAGGTAGGCCCTGGAGAACCGGCGGCAGGTGTAACAATCGCAGCTTTCGTCCAGGGGGCGCGTGTCCGTCTTGTAGCGCGCATTGCGAATCTTGATGTCGCCGTGACGCGTAAACAGCCAGCCGTTGCGCGCATTGCGCGTGGGCATCACGCAATCCATCATGTCGATGCCCTGGGAAACAGCGCCCACGATGTCTTCCGGTGTGCCCATGCCCATCAGGTAACGCGGCTTGTGTGCCGGCAACAGGCCCGGGGTATGGGCCAGGATGCGCGCACGGTCTTCCGGCGGCTCGCCCACGGAAAGCCCGCCGATGGCGTAGCCGGGGAACTCCAGGGCCACCATCTCGCGCACGGAAATTTCCCGCAACGATTCGTGCATGCCGCCCTGGACAATGCCGAACAGGGCATTGGGGTTGCCTTCATGGGCCTTGAGGGAGCGTTCAGCCCAGCGCAGCGACAGTTCCATGGAGACCTTGGCCGTGGGCAGGTCCGCCGGATAGGGCGTGCATTCGTCAAAGGCCATGACAATGTCGGAATTGAGCACGCGCTGGATGCGCATGGATTCCTCCGGCGTGAGGAACAGCTTGTCGCCATTGACCGGGGAACGGAACGCCACCCCCTCTTCCGTAATCTTGCGCAAGGCCCCCAGACTGAATACCTGGAACCCGCCGGAATCGGTAAGGATGGGCCCATGCCACCCGGTAAACCCGTGCAGGCCGCCGTGGGCTTCGATCACGGCCAGCCCCGGCCGCAGCCACAGGTGGAAGGTGTTGCCCAGGATGATGTGGGCGCCCAGCGCCGCCACTTCCTCCGGGGTCACCGACTTCACGGCTCCGTAAGTGCCCACCGGCATGAAAGCCGGGGTTTCGACGATGCCGTGGGGCAGTTCGAGCGAGGCACGGCGGGCCGCGCCGTCGGTAGCGTGCAAAGTGAATTTCATGAGGCCTCGGACTTTCGGCAATCCATCAGCATGGCGTCACCGTAACTGAAAAACCGGTAGCGTGCCGCGATGGCATGGCGATAGGCAGAACGGATGGCTTCCATGCCGGCAAAGGCCGAGACCAGCATCAGCAGCGTGGAACGCGGCAGGTGGAAATTGGTGAACAGGCGGTCCACCACACGGAAACGGTAACCCGGGGTGATGAACAGACGGGTTTCACCCACGCCGGCGCGAAGCTCGCCCAATGCGGCTGCACCTTCAAGTGCGCGCAGGCTGGTGGTGCCCACTGCGGTCACGCGCCCGCCGCACGCCTTGGCGCGAGCCACGGCATCTACGGTTTCCTGGGGAATCTGGTACCACTCCGAGTGCATGGCATGGTCCTTCACGTATTCCGCACGCACCGGCTGAAAGGTGCCGGCCCCCACGTGCAAGGTGACGGTGGCGATTTCCACGCCGCGTGCCCGCAGTCGTTCCAGCATGGCTTCATCAAAGTGCAGGCCCGCAGTGGGAGCGGCAATGGCTCCCGGTTTCCGGGCATAAACTGTCTGGTAGCGCTGCTCGTCCTGTTCGTCCGGATGGCGCTCGATGTATGGGGGCAACGGCAGCTCGCCGCTCGCCTCCATCCAGTCCAGCAGGCTGTCAGGGGCCCCTTCCAGGCGCACATGGAACAGGTCGCCTTCCCGGCCCAGCACGTGCAGCCTGGCGCCACCGTCAAACAGCACATCGCTGCCCGCCTTGGGGGCATGGCTGGAGCGGAAGTGCACCCAGGCTTCATGGGGAGAGATCACCCGCTCCACCAGACATTCCACCTGACCGCCGGTAGGCTTGCGCCCGAACAGGCGCGCCTTCATGACGCGCGTGTCGTTGAGCACAAAAAGGTCTCCCGGCCGCACCCACTCGGGCAGGTCGGCAAAACGGGCGTCCACCGGCTGGTCGCCTTGCAGGACCAGCATGCGGCTGCTGCCGCGGTCCGCCGTGGGCACCTGCGCAATGAGCTCCGGAGGGAGTGTGTAATCGAAATCGTCGGTGCGTAGCATGATCTAACCTGCTATGATAGCGGGTTCCTGCCCGGGTGGCGAAATTGGTAGACGCATCAGACTCAAAATCTGACGCTGGCGACAGTGTGCCGGTTCGAGTCCGGCCCCGGGCACCACTCCTCCAGAACACCGGGTCCGCCCCTGCATCACTGCTGATCCGTCATCCCTGCTTCCGGGTTTTTCGACACTGCACCAGCATGGCCGGCTAGGTCTTCTTCACAAACTCAGATTTCAGGCCCATGGCGCCAATACCGTCGATTTTGCAATCGATGTCGTGATCGCCTTCCACAAGGCGGATGTTTCGGACCTTGGTGCCCACCTTGACCACCAGCGACGAACCCTTGACCTTGAGATCCTTGATCACTGTCACCGAGTCGCCGTCCTGCAGAACGTTACCAACGGCGTCGCGCACCACGCGCACTTCCTCTGCCAGTGCCGCCGCGGCCTTCGGCCACTCGTGCGCGCACTCGGGGCAGACGAACATCTCGCCATCTTCGTAGGTGTATTCGGAGTTGCATTTGGGGCAGCGCGGCAGGGTCATCGTCGTTTCCTGAAAATAGCAAGGCCCGCATTGCTGCGTGCCTTGTGGTGTCTGGTCTGCCTATTTTATCAATCCCGGGAACCCGCCGGTTGTGCGGGTCACCGAGGACAGCGACCTTTCGATGAAAGCGAAACAGGCGGATAATTTTGGCATTGCACTTTGCCGGGGAAACCAATGAGCGACTGCTGTTCTTCAACTGGATGCGGCACCAGTCATCGAAAGAAACGCCACTGCCCTGCCAATGGGCGGGAATACCCTGAAGTGTCGGTGCGAACCATCTCGCACCATATCCTCGGCGCATGGGAATGGCCATTCAGCGCAACCCACTATTATTTCTGCGATGACCCTCAGTGCGAAGTCAAATATTTCGGAGACGACGGTTCAGTCATCCTCAAATCGCAACTGCGAACGAGTGCCGGGATAAAAGCGGGTGCCAACGAGGACCTTCTTTGCTACTGCTACGGCATCAGCAAGGAGGATTTTCATCGCAACCCGGCCACCAGGGAATTCGTGATTGCGCAGACCAAGGCAGGATTATGCTCGTGTAAAACCAGCAATCCGTCTGGGCGGTGCTGTCTGAAGGACTTTCCAAAATCCTAGTGATAAACTGATTTGAATCGGATGCAGGAACTGACTACCGACCCAGCACAGGCGTTAGCGTTTTGGATTGAATTCGGCAGTAATGAATGGGCTGCCGGCACCAAACAGATTGGCCGTGGAATTGGGTACATCAGGGTTTGCACTATAATTAGCCAGATAACCCCCTAGCCCTATCTGACACCATCACCACCGTTCCCAACCCTGTTTCAATGGATTTCATGGCCCCCCCCGGATTGCAGTACGACAACGCGATAAGTTTTGGCCTTGCGGGTGCAGGGGACATCTAGCCATGCACCACCACATCTCGATCTCCCCTGAGGACATCATCATCACGGCAGTTCGCGCCCAAGGGGCCGGTGGACAGAACGTCAACAAGGTATCCTCGGCTGCCCACCTGAGATTCGATATCAGGAGTTCATCACTGCCGGCATCCATCAAGGAACGGTTGTTGAATTTGGAGGATCAGCGCATCACTCAAGGTGGCCTTGTCATTATCAAGGCACAAAAGCACCGGACTCTGGATCAGAATCGCAGGGAAGCCATCGATCGGTTGCAAAAACTGGTCAACAGCGTGGCCATTCCACCCAAATTGCGCCGCCCGACCAAACCAACGCGAGGTTCCGTGGAACGGCGTCTGGAAAGCAAAGCCAGGCGTTCGGCAGCCAAATCCAACAGGAATCGCGTTGAGGCGTGAATCCACCCCTTTCGTCGCCACGGCTACCCACCGAAGGTTCTATGCCACTCCTCAATGGAGAAAATTCCACTTCCAACTTTCCCTAACCGGTGGGGGGATTACCCAGCTTACAATTCCAGCCAAGCCATCAAGGCCTGATAGGGCTGTTGCCCGATTTGGTCCGGAAGATCCGGAAAAGCCCGATGCAGTTCGGTGCTGATACCGCGACGCTGCCAGTTGGCTTCTTTCAAAATTGCTGCGGCCTCGGACTGCACGGTCTGATCTTCTGCAAAGACTGACTGGGAAGAATCTGCATTGGTTGGATGCAGCCCAGCTCGATTGAGATGAAGCTCAAGTATGCGAATGCGTCGATCGAGCAACTGCAGAATCGACTCTGCACGACTTTCAATCAGAGGGCGGATTTCCTTACCCCAACCCTCCAGAAATTTGACTGTGCTACCCAAGAGGTCTTCGAACTTTTCGAATGGAACGTCGCCTTCTTCATTTCGTCGCTCGCCTGCTACCAAGTTTGCCATTTCGAGACCCTTGGTAATGGCATTCCAGTCGAATTTATGGGTGGTCAGACGCAGGATGACACCCAGCCGTTCCGGATCGGCGCAGTTCCCGTTGGCGTCGAACTGGCTTGCGAAAGTATCGATGACAGCCATCACGGGGGACAAGGCATGCAGCTGATCAGCTTGCAGACCTGATGGATAGCCACTGCCGTCAGATCTTTCGTGATGTTCCAGTACCAGCCGATCGGTGCCGACCCTATAATCCGGTAGCGATGACAGCATAAGATACCCTGTGACTGGGTGCGTGAAAATTTGTCGCCATTGTTCCGAATTCAAGGGGCCTTCCTGCTCCAGGATTTTCGGGTCAATATGAAGCTCGCCAATGTCGTGAAAAATCGCGGCGCTTACAAGCATGTCCAGTTCACTGTCATCCAGCCCAAGTCGTGCCCCCAATTGAAGAGCCACAACAGATGATATGCAGGTGCTTGCGTATAGCTTGGGTAGTCGACATTTAAGAATGGTCATCTTGGTCGCAATGACCGGATGAATAAAAATACGCCCAGGGATCTGATACAGCGTAGTTCCCTTGTTCCCAAGCGACTGCAGGTCGGTTGACCTGTCGATAAGGTCATTAATGTCATTTCTGATGCTGGCGGCGCTCAGAACTCCCTCAACCAGTATGGATTCTTCCAGAGGTTTTAATAATTTGTGCGACACCAGGCGGTCGAAGACGCCGCGATTGACAGCGGACCCCTCGGCCAGCAGCTTTATCCCGTTTTGGCTGAAAATATGCTCACTTGCGGATACCTGTCTCGACTCCCCGGCCTCTGTCACATGGCGGATAAAATGCTGTCCTCCCCCCTCTGAAATCCAGGCTGGTTTCATAGGTCTCCAACCTCGATGGAATCCACCCATTTAAGTGCTTCAATCTGGCGTTGCGGCAGACTGGCTTCGCCGAGTCCCACTGGCAGCAGGGAAGCCACGCCGGGGAAATCTCCTGTCTCTAGCACGATAATTGATGGGGAAGGCGCAAAAGTAGTTGTTTACGGGGTTCAGCGCGCTGACAGCTGACGAATCCGGGGCGCGCGTAAAAATGGCGCTGCAAACGGTCAAAGCCAAAACGATTGCAGTTATTGGCCTCTTCCTGACTATCGACTTTTTCGGTGTAGAGCACCGGGGCAAGTTTACCCAGTCGGTTGAAAGCGGCAGACAAGGTTACTACCTGAACAGCTTCCACAACGTAGGAAGGAAGCAGGGCAGCTCTGAAATTGATAAATCCATGCTGGTCGCAACCGAGGATGGGTTGAATGCCCACAAAGAAACGGCTTTCCTGAATTGGCGAAACCTGCTCTGCAATCGACAACTGTTGCATCGCTCCTCCGCATTGTTATTATTAGACGCTCAGAAATGCCGGGGCTCATTTGGTCGTGTCCATAGTGTTCCTGCTTGACGCACGAAATGCAAGCCCTCAATTTGACCTGTGAGGCATGGATAAAGAAGAGAATGCCACGCTTAAAGCGTCCGTAAGTACAGCACCAGCTCCCAGAGTTCGTCCTTGGTCAGGACGGACTTGAAAGGGGGCATTGCACTTTGCACCGGCACCCCCCCTTCGGAGATCGTCCAGTCAAGGTAGGAATCGCTGACCATGGGCATTCTCATGGCGCTCGTCAGATCGGACGCGGCGGGGTTGAGCCCTTTAGCCGCCGGACCGGCTCCATGACCCGCGACACCGTGGCAGATTGCGCAGTTCTTCTCGAATACCGCCTTCCCTGCCTTCAGGTTCGCATCGTTCGCGTACAGCGGGTTGCTCGCATTGGCATACGCCGAATCGATGCCATGGCTCATCACGTAACGATGACGCACGACCGAGACCCCTGCAGGGCCGTGCCCCATCATGCCTGGGCCCATGCCGCCACCCATGCCCATCAGGGCATAAGCCAGGGATGCCAGCAGGACGGTGCCCGCTATTGCCATCAGTGCATTGGATTTTCTCATGATGTTCCTCCTTGATCGGGAAGGCGGATTCAGTAGCGGGCATAGCTGGAGAGATTGCCGTTTTCGCCGAACCCTATGGCGTTGAATGGGTACGTGCGGTCGCCTTGTCCTACGATGGCGTATCCCACGACGGTACATCGTGCAAATGCTGATGGCAACATTCAGCGTGAAGCAGCCGAACCAATGACAGTTGCATAGATACGGCCAGTTTTGTCCGGGAGCGGCTGCCTGGCGAGAGTCACGAAGCCGCTTCCTTGGTGCCTGGAATTCAGTTTGCTCCGAAACCGCCTGGGCGTCATCCATCTCGAGGCCGAGGTGTCTGGCTGTACTTTCTAGTTTGGAATGCCCAGGCAACAGCCGAATTTCCCGCAGGTTCGTCGTACGCTCAGAAAAAGACTTAGCCTGCGTGAATATTGGCAAAAGGGAAAGGCTGGAAAGCTCCCACGAACCAGCTTCATCTTGATACCGCTATACTGTATTTTTGTTGCCAAAGGGTAGGTTCTCCCTAAGGCGATCAGAAATCCCGATTCGTGGAGCCCCTCATGCGACTGCTTCTGATCTGGTTCATCAACGCTGCCGCCCTCTTCATGCTGCCCTACCTCATGCCATCGATCCGCGTGGATTCCTTTGGAGTGGCGCTCTTTGCAGCACTGGTGCTGGGTTTCATCAATACTTTCATTCGCCCTCTCCTGGTGCTGCTCACACTTCCTGCAACGCTGCTCACCCTGGGGCTTTTTATTTTTGTCATCAACGGCCTACTGTTCTGGTGTGTCGGCACTTTTGTGGCCGGCTTCCATGTGGGCGGATTCTGGTCGGGTTTCGGCGGGGCAATCCTATACAGCATCATTTCGTGGGCCTTGTCCGCTGTGCTGGTCACACGCAGTCCGGCGTGAGCAACTGACTTCCGAGAGGGCAGGTTTTCTTCCAATTTCCCTCGATAAAGAAAGACATTCAGCCGAGTCGTCCGGTTGATGTCAGGACACTGTGATCAACAGCCCCCTTTGGTGACACGCCGCACGACGATGCGTCTATTGCTGCGTACCGACCATAGCTGGCAGCAGAGATCCAGATCCGCTATTTCTGGCATGGTGTCGCGACGCGGTCAGAAATCTGCAACGGTTCGACATATTCATTCCCAGATTTCATTTGGAGCCATAGCTCTGACTCTGGAAAATTAAAGTGGCAGGCAGGAATACCTGACGTAATGCCAGCCTTCTCTCCATCGATGAATGTAATTTTCACTTCCCAGCATCTCACGACCCCTCCCCGCATCCATTGTCCTCCTCGCGGCTGTTCCGTGACGCTCGTGACTCGAAACTTCGTTCCCTTCGAGACTTTTGCGACCGGAACCCAAATACACTTCGGATACCTCAAACCGCTGGCCTTGTAGCGCATCTCATCTTTAGTCTTGGGTGTGACGTCAAATGGCGTGCATTCGTTGGCACCAGGCAGATTGAGCGTGTAGACAGTGTAGTAACTGAAGTGTTCTGAAAGGATCGCATTTTGTCGCAATGCAAAACATTGGCCGGCGATCTGTGAGGCGATCGGCCTGTTCGTGGCATCGTAGACGTACCACGAGCAACCTTGAAGTGCGACGCTGGCTGCCAGGATGAGGAAGGAACGTAACATGCTGAGAATCAGCCTGATGCCTGACCTGTTTAGGGAACAGCCTTATTGCGCTTCATGCGACGTTTGTCGTCTAGCACAGTCCACAAGGACAACGTTTCTACAAGGTTACTCTGAGCGCCACAACAGATTCGAACAAGGAAGGATGGCCAATCATGCAGGCACCCGATTCCGGTCATTCACAAATGGGCTGGAATCGGGATCGTTAATACCGCCGCTGTCAATCAGCGTGCAAATTTGAACAAAGAAGTTCAATCAAGGGCGGCATTTGTAAATTTCAAAGGTGCGCTTGCCGAACTCCGGCTCGTCACCTTTAACGACCGTATCACCGCCAGCATCTACAGCACCATTGCGCGCCAGTTGCAACAAATTGGCTTCCACGGCTTCGACACTCCGGCTTACAAATCCAACTTCGGCAAGAACGCTAACCGTTATTTTCCCCTTAGATTGGCAACTGCCAACCTGATTTGCATCTGCCACAGACACTCGGTCAGATCCTGGGCGCGTCTTAATCAAGTCGCTGGCACAGCCACCCAACAAAGCAATCATCGGCACTATGGTAGAAATAACTAACTTACGTTTGAGGAATTGCATGGTAGCTCCCGGTTCTGCCAGAAAATAATTTTATATTACTTTATATTCAACGCTTCTGCTCTTTGCAAAGGCATGGGTGCTCTTCTGAAAGATTGTTCTCGCAGCGTTGAATGTCCAGGATTGGCAGCAAGCGCCTGATGGCAAGGCGGAGTTTGTTGGGCACAGTCAGGTCAGAACCGGAACCGACTGTGGTGAAATTCGATACAAAAAAGCCACCATTCAAGACCGTGAGTACCCAGACTGGCCACGATTAGTACGTGCTGGCAAGTGTCATCCAGTGCTTGACATGCAATGTAATGCTTGCCTATAGTATATGCAATCGTTTACTTGCATATAGCCCATGACCGAGCGACCCGAAGACACCGACTTGCTGTTCAAAGCACTCGCCGATCCCAGTCGGCGCAAGCTGCTGGACTTGCTGCACGCACACGACGGCCGCACCCTCAACGAATTGTGCGAACACCTGGACATGACACGGCAGGGCGTGACGCAGCATCTGGGCATTCTGGAGGCAGCCAATCTCGTCGCCACGATGAGGCGCGGTCGCGAAAAGCTGCACTTCCTCAATCCCGTACCGTTGCAGGTTATCTACGAACGCTGGATTGCCAAGTTTGAGAAACCACGACTTAAGGCTCTCACGAAACTTAAACAACGACTGGAGAAAGCAAATGGCTAAATCGACATTTGTCTATGTCACCTACATTCGCACCACACCGGAAAAGCTATGGTCGGCACTGACCGACGTGGAGTTCATGAAGCAGTACTGGTTCGGCATGCACTGCGAATGCGAGTGGGCAACGGGATCATCGTGGAAGCTGCTGTCCAGCGACGGTCGGGTTTTCGACTCCGGCGAGATCGCCGAAGCTGTGCCGCCACGACGTCTGGTAATCCGCTGGCAGCACCAGAATAGGCCCGAACTCAAAGCCGAAGGTGCGTCGCTATGCACGATGGAACTGCAACCCAGTGGAACAGCGGTCAAGCTATCCATCACTCACAGCGTCGAGCGCGAACCTTCGAAATTGATCGAAGCGGTGTCCGGCGGCTGGCCAAAAATACTCTCCAACCTCAAATCCCTGTTGGAGACCGGTTTCATCGCTCTGGAGGAGGCTTATCCCAACGCAGGTCACTGAACCTTCGTTGATCCATATGAACTGGGCGGACCGGCCTGATGCAACGGTTAATCCGTCTGGTTGCAGCGGAGGAGACTATCCACGTGTGCTTTCGCTGACGAACCCTGATGCAAGCGATAGTTGACGGAAAGGAAGAATGGAGAGATAAAATTGCAGCACTCAATGGCCGAATCTGAACTGAAATTCACTTCGTCAAATCGGATAGCTGCCCGATCAGGTCGCGACAACTACAGATAAATTCATCAGGAAATCGACAATGCCCTATTTCTCTTTCCTGCTGGGAGTTGCCCTCATGGCTTCGCTGATTCAGGTTGCCAATGCAGAATCCTTTCCGGACTGGCATACCATGGATAAGGCAACCCTCGATCGGTCCTATAACAATTCACTGGCAGTACCTGAAAGCAAGGGCATGTTCGACGCCTGGGTCAAGGAAAGTGAACGTTTTCGTGCGGCCCATCCAGAACATCTGGATATTTCCTATGGACCCACTCCCCGAGAAAAACTGGATATTTTTGTTGCAGCACCTCACGCTCCCACGCTGGTGTTCATCCATGGTGGCTTCTGGCAAATGCGCTCAAAAAATGATTTCGCCTTCATCGCAGCGCCTTTCGTCAAAGCCGGTGTCAATGTTGTTATGGTGGGATACCCCCTGGCCCCTGAGAGCCATATGACCGACATCGTGGCCGCATCGAAGCAGGCGATAGCGTATGTCAGGGAGCATATCCAGGACTGGCAAGGCGACCCCAAGCGGGTCGTGGTGAGTGGCTGGTCTTCCGGCGGGCATCTCACAGCCGAAGTCATGTCCGACCCCATCGTGTCGGCCGCTGTCCCCTTGAGCGGCATTTACGATCTTAAGCCCCTGGTCGGTAGTTATATCAATGACAAGCTAAAGCTCACGCCCAGCGAGGTCAGCACCTATTCTCCTCAATTCCATACTCCAAGAAAATCCTTGCCCATTTATGTGTTTGTGGGAGGGGCAGAGCTGTCAGAAATAAGGCGCCAGTCCTATGACTACGGGAAAAAATTAAAGCAGCTGAATCAACCGGGGTTTTTCAAGGAGATCCCTGGCAAGAACCATTACACCATCCTGGCAGACATGATCGATAGCCAGGGCGAGATTTATAAGACGTTAATCAAAGTACTAAAGGGCAATAACTGAGTTTTTATCTGAAATTAAAGTCAGCACTGCGCGCGCCCGGACCCTCACCTTTCAGCAGATGTCAGCACGAATGCCTGCAACGAGTCGATTTCAATCATTGACCGAATGACCACCACATTGCAGGAACAGAAATAAAGTTGCCCGCTGGATGGTCGCCCTTCAGAATGCCCATTCCGTGGCCAGGCCACTTCACTGTCACCGTTTCCTTTGACTGCGCTCGTACATTCTGACTCTTCCTCAAAACCCTGGGATGTCATCATCATTGGGGCCGGTGCTGCCGGGCTGTTTTGTGCTGGCGTCGCAGGACAACGCGGCCTGCGGGTGCTGGTACTGGACCACGCCCGTGTGATCGGTGAGAAAATCCGCATTAGCGGCGGAGGCCACTGCAATTTCACCAACCTGCACAGCGGGCCGGGCAATTTCCTCTCGCTCAATCCGCACTTCGTCAAAGGCCCCCTGGCACGCTATACGCCTGCGGACTTTGTGGCACTGGTCAAACGTCACCGCATCGCCTTTCACGAAAAGCATCGCGGCCAGCTCTTCTGCGACGGCTCCGCACGCGCCATCATCGAGCTGCTGCAATACGAATGCGCCCAGGGTGGCGTGACCTTGCGCCACCCGGTGAGCGTCGGCGCCATTCGCCGCGAAGGCGATTCATGGCTGGTCCAGGGCACGGGCGGCAGCGAACGCGCCCATGCGCTGGTGCTGGCCACAGGGGGCCTGCCGGTCCCCGCCATGGGCGCCAGCGAATTCGCGCTTTCAGTGGCCAGACAGTTTTCCATTCCGGTGGTGCCGCCCCGCCCGGCGCTCGTTCCCCTGGCGCTCACTGCGCAGGCTTTAGCCCCATTCAGTGATTTGTCCGGGCTCAGCGTGCCCGTGATCCTCTCGACCGGGGTTGCACGCCAGCGCTATGGCCATGGACGCTTTGAGGAAGACCTGCTGATCACGCACAAGGGCCTGTCGGGACCCGCCATGCTTCAGGTCAGCAGCTACTGGCAGGAAGGGGAGTCGCTTGAGCTGGCCTGGCTGTCGGAAGCGCACTGGGAGGCGCTCTCCAATGACGAGTCGCAGCGTCTTAAAAATGCCGAGACCCTGCTGGCGCGGGCCCTGCCCCAGCGCCTGGCTGCCGTACTGTGCCAGATGGCGGGCATTGCGGGAAAGCGCTGGGCGGAAGTGGGCAAAAAGGACCGCGCCCGGCTTACCGAACTGCTCACTCGCTGGTCCGTAAAGCCGGCGGGCACGCTGGGCTGGAAAAAGGCGGAGGTGATGCTGGGCGGTGTGGACACACGCGCGCTGGACAGTCGAAGCCTGATGGCGCGGGAGCATCCGGGACTGCATTTCATCGGTGAATGCGTGGATGTGACCGGGCATCTGGGCGGACACAATTTCCAGTGGGCCTGGGCCAGCGGCTTTGCCTGCGCCCAGGCACTCAAAACCAGTTAAAATGCAGCCTGAAAAACCAGCGGAGTTGTCACGGACCCAGGTCCGTTCCGCCCTTTCTTCAACAGCAGACACCCTATATCCATGAGCCATCTTTTCTCGCCGCTCACCCTGAGCGGCATGACCCTGTCCAACCGTGTCGTCATTTCCCCCATGTGCCAGTATTCTGCCCAGGATGGTGCCGCCACCGACTGGCATCTCATGCACCTGGGCAAGCTCGCCATTTCCGGCGCAGCCATGGTGATTGTGGAAGCCACGGCCGTCACCATGGAAGGGCGCATCACGCCCTACTGCCTGGCCCTCACCAATGACGCCCAGGAAGCGGCCATGGCCCGCGTACTGCGATTCTGCCGCCAGCACAGTCAGGCCCGCATGGCCGTTCAGCTGGCCCATTCCGGCCGCAAGGGCTCGGCCCGGCGCCCCTGGGAGCCAGGCCCGGCGCTGACGGCAGCTGACGGCGGCTGGATTCCCGAAGCTCCTTCAGCCATACCCTACAGCGATCAGGGCGAGGCGCCCCATGCCATGACGGAGGCCGACCTGGAACGGGTGAAATCGGCTTTCGTAGCCGCCACGCGCCGTGCCCTTCGGCTGGGATTCGACGCCATCGAAGTGCACGGGGCCCATGGCTACCTGCTGCACGAATTCCTCTCCCCGCTCACCAACCAGCGCACCGATGCCTATGGCGGCAGCCTGGAAAACCGCCTGCGCTATCCCCTGGAAGTGTTCCAGGCCATGCGTGCCGTCTGGCCTGACGACCGCCCCATGGGCGTGCGGCTGTCCGCCGTGGACTGGGCCGAGGGCGGCATCACGCTGGACGACACCGTGTATTACGCCAGCGAATTCCGCAAAGCCGGTGCCGACTGGCTGGACGTATCCAGCGGCGGGCTTGTGTCCCACCAGAAAATCACCGTGGGCCCAGGCTACCAGGTGCCCTTTTCAGAGCGCGTGCGGCGCGAAACGGGAGCGCCCACCATGGCGGTGGGCCTCATCACCGAAGCACAGCAGGCGGAAGACATCCTGGCCCGCGGCCAGGCCGATCTCATCGCCATTGCCCGCGCCGCCCTGCGCAACCCCCATTGGGCCTGGCATGCAGCCGACGCCCTGGGCGAGCGCATTGCCGTGGCTCCGCAGTACGAACGGGCCCGCTGATCACGCTTCCTGATCTTTCCCGACACTTCCTTTCATTGGGAAGGTCGGGCCTTTTGTATTGTGGCCGCTTTGATCTTTTGCAAGCGACCACTCATGAACAACGACACCCCCATCCGCGTTTTTGCCGCCACCACCAACCAGGTCATCATCTGGGGCCTCAAAGCCCTGCTCGAATCCTCGGCCCGCCCCATGGCCTGGGCCGGCAGCCATCCTTTCGACGGCGGCCTGCTGAGCGAAATCCAGCGCCGCAAACCCGACATCGTGGTGGCCGACAGCACGCTGGCATCGATGCAGCCCGAAGTGCCGGTGCACCTGGCTGAACGCAACATCGGCCTGCTCATCCTGAGCCAGACGCCCGACCTGGTGGAACAGGAACACCTCTTGCGCGTAGGGGCACGCGGCATCGTCCATGCCGGAGAGCCTGTGGGCACACTGCTGGGCGCCATCGAACAGGTGGCGCAAACGCGCTTCTGGCTGCCGCGCGAACTGTCCGACCGCATGCTGTCGAAAGCCATCGGCGGCCCGCTGGCCCCGAAGATCTCACTCGAAGAATCACGCATCAAGCAGCTCACCCACCGCGAACGGGACATCATCGCGACCCTGGCGCGACACCCGGAAGCCAAGGCGTTCACCCTGGGAACCATGCTCGAAATCAGCGAGTGCACCGTGCGCAATCACCTTTCGATGATTTACCGCAAGCTGGAAGTCCGCGGGCGAGCCGCCCTGGTCATGTTCGCCAACCGCCACCACCTGGCCTGACATGCGGGAATGGGCCTGGCGCCTCGGGGCGTCTGGCTTGCTGGCCCGGTTCTGGGCCGACGTTTTTTACCTCTGGAAGCTGAATCCGGAAAACCCGACCCTGCTGGCCCTGCTGGCATCGGAAACGCTCACCATCGTGCTGCTGTTTGGAAGCACCAAGCCAGCCTCGCGCGACCTGCATCCGCTGGCAGTGGCGGCCAGCTTGGGTGCCACTTTCCATTTCCTTGCCCTGGACCTGGGCTCATCGCACCACCTGCTGCCTGAAGCAGGCTGCGCCGTGCTGATGCTGACGGGACTGCTGTGGCAGGTGTACGCCAAGCTTTCACTCGGGCGCGCCTTTGACCTCCTCCCGGCCAGGCGCGGCACGGTGGCGCACGGAGCCTACCGTCTGGTCCGACACCCCATCTACCTGGGCTACCTCATAACCCATTGCGGCTTTCTGGCATCGCACGCGACCCTGCGCAATGGCGCTGTCTATGTTGGCCTGTACCTGCTGCAGGTCATCCGCATCCGGCGCGAAGAGCAGTGTCTGGCCGCCGATCCGGCTTACGCGCGCTACTGCAACCGGGTGCGCTGGCGCTTGTTGCCCGGGCTGTACTGAAACACGACCGGACAATCATCACACGCAAGTCCATGTGCATCGGCCCCTGATCGCAGTGGGGTTCGTGCCTGTCGGCCGCGCGGGCTGGCGGGCTATCGTGACCGGACTGCATGCGCTGCGCCATGCCTTCCCCATCCAAGGAGCTTTCCATGAAAACCTTTGCAGCCGCAATCCAGCGTTTCCTGACCCGTGAGGACGGCGTCACCGCCATCGAATATGGCCTCATTGCAGCCCTCATCGGCCTCGCCATCATCGGCGGCATCACCTCGCTGGGCGTCAACCTGGAAACCAAGTTCAACACCATTGCCTCCTCGGTGGGCAGCGCAGGCTGACTCCCATGATCTGGCTTGAGAGCCTGGTGCTCTACCTCATCGCCATGATGATCCAGACCGACCTGCGTCCGCGCCATGTGCCCGGCCCCCAGTTGCTTTCAGGGTTTCTGTGGAGTACCGCCTGGGCCTGGCACCATGCAGCCGCCAGCTTGCACGGCCTGCCTTCCCTGTCATGGCTGCCTGCATGAATCTGCGCCACCGTCCGCTGTGGATTGCCTTTGCCATGCTGGTCTCGCTCGGCGTCGCGGCCCTTTCGGCGCGCTGGCTGATGCGAGCCATGCGCGTGAAACCGGTTCCGGTGGCTGTGGCCCGCCATGCCCTGGCCCAGGGCTCGCGGCTCACGGCCAGCGCCGTCAGTGTGCGCGACTGGCCGGGCCATCTGCTGCCGCCCGGCACTCCCGTCAACCCGGAACGGCTCGAGGGGCGCGTGGTACGCGCTCCCATTGCCGAAGGCCTGCCGATCCTGGAAGAGGCCCTGGCTCCGGAAGGAAGCCGGGGCGGATTGTCCGCCGTCATCGCCAGCGGTCATCGCGCCCTGACCGTGCGCGTCAACGAGGTGGTGGGCGTGGCAGGTTTCGCGCTCCCCGGAAATTTTGTGGATGTGCTCGTCAACAGCCCGGCAGACGGCGCATCCCGAAGCTCCCGTGGCAGCATTTCCAAGATCGTGCTGCAGCACGTGCCGGTGCTGGCGGTGGCGCAGGATTCCAATCCTGACGAATCCCGGCCGCACGTGGTGAACGCGGTAACGCTGGAAGTGACGCCGCAGGAAGCCGAGCAGCTCGACCTGGCTCGCAACATCGGCACCTTGTCCCTGGTGCTGCGCAACCAGGTGGACCTGAAAACGGCCTCTACGCCGGGCGCCACCCGCCAGGGCCTGCTGGGGCGTTACCGCGCGGCTTCCTCCGATCCATTCCAGCCCGCTGCGGAAATCATTCGCGGCAGCGAACGGAGCCTTTTGCGATGAGGCGATGGCTTGCGGCCCTGCTGTCCCTGTGCGTTCTGCAGTCCGCCCAGGCACGGGCACCCGAGGAACATCCCTTCACGCTGACTGCTGGCAAATCCGTTGTAATTCCCATGGAGCGCCGCGTGGTGCGGCTTTCAGTGGGGGCTCCCCAGGTGGCCGACGTGATTCTGCTGGGACGGCGCGAACTCTACCTGGTGGGCAAGGCCGCCGGCAGCACCAATGTGCTGCTTTGGCTCGACAACGGCACCGTGCGCATTTTCAACCTGGAGGTCGAACGCGATGTGTCCCCCCTGGCAGCACGCCTGCACCGACTGCTGCCGGGCGAACCGCACATCGAGGTTTCCTCGAGTGGAGAATCCATCGTGCTGTCCGGCACGGTGTCGGACGTGATCCGTGCCGAACAGGCGGTCGCGGTTGCCCAGGGATTCCTGACGCGCCAGACGGGGCCAAATCCCGGAACGGGAAAAGCACCGGCTGCCCTGCCCGCCATTCCGGCAGCGGCGGCCCCCGCCGCCCCGACGCCAGGTCCGTCCCAGTCAGGCACGCACGTGCCGGGAGTGAGCGTGGCAGCAGCGTTGGGGGTGCCCCACATCATCAATCTGCTGACCGTGGTGGCTCCCCGCCAGATCATGGTGGAAGTGAAGGTGGCCGAAGTGTCCCGCCTGCTGATGGAACAGCTGGGCAGTGCCGTGCAGTACCAGAAGCTGGGTAACAACTGGTCGGCGGGCGTGCTGTCCAATCTCCTCACCCAGGGCCCGGCCGCCATTTCCTTCAACCACGCACTGAGCGTGGCACTCGACGGCCAGCACAGCGACGGTCTGGTCAAGATCCTGGCCGAACCCACCGTGATGGCCCTGAGCGGGCAGGAGGCCCATTTTCTGGCGGGCGGCAAGGTGTTCATCCCCACCAGCACGCCCAACGGCATGGGCGGCAGCATGGTCACGCTGACGGAGCAGGAATACGGCGTCTCCCTGCATTTCCTGCCCAAGGTGCTGGAAGGGGACCAGATCTGGCTCACGGTCTCGCCCGAAGTATCCGAACTCAACCCCCAGGGCATCACGGTGGGCAGCGGGTCGGGGCTTGCCCCCACCATCCTGCCCACCTTCACCACCCGGCGCGCCAGCACCACGGTTCAACTGCGGGACGGCGAACATTTTGTCATCGGGGGCCTGGTGCGCAACAACGTCACCGCCAGCGTCAACGCCGTGCCTTTCCTGGGCGAGATTCCCCTGCTGGGCGCGCTGTTCCGGAGCCCTGATTTCCAGAGCGACAAGACCGAACTGGTGTTTGTGGTCACCCCCCATCTCATGAAACCGTCCGGGGCCGCGCCGGCATTGCCCACGGACAGCTATCACGAACCAGGCCCAGCGGAGCGCCTGATAGGCGGCCGCCTGGAGGGGCAGCCATGAATTCCCAATCGGGCAGCATCACACTGGTCTTTGCCAGCGTACTGGCTGTACTCCTCGGTTTTCTGGCGCTGGCGATCGATCTCTCCCGGCTGTACCTGGCCCGCAGCACCTTGCAGGGCGCGGCGGACGCCGCCGCGCTCGCCGGCGCGCGCGAACTTGACGGTACTGTTGCCGGTTCCGTCAATGCCGTTTTCGTGGCCCAGCAGGTACTGCAGCGCTATCGCCTGACACTGGAAAACAACACTGCGCCGGACCCCGCCCTCGCCACGTTCCGGCTGGGCCCCTGCCCCAATCCGGACAGCGGGTCCAGCGCACTGGCCGGCAGTCTCGTCAGCGCGCCCCACTGGAGTGGGCAAAGCCCTTCCTGCACCTTCGTGGGTGCCACGGCAAATGCCGCCACCACCGGCGTCACGGACGGCACGGGACTGCGTTTTCTGGAAGTGGACAGCGGAACCCAAGCCGGCCTCACCCCATACTTTGCCCAGGTGCTGGCATTGCTGGGCGCAGCCCCTGCTGTGCTCACGCCCTATGGTTATGCCGTGGGGGGAAAGGTTTCGTCCACAGGCACGCTCCTTTACCGATGACCCTGCCCCGCCCAGCACCCATGCCTCATCACGCCTCGGGGAAGCGGCAGGATCGGGGCACGGCCACGGTCGAGCTGGCACTCATCCTGCCCGTGCTTGCCACGCTCGCCGCATTCGCATTCCAGTTTGGCCAGATCTATCGCCTGCAGAATGCGCTGCAACGGACAGCACTGTCGGGCGCGCGCGCCATGAGCCTGTCACCTCCCGCGCAATTCGGGTCGCAGCTGGCAGGCATCACCGCCCAGATGCTGCAGGACCTGCAGGCAGCCGGCATCAGCGGAATCTCCGCAGGAAACATCCAGCTGCAATGTCTGGACGTCACCCTGAGTGCTTTCGCCACGGCGCCCGCCTACTGTCTGCCCGGCGCTTCTGCGCCCGCTGACAGTTCGCTCGGTTTCGTGCAGGCGGTGGTGACGCTGCCGCAAACCTCGGGACTTGCCTTCCCGTTCTTTTTTCCGTCCGGCAACGGCACCGGAAAAACCTTTACCGGGCCGTCAACCCTCATGGCAAGCGCCATCTACCGCTATGCGCCTCAATGACCCGGCACAGGAAGGCGCGGCGACTGTGGAATTTGCCCTGACCGGCACCGTGCTGCTGATGCTGGTATTTGGCACCCTGGAACTGGGCCGGATATTCCTGGCCTGGAACTCCGCCCTGGAAGTCACGCGTCGCGCCGCCCGTGACGCTGCCGTGATGGGTTTTTATGCACTGCCCTACGCCCGCAACGATGCGGTCCTGCAACCGGAAGCGTCCGGTGACAGCGCTGCGTTCCCGGCGCTGGGGGAAATCACGGCTGCTACCGTTTCCATCCGCTTCATGAGCGGTCCTTACGGCGCCCTCATGCCGGCTGGCGCGCTGCCTGCCAGCGCAGCCCAAAACCTGTGGAACTGCTCCCAGGGGCTTTCCCCCTGCATCACGGCCGTCCAGGCGACCCTGTGCCAGCCCGGCAGCGATCCCTGCCAACCTCTGCGCTACCTGCCGGTTGGCATCCCGGGGTTGCCGCTGACCCTGTTCCTTCCCCTCTCGCCTGCCACCGTGCCGCTCGAGGGCGCCGGCGCGGCTTCGGGTTAAGTGGCATGATTGCCCACGCCTCCTCCCATGGCCGCGTATTTGCCCTGCTGAGCTGCAAGGGCGGCGTGGGAACCACCCAGCTCACGGTTCAGCTGGGGCGCCTGCTGGCCCAGCGCTGGCAGCTCAACGTGCTGATCGTGGACTGGGTGCATCCGTTCGGCGATGCGGCACTGCTGCTTTCCACCGAAGATCCCCACACCCATCTGGGAGACCTGCTGCGCCAGCCCGAACGGCTGGATGCTGCGCTGCTGGATTCGGCACTGCTGCGACCGCAACCCCGGCTTGCCGTACTGGCGGCCGCAGAAAAGGCAAATCTGCAGCCCCTCCTGCAACACCAGGCCGTGCAACGCCTGATCACCCTGGCGCGCGAACGCTTCGACTGCATCCTGTGCGACTGCGGCCGCCAGTTCGATCCGCTCCTGATGGCGCTGCTGCAGGATGCAGATCGCGTCATGCCGGTGTTCCAGCCCACGCTGGCCATGATCCGCGACGCTCGCCGCCTGCTGGTCGCGTTGCTGGAAGCCGGGATCGGCCCCGATCGCGTGCTGCCCGTCCTCAACCGCATGGAAACCCGCCACCAACCTCTGCTGGACCTGCTGGAACAGGTGCTGGGCACACGCCTGCAGCACCGCCTGCCGGAACATCCGGATTTCGCGGTGCCGCTGCACCAGACACGGGATCACTCCTGGCAGCACGGCATGGTCAGGCTGGCCGCCACGCTGGCGCGGAAACCGGAGCCCCAGGATGACCCGAGCGGCATCCTGCAGCGCTGGTGGCGCAAGCAATGGCGCTGGAATCCGCAACCACCCGAGAAGCTCCCATGACAACCCTGCCAGCCCTCCGCTTCAAAATCCACCATCAGCTGCTCGATCAGTACGATCTGGCCCGCTTGCAACGCATGACTCCCGAAAGGCAACGCGCGGAAGTGAAATCGTGGGTGGAATCCCGCCTCGCTTCGGAACGCGCGGCCATCAATGCGGCGGAACACCGCCAGCTGGTGGAAGACATCCAGCACGAAATGCTGGGGCTGGGCCCGCTGGAACCCCTGCTGCAGGACCCAGCCATTTCAGACATTCTGGTCAACGGTCCGGACCAGATCTACGTGGAACGCAGCGGCTGTCTGAGTCTGGACAACAGGAGGTTCGAGGATGCCGACCACCTCACCCGCACCATCGAACGGATTGTCTCCCGCGTGGGTCGTCGCATCGACGAATCAAGCCCGATGGTGGACGCGCGACTGGCCGACGGCTCGCGCGTGAATGTCATCATTCCGCCGCTGGCCCTGGATGGACCGATGCTGTCCATCCGTCGCTTCGGCGCCATCCCGCTGACCCTGGACCGCCTCATCCAGGCAGGAAGCCTGACGGAGGAGATGGCCGGGCGGCTGCAGCATTACGTGCAGGCACGACTCAACATTCTCATTTCAGGTGGAACGGGCAGCGGAAAAACCACCCTGCTCAATGTGCTGTCCGGGTTCGTCAGCCCCTTGGAACGCCTCATCACCATCGAAGATGCCGCGGAACTGCGCCTGCGACAGGCGCACGTGGTACGGCTGGAAACGCGTCCGGCCAACCTGGAAGGCCAGGGCGAAATCACGGCGCGCCAGCTGGTGCGCAACGCCTTGCGCATGCGCCCTGACCGGCTCATTGTGGGGGAAGTGCGCGGCGCAGAAGCGGTGGACATGCTGCAGGCCATGAATACCGGACATGACGGTTCTCTCACCACGTTGCACGCCAACTCCCCGGGCGACGCCCTGGTCCGCCTGGAAAACATGGTTGCACTGGGCCATGGAGGCCTGTCGGAAACCAACATCCGTGCCCAGATCAGCAGTGCCCTGCACGTGATCGTGCAAACAGCCAGGCTTCCGGATGGCAGCCGCAAGATCACGGCCATTGCCGAACTGTGCGGACGACACGGGCGCGAATTCAGGATCCGTCCACAATTCCGTTTTGTCGCACAGGGATACGATGCCGACGGAATGATCGAAGGGACTTTCCGGGCCGCGAGCGAAGCATCCCTGTTTGCATCGCGCCTTCCGGGCGCTGCCCCCGTCCTGGAAGGGGTGCTCGCATGAACGGCGCCCTTGCCGCATTCATGCTGGCGCTGTTCGTGCTGTCCCTGCTTCTGCTGGAGCTGGCGCGCGAGGTATGGGACCGGCAGTTCGGCAGGCAGCGTCAGCTGAAGGCCCGAGTATCGCGCTGGGTGGAGGAACCCGTGCCGCTGGCCCCGCCGCCTCCGCCCTTGCGTGCCCCTGCCCAGCCTCATCGCTGGGCCAATCGGCTGCGCCCCGTGCGCCATTGGCTGCAGCGGAAAAGGCTGCGTCGCATTGAAACCCAGCTGCCGGAAGCCATCGAATTCATGAGCCGGGCCTTGCGGGCAGGCCATGACCTCACCCATGCCGTGCAAATGGCAGCCGATGCATTGCCGGAACCGCTGGCACAGGAACTGCGACTGACCGCGGAAGAAATCGGTTTCGGCGCAGGATTGGCGCTGGCCCTGCAACACCTGGGATCACGGGTTCCCTTGCCGGACCTGCAAACCTTCATCGTGGCCACCACCCTGCACCGGGAAACCGGTGGTGACATCACGCGCGTATTTGACCGGTTGGCTGACCTCATGCGGGAACGGACAGGGCTGCGTGCCAGGATTCGCGTGCTGTCCGCCGAAGGCCGGCTGTCAGCCTGGATTCTCAGCATCCTCCCGCTCCTGTGTGCCGTGCTTGCCCAATGGCTGCATCCGGGATTGCTCGACCTGCTGATGCAGGACCCCGTGGGGCGCCAGGTGGCTATCGGGGCCCTGGGATCCTGGCTGCTCGGGATTTTTCTCATGGCCCGCATCACGGATCTGGACCCGGCATGAAGCTCCGCCGGATCACCGCCCCATCCGCGACAGAGCAAACAAACCGCGTGCAACTCGCGCTGCTGCGGGCCGGATGGCGCTCTCCCGGATCGTGGCCCCGTTATCGCACTGCGCGTTGGGCTGGCGCCTTGGCGCTGATGTCCGTTGCCCTGCTTCTGCCCACATTCCCGGCCAGGCACCCGGCAATGCTGCGCGTGGCGTGCAGCATTGCCGGGGGTGCCTGTGGATACGCCATGCCGGCCCTGTGGCTGCAGCAGCAACTGCGGCGGCGGCAGGCAGCCATAGCCCAGGCCCTGCCGGATCTGCTCGACCTGCTGGTGTTGTGCGTGGAGGCCGGCCTGTCGCTGGAACAGTCCTTCGGACGGCTGGCCCGCGAGTTTTCCCGTTTTTCCCCACCGCTTGCTCACGAATTGCAGCTGCTGTCCTTCGAATTGGGTGCGGGCCGCGGTCGCCTGACCGCCTTGCGTCACTTTGCCTGGCGCATCGGTCTGCCCTCAGTCGACAGTCTGGTATCACTGCTGGCCCAAGCCGAACGGTTTGGCACGCGCGTCAGCGATGCCCTTGCAGCCCAGGCCGAACAGGTGCGCCGCGAACGACGTCGTTCGGTGGAGCGAGCTGCTGCAGTGATTGGCCTCAAGCTGCTGTTCCCGCTTGTGTTCTGCATATTCCCGGGCCTTCTGGTGGTGCTGGTGGGACCCTCCTTCATCGCCATTTATCGCACGCTTCAGTAAGCTGCCACTCCGCCGTTTGAGCGCGGATCGGCAGCCCCTTCAAGCCCTCCTTCCGGATGGCGCACGAGGGCTCCGGCATGTCCCACGGTTTCGTCAAAATCCTGCAGCATCTCCACTTCATGTCCGCGGGCACGCAGCTCGTTCACCAATTCCGGCGGGAAACGCCCTTCCAGCTTGAGCGTATCGGAGGTCTGCCCCCAGGTTCTTCCCAGCAGCCAACGTGGGGCTGTCACGGCCTGCTGCAACGGCTGGCCGAACACTGCATAACGCGTGAAAACGGCTGCCTGGGTTTGGGGCTGCCCATCTCCGCCCATGGTGCCGTACACCATCACGCGGCCGTCAGAGAGGCGGGCCGCAGCCGGATTGAGCGTATGGAACGGGCGCTTGCCCGGACGCAGCGCCAGCAGGGCTGAAGGGTCGAGGCTGAAGGAAGCGCCGCGGTTCTGCCAGTTGATTCCCGTTTCGGGCAACACGCAACCGCTGCCGTACTCGTGGTAAATGCTCTGTATGAACGACACGGCCAGCCCCTGATCATCGATGGCCCCCATCCAGATGGTGTCAGCCGGCCCCCGGCCTGCACCCCAGGGGGCGGCCTGGTCTGGCCGGATGGCCGCGGCAAGACCGTCCAGCCGGGCGGAATCGAGCAACGACTGGGGCTCCAGCGGGCATTCGCCGGGATCGGTGACATAACGGTCTCGCAGGGAAAAAGCCTGCTTGGTGGATTCCACCAGCAGGTGCACATAATCGGCGCTTTCGGGTGTCACCGCAGCAAGCCCGGTCCGTTCTGCAATGCCCAGAATGGCCAGCGACACCACTCCCTGCGTGGGCAGCGTCATGTTGAACAACTCGCCGCAGCCATGGCTGAGCCTCAATGGTGTCACCACCTGGGCCCGGTAGCCTTCCAGATCTTGCGCCGCCACGGGCGACCCGATGCGCGCCAGGTCGGCCGCGATGTCGGCTGCCAGGCTACCGCGGTAAAAGCTGTCCAGCCCTTCCTCGGCCAGGCGACGCAACGTGCGCGCGAGTCGCGGCTGGAGGAAACGCTCACCGGGGCGCGGCACCTGGCCCTGCGGCAGGAACGTGTCGGCAAACCCGGGCTGGGTTTGCAGTTCGGCCAGCTTTTTGGCTGTCAGCACCGACTGGCTGACGGTCACGGGAATCCCTTCCTCGGCGTAGCGGATCGCTTCGGACAGCAGCAGGGGCAGCGGCAAACGCCCGCCCCAGCGCTGCGACAGGCCAAGCGCTGCCTGCCAGCCCCCCACGGTGCCGGCCACGGTGTTCGCAGCCCAGGGTCCACGGGCAGGAACCGAGGCCATGCCGCGGGCGCGGTAGGCTTCGATGGTGGCTGCTGCTGCCGCACCTCCGCAGGCACTGATGGCGAATGGTTCGCCCGAAGGCGGCACGATGGTCCAGAAGCCGTCTCCACCGATACTGTTCATGTGGGGATAAACCACCGCAATGGCGGCCGCAGCCGCCACCATGGCTTCAATCGCGTTGCCGCCGCGGCGCAGGATATCCAGCCCCGCCTGGGCAGCCAGGGCATGGGGGGCTGTCACCATCCCCCGCGTGCCCAAGGTCGTTTGCAACATGCCTACTCCTCAAATCAAAAATACCGGCACCGGCGGCGCAAGGGCTTCAAGGCCACCAAGGCCAGCACCGCCGCCAGGATGTCGAGGGTGATGACCACGCCGAACACCGGAATCCAGCTTCCGGTGGCTTCGTGCAGCTGGGCCGCCATGGGACCGCCCAGCACCGAGCCCACACCCTGGGCCATGTAGAGGAAACCATAGTTCGCCGTGGCATGACGTTCACCGAAAGTATCGGTCAAGGTGGAAGGAAAGAGGGAAAAAATCTCGCCCCATCCGAAAAACACCACGCCGGACAACAACACGAACAGTACCGGGTCGCCACGGAATTGCAACCAGGCCAGCATGGCGAGCCCTTCCAGCAGGAACGCGATGAACATGGTGTTTTCACGCCCGATGTTGTCAGATATCCAACCGAAGAATGGCCGGGTCAGCCCATTGGTGAATCGATCCACGGTCAGGGCCAGGGGCAGCGCAGCCATGCCCATGACCGTGATGGTAGCCACCCCGAAATCGCGGGCAAAAGCTGCCGTCTGGGAAATGACCATGAGCCCCGAAGTGGACATCATGGTCATCATGACAAACATCAGCCAGAACACGGGGGTCTTCAGCATGGTCGCAGGCGATGCGCCGGCCACCTGCTCGCTATGGCCGCTGCTCAGCGCTTCAGCCTCGCGCGCAGGGCGCTTCAGTCCCTGGGCAGCCAGCAGCCCGACGATGCTGAATGCCAGCCCGAATGTCCAGAGCGTGGCCTGGTAACCATGCTGGGCAATGCTGCTGGCGATGGGAAACGTGGTGACAATGGCACCGAAACCGTAACCGGCCGCCACCATCCCTACTGCAAACCCGCGCCGCTCCGGAAACCATTTCACCATCTGAGTCACAATTCCGATGTACACGATGCCGGTCCCGACCCCACCGAACAGCCCGTAGGTCAGGTACAGCTGGGTGACCGTCGTGGCATGGGCCGCCAGGATCCAGCTCAACCCGGTGAGCAGGATGCCTGCGGAAATCAGGAAACGCGGCCCGAAGCGATCCACCAGAAAGCCCTGGGCCGGCGACAGGAACGTTTGCAGAACGATCAGGAGGGAAAACGTCACCTGGATTTCCGGCAGCTTGGCAGCCAGTGCCCCCATCAAGGGCTTGGTGAACAGGGTCCAGGTGTATTGGGGGCTCGATATGGCCATCATGCAAATCAGGCCAAGCAGCAGTTGAATCCAGCGTTCGCGGCCACTGGCGGGCAGTTTTGTCGTCGTCATGGGGGCATTCCTCATCCGTCATGTTGATATCAGCCCGGTTTCGGAACGCCGCATTTCGCTGACGGCGTTTTGGGATAACCGGTTCTACCCTGACAGATAAGCAAGCGACATGCCAAAAGGCACAATCACCCCCCTGCTCGCGCGGATTCGGATTTCAGGATCGGGAAAAACCCTGCCAGTCCCAGCACCGGCCCAGGCAGCAACAGCCACGCCACGGCAGTGCCCCAGTCGGTGACAGCATGGGTGGTCAACCCAATCGCCACCACGGTGATGGAAAACCCGATGGCATTTTGCAAGGCCAGCGCGCTGCCGACCAGATGGGGCGGACAGGCTGCCGCCGAAAGCGCCGAAAAATGCGGGGAATCGGCCACCACGCTAGCCCCCCACAGCAGCAGCAACAGCAGCAGCCAGGATGCGGGCCAGGTCGCCCCACCCGCTGCAAACAGGAAGCAGCAGAATCCGGACAGGAACAGGGCGAAAGCCGCCACACGCGCGCTTCCCACACGCCGTGCCCAGGCGCCACCCAGGAAGCAGCCCAGAGCACCGGCCCCCATGATGAAAAAGGCCAGCCCGGCACTCCCCAGAACAGGAAACTCACGCACCAGAATGGTGCGCGTCACCAGCATGGGCACCAGCGTCCAGAATGCGTAGAGTTCCCACATGTGTCCGAAGTAACCCAGGGCGGAGGCCCGGAAACGCGCCGAGCGGAAGGCGGCGAGCACATGGCCGGGGCGGGACTCAGCCCGGTCCGGGCGCTGTTTCAGATGCGGCCCGTCACCCAAGCGCAGGATGATGGCTGCGCCTGCGAGAGCAAGCAGGGATGAGGCCAGCATGACGCCCTGCCAGGGCCAGGACGCGCCCATTAGGCGCAAGGCGTGCGGCAGGGCTGACCCCAGCGTGAGCATGCCCACCAGCTGTGCCAGCGCGCTGCCCGCCCGCTCCGGTGCCCAGCTCACCACAAGCTTCATGCCGATGGGGTAGATGCCGGCCAGGCTGACTCCTACCAGAAAACGAAAACAGAGGGCGCTGGCAAGCCCTGACGACCCGCTGGCAAAGCCGGCATTGAACAGGGCACCGCCCACGGCACAGACGGTGAAAATGCGGCTTGCGGGAAAACGGTCCGCCAGGCCCGACAGCGAAAAACCCAGCGTGCCGGCAATGAAGCCCAGCTGCACGGCTGTGGTCATCCAGCCAATGTCGCCCGGGGTCAGTCCCCAGGCGCGCACGAGGTCATCGGCCGCGCTGTTGGCACTGAACCAGAGCGAGGTCCCGAACAACTGAGACAGGGCAATCCAGGCAATGGGTGACATGGGGCCCGATATCAGCTCGCAACTGCCTGTTTCATGACGCATTCCTCGGGGTTCGGCATATGAATCCTGTAGAATAGCGCAAATATGCTTTCCGTTTCCCACCTCACCTGCCAAAGAGGCGAACGGGTCCTGTTCCGGGACCTGAGCTTTGACCTGCCCGCCGGCCAGTGGCTGCAAGTGGCCGGCGCCAACGGGGCTGGCAAAACCAGCCTGCTGCGCATCCTGGCAGGGCTGTCCGAACCGGTTTCCGGCCAGGTGACCTGGAATGGCCAGGGCCTGCGCGAAGACCGCGAGGCCTATCACGCAGACCTGCTCTACCTGGGCCACCAGGGTGCGCTAAAGGAAGAGCTCACCCCAGTGGAAAACCTCACCCTGAGCCTGGGCATGGAAGGCTTTCCGCCAGATGCGACCCGGGTCACGGACGCCCTGCACCGTTTCGGACTTCAGGGCCGGGAAATGCTGCCGGCGCGCTATCTTTCCGCCGGCCAGCGCCGGCGCGTGCTGCTCTCGCGGCTGCTGCTGCGTCCGGCCCCGCTGTGGATCCTGGACGAACCTTTCACAGCGCTCGACGTGCATGCGGTCGCCACTCTGTGCGAACTGATCCAGAATCACGTGACAACCGGCGGCTGCGCCATCCTCACCAGCCACCAAACCCTGTCCCTGCCACCCGGGCTGAGCGTCACCCTATGAGCAACTTCCTGACCCCGTTCCTCCAGGCCGTTCGGCGCGACCTGCTGCTGGCAGCGCGGCACAAGACGGAAGTGATCACCGCCCTGTTTTTCTTCGTGATCGTGGTCAATCTGCTGCCTCTGGGCATCGGTCCGGACGCGGACCTGCTGCGCAAGATCGCGCCAGGCGCACTCTGGATTGGCGCCCTGCTCGCCACTTTGCTGGGCCTGCAACGCCTGTTTGCACCGGATCACCAGGACGGCACCCTGGAACAAATGGCCCTGTCACCCCAGTCCTTTACCTTGCTGATTGCCGGTAAAATCATGGCGCATTGGCTTGTGTCCGGCCTGCCGGTGGTCCTGATCGCCCCCCTGCTTGGGGTACAGTTTGACCTGCCGGCAAGAAGCCTGGGTATCCTGACCCTTTCCCTGCTGCTCGGCACGCCGATCCTGTCCCTCATCGGGGCCGTGGGCGCCGCCCTGACGCTGGGCGTGCGGGGCAGCGGGGTACTGCTGTCCCTGCTGATCCTGCCGCTTTACATCCCGGCCCTGATTTTCGGGGCGGGGGCCGTGGAAGCGGACCTTGCAGGCCTTGGGTTTGAAGGCCACCTGTCACTGCTGGGTGCGCTGCTGCTCGCCAGCATTGTCTTTGCACCGTGGGTGGCCACGGTGGCGTTGCGCGTTGCGCTGGAGTAAATGAATGAGTGCATCCCTGTTCAACTGGTTCAAGTTTGCCTCGCCGGCTTCCTTCTTTCCCCTGGCTGGCCGGCTTGTCCCCTGGTTCGCGGCAGCCACGCTCGTGCTGGCTGCGGCCGGACTGTGGGTGGGTTTTGCCGTCGCTCCCACGGATGCCCAGCAGGGTGAAGGCTACCGGATCATTTTCGTGCATGTGCCGGCAAGCTGGATGTCCATGTTCATCTATTGCGTGATGGCTTTCTGGTCTGCCCTGGGCCTGTCGTTCAATACCCGGCTTTCAGGCATGATGACTTCCGCCCTGGCACCCACAGGGGCCCTGTTCGCCTTCCTGTCGCTTTGGACCGGCTCCCTGTGGGGCAAGCCCATGTGGGGAGCATGGTGGGTGTGGGATGCGCGCCTGACCTCGCAGCTCATCCTGTTTTTCCTCTACCTGGGATTCATTGCACTGCAGGCCGCCATCGACGATCCCCGCCGCGCCGACAAGGCAGGTGCCATCCTGGCTCTGGTGGGTGTGGTGAATGTCCCGATCATCTATTTTTCGGTGCAGTGGTGGAACACCCTGCACCAGGGCGCTTCCGTCTCCATGACCAAAGCGCCCAGCATGGCGCACACGATGCTGCTGGGCATGCTGCTGATGGCGCTGGCCTTTTGGGCCTACACCATCACCATGGCCCTGATCCGGGTGCGCTGTATCATTCTCGAACGCGAGCTGACGAGCGAATGGGTGAAGAAAAATGCAATGGAATAGCTGGAGCGAATTCTGGGCCATGGGGGGCTATGGCCTCTACGTGTGGGGCAGCTTCGGCGCCTGCCTGCTGGGCATGCTGATTGAACCCTGGCTGCTGCTGCGCCGGCGACGCGCCATTCAAGCCCGCCTGCCGCACAAGGAGTCTGCACAATGAAACCCCGTCACAAACGCATGCTGCTCATTCTTGCCGGACTGGCCGTGCTGGGCGTGGCTGCAGCCTTGGTGCTCAACGCCTTCCGCAGCAACCTGGTGTTTTTCTACACGCCGACCCAGATCGCCAACGGGGAAGCACCCAAAAACCGCGCATTCCGCATCGGCGGCCTGGTGAAGAACGGGTCACTCAAGCGCGACGGCATCACGGCCCATTTCATCGTCACCGATACCGTCAAGGAATTTCAGGTGCAGTACACAGGTATCCTGCCGGACCTGTTCCGCGAAGGTCGTGGCGTCGTGGCCCAGGGCAAGCTGGGAGACAACGGACAATTCGTGGCGTCAGAAGTACTGGCCAAGCATGACGAAAACTACATGCCGCCGGAAGCCAAGAGCGCCGTGGAACAGGCCCAGAAGGCTGCCCGAACCCTCAAGCAGTAAGTCCGGCCGGCCCTTGGGGCCGGCGGACCCCTCACGATCCCCTTAAGGCTGGACCTTGTTGATCGTCACCTGCAGGTCATGCGCACCTGGCTTCACGGGCAGGCTGGCCCCGATCAGGTCGCCGCTGGCCGGCGTTGCACTGCCTGATTTCGACACCCGGACTTCCACGCGCACGAGGCTTGCGGATGACAGGTTGAATTGCGGGCTCATGGCCATGTCGTCGGTCAGGGCAAAATCAAGCGGAAGCTGGCTGACCGTGGTGCGAAGGACCGCCAACGGCATGCGCGGCCCATCCACAGAACGCGCGAAAATAAAGACCGTGTCATTGGGCGATGCCTTGCCCTTGAGTGAGGGGTCGATGCTGACGCGCCCCGTCACCGTGCTGGACGCATGGGCGGCCTTGGCTTCACCAGGTCCATCCGGCATCTGGAAACGGTTTGCCGAGAGCGGCGGCAAATTGACCTTGGCACGAGCCATGTTGAGGTTCTGCAGAACAAACTGGGCGTCAGGAGAACCCGGCTCCAGCAGCGGCATCAGTTTTTCCCAATAGCCAGCCGCCTTGCGGTAGTCCTTTTCGGCAAAGGCAAAACCTCCGGCCAGGAACAGCCCTTTGCCATTGCTGGGATCCTGTGCCAGGGCTTTCTGCACCAGCCCCCGGGCCTTGACCATGCCCTGATCTTCGCCGGATGCGGTGAGGGCTTCCGCATAGTCCACCATGAGCGCCGGATCTTCGTCGATCTGCTTCCTCAGGTGGGCGAAAGCCGCCACTGCCTCCTTGGGCTTGTCTAGATTCATGTAGGAACGCGCCAACATGGCCCAGCCGGCCGGGTTATCCGGATTCTTGGCAAGCTTTGCCTCAAGCGAGGCCACCATTTCACCGATCTGCTTTTCAGTGATTTCCTGGGGCGCCTGCTGGGGGTTGAAGGCCTCGGGGTGCCCATGCCAGGCATAAAGACCGCCAGCCAGCAGGGGCAGCGCCACCAGAATGCCAATTGCCACTTTGCGTCCATGGGAAAAATCGATGACTTCCGGCGCCACGGAAGTATCTTCCAGAAGACGCTTCTGGATTTCATCCCGCGCCTGGGCATAGTCCGCATCCGCAAGACTTCCATCGCGATGTTCGGCTTCCAGTTCCACCAGTTGATCACGGTAGACCGCGGCATTGAGCGCCTTGCGGTTGTCACTCACACCGCCCGGGCGGCGCAGCAGGAAATAAAGCAGGGTGGCAACCACCACCAGGGATAGCAGGATGGCCGCAATGAGAAATGAAGTCATGGTTGATCGCGCAGCAGCGCCTCAGCTTGTTTTTTCTGTTCAGGAGTCAGGGGACTGTCCGGTGCAGCACGGTTGCGGTGGCGCAAGACCAGGGCGAGCGCACCCACGCCGAGAACCAGCAGCAGGAAGGGGCCGAACCAGAGCAGCCAGGTGGTGGGTTTGACCGGAGGACGGTAACGCACGAAATCGCCGTAACGCGAGACCATGAAATCCATCACCTGCTGGTCAGTTTTCCCCTGCCGGATCTGGGCCCTGATTTCTCGCCGCAAATCCTCAGCCAGGTCGGCCCGGGAACCCGCCAGCGATTCGTTCTGGCAGACCAGGCAACGCATTTCCTGCGCGATCTTGATGAGGCGCTGCTCCACCACTTCGTTTTCCGCCAAAGGCTTGGCTTCGTTGGCGTGTACCGGCCAGGTGAAACAGAGCAGGAGAAGCCACAACCACGGTTTCATTTTTTCAGCTCCGCAATGAGGGGCAGGATCGTTTGCTGCAGCGCTTCAGGCGTGATCGGTCCAATCTGCTTGTAGCGAATGACCCCGTTCTTGTCGATTACGTAGGTTTCGGGTACGCCATAGACGCCGTAGTCGATACCAACGCGGCCGTCGGCATCCACCGCGGTGAGCGTATAGGGATCGCCATAATCGGAAAGCCATTTCTGGGCATCCGGCGTCTGGTCCTTATAGTCAAGGCCCACCATCGGCACTGCATGGGTTCGGGAAAACCTGAGCAGCACGGGGTGTTCTTCGCGGCAGGACACGCACCAGGATGCCCACACGTTGAGCAGCCATACCTGCCCTTTCATTTCGGCCGGGCTGAAAGTCTTTCCGGGCGCATGAAGCTGGGGCAGAAGAAAGTTGGGCGCAGGACGGTTGATGAGCGGCGAAGGCACCAGATGCGGATCACGCGTGAGGCCGATGGCCATGAAAGCCACCAGGCCAACAAAGGCCAGCAGGGGAATCACAAACCAGGGGTTGAATTTCTTCTTCATACCGCCTTCTCCTGCGTGCGCTTTCCTCCCACCCGGTAGCGCCGGTCCGAAGCCGCGAGAATGCCACCCAACGCCATCAGCACACAGCCTCCCCAGATCCAGTTCACGAACGGCTTGTAGTACACGCGCACGCCCCAGGCGCCATTATCCAGGGGCTCGCCAAGCGAAACGTAAAGGTCGCGATCGATGGTGGAATGGATGGCTGCTTCCGTCATGGGCATGGGCGAAGAAAAATAGGAACGCTTTTCAGGCAGCAGTTCGCCCTGCACTTCGCCGTTTCGGGCGTACGTGACGGTCCCTTGCATGGCGGTGTAATTGGGTCCCGGCACTTCGTGAACGCCCACCAGCTTGAACGTGGTTCCTGCCAGCGTGAGAGTATCCCCCGGGCCCATGCGCACATCACGCTCCAGTTCGTACCCCTTGATCAGCGTCACCCCGATGACAAACACAGCCAGACCCAGATGGGCGGTCTGCATGCCCCAGAACCAGAAGGGAATGCGCCCAACCTTGCGCCAGGCCCAGACCTGGCGTGCAACGCCCAGGACAAGCCAGACGGCGACCGCGATGCCAAGTGCCGAAAGGGGCGAGAACGCACCCATCAGGAACGGCACCACCAGGCCCACCACCACGGCAATCACAATGTCCAGCCGGACCTTTTTCACTATCTGGCCAATATCGGCCCGCTTCCAGTGCGCGAGCGTGCCCAGCGGCAGGATGGCGAGCAGCGGCAGCATGAGTGGCACGAACACCGTGTTGAAATAAGGTGGCCCCACAGAGAGCTTGCCCAGGTTGAGCGCATCGATCACCATGGGGTAGATGGTACCCAGCAGCACGGACCCGGCTGCCACCACCAACAGCACGTTGTTGAGCAGCAGGAAGGATTCGCGCGAAACCAGCTTGAAGCGCCCGCCTTCACCCACTGATGGCGCACGCCAGGCAAACAGGGTAAGCGAACCACCGATCACGAGGGCAAGGAAGATCAGCACGAAAACGCCGCGGCGCGGGTCGGTAGCAAACGCATGCACCGAGGTCAGGACGCCAGAGCGGACGATGAAGGTCCCCACCAGCGACAGGGAGAAGGCGGCAATAGCCAGCAGCACGGTCCAGCGCTTGAAGGCGCCACGCTTTTCCGTGACGACCAGCGAGTGGATCAGGGCCGTGCCCACCAGCCAGGGCATGAATGAGGCATTTTCCACAGGATCCCAGAACCACCAGCCACCCCAGCCCAGCTCGTAATAGGCCCAGCGCGAACCGAAACAGATGCCCAGCGTCAGGAACACCCAAGCCGCGAGCGTCCAGGGCCGGGACCAGCGCGCCCAGGTGGCGTCCAGTTTTCCGGAAAGGAGCGCGGACAGGGCAAACGCAAAGGCCACGGAAAAACCCACATAGCCCATGTAAAGCATGGGAGGGTGATAAACGAGGCCCGGGTCCTGCAGCAACGGGTTGAGATCGCGCCCTTCCTGCGCCGCCGGAAAGAGACGGTCAAAAGGATTGGACGTGAGCAGGATGAACATCAGGAACCCGATTATCACGAGCCCCAGCACCCCCAGCACTCGCGCCACGATGGGGTCCGGCAGACGTCGGGAAAAAAGGGCCACGGCAGCAGTCCAGCCGGAAAGCATCAGCACCCACAGCAGCAGAGAGCCTTCATGCCCCCCCCATACGGCAGAAAACTTGTATTGCACCGGAAGCTTGGAGTTGGAATGCTCGGTCACATAGAGCACTGAAAAATCGTTGTGCAGGAAAGACCAGGCAAGGCAGGCAAAAGCCACCGCCACGCACAGAAAGAGGGTCAGTGCCGTGGGGCGCGCAAGCCCGATCCAGGCAGCCACCCCTTTCTGGGCTCCAGCCAGGGCAAAGAAAGCCAGCGCAACAGACAGCAGCATGGCAAGGATCAAGGCAAAGTGTCCAAGTTCAGGAATCATCCGGCACCCATTTGCATCAAGAATTCAGGGAAAGTCCGTAAGTGTACATCAGCCGGGCATATAATAAAGGCAGCAGGTCTGCTGACGGGTTCATACGGGAGGTCGTCATGTTCAAACACATCCTAATTGCCACGGATGGATCGGAGCTGTCGCACAAGGCCGTCTCCGGCGGCCTTGAAATGGCCAAAGCACTGGGGGCAAGGGTCACAGCTTATTCTTGCGTGGTGGAATACCTGCCCATGACGGAATTTGCAGTGGAAACCCCGCAGGCAGTCATGGAGCAGCTGGAAGGCGAAGCCGAACGGCACCTCAAGGCATTTGCCGAGCAGGCTGCAGCTGCCGGCGTTCCCTTCGAAACAGTCAAAAGCACCGAATTTTCCCCTTACACCGGAATCATCGAAACCGCCCGCAAGCACCATTGCGACCTGATCATGATGGCTTCACATGGACGCCGGGGTCTGGCGGGCATGCTGCTGGGCAGCGAAACCCAGAAAGTGCTGACTCATTCGCGAATTCCGGTGCTCGTCTATCGCTGAATCACTGGCGGATTGCACCCGGTGGCGTGGCCGGTACCGCACGCCACGGTTCAGGACATTGGGTAACGTAGGGATAGTAGCCCTTGGCCGACTGGCAGTAAAACCAGTTCTGGGGTGCCGCAGGGCCGGCAGGACCAACATAGGTGGTTCCCTGGGGAGACACGGGGGTCTGGTTTACCACCACGGTTGCCGGAGGAGCGGCATAGTAGCCGTAACCTACCCCCCAGGGATAGGGATCGTAGAACCACGGATCTGTCATGGCCCATCCAATGCCAAGGCCGGCGCCCCATCCCCAGCCTCCCCAGCCCCAGTCGCCCCGGTACCAGGGCCGATTACCCCAGTAGCCTCCGCCCCGATTCCAGCCATTCCAGCCATGTCCGGCATAAGTACCTGCATGGCTGGGAAACGTGCCGAACTGACGGCCTCCGCGCCCGAAGTGGCCTGCCCCGCCACCCATGCGGCCTCCGCCAAAATGCCCCCCCCCGCCATGATCAGCCCAGGCAGGACCTGCGACCATCAGGGACAACAGCGCCAGAGGGAGCAGTCCGCGGGTTGCCATTGCGGGCTTTTTCATGACGAAGCCTCCATCACATCTAAAGAGGGATGAGCCGCTCAGTATCCTCCTCCGGTCCCGCGAAGATGGTGCCCCTCATAGGCATGCCCCATCATTCCGTGACCAATCCAGCCTCCCTGGTAAGACTGCTGCCAGTAAAGATCAAAAATCGTTTTCTGTTTTGCATCCAGCGTGCCATAGAACTTTTTGGTATTGGCCAGCGCTGTTTCCAGCAAGGCCACGTGATCCTGCATGCGCTTGATTTCTGCGCGCATGTGTTCCAGGCCACGGGCCATGCGGTCCGGCGTCGACAGGCTGGAATGGGCCGGATCCTCCATCGGACCAAGCTTCATGTGGGCTTCGCGCCAGTGCCGCACTTTTTCGGTCTGGGCTTTCACGTTGTCCAGCACTTCGTGCGACCAGGTATCCCAAGCGGGCTGCTGCGCCGCAGTAAGATCGAGTTTGGTTTTGAGGTCCCCCAGCATGCGCTCGGTATGACCCACCCAATCCACCGGCCCGAAAGACCCCCAACCTCCGGGAGCAGACGGCGCGGAAGCAGCAGGCGGCTGGGAGGCCGGCGCCTTCTCCGCAGCCCATAAGGGAGACTGTTGCAGCAGCAGAGCGCTGCCGGCGATCAGGATCAGTTTCTGAATCGAGGAAATGTGCATCATGAACTCCCGGGTCACTAATGATTGAGATTAGGCTCTATCATAATGACAACAGATGCCTGGTGTTTGTTTCAAGGGGCACTATGTAACAAATTGTGGGATGACCAGGAACAGCGCGGGATCACTGATCAGCGCGTGGGCTGGTGCTTCCAGCGGATGGAATAGGAAGCCACCAACACCTCCACCAGCAGCAACACCAGGGCGATCAGGAACGAGCCGATCCCGCTCACGAAGGTACTGACCACGATCCGGCTCAGCTGCAGGCGGTCGCCACTGGTTTCGGCCAGGAACAGTTCAAGCACGGTCAGCCCGATCATCACCCCGCAAATCACCACGAACACCATGGAAGCATTGATGAGCCAACCACGCGTGGCGAGCTGGCCCAGCTCGGTTTCAAAACCGGATTTCTGGGGCAGGGCGGAAGCATCGGGAACAAGCAGCTTGTCCTGGAGAAAACGCGAACGGTCCACCACGCGGGAGAGGCGCTGGGTCAGGGCGGACACCAGGTTGGCGACAGCGGTCAGCAGAAACACTGGCGCAAGTGCAAGCTGGATGCCCTCGGTCAGGGAGGCTGTATCGGCAACCATCGGTGTGAGGTGGATCATCAAAAAAGTGGAATATAGCCTGCAACCAGGGGAATGGCCACTGCCCCCAGAATGCCATGCAACCCCATGGCAAGGCTGGCGTAGGTTCCCGCCTCCGGATGGATGCTGAAGGCCCGGGAGGTCCCGATTCCGTGTGCCGCCACGCCGATGGCAAAGCCCCGCTGCCACCAGTCCTTGATTCCCAGCGCATCAAGGACGTAACGCGCAAGCACTGCCCCCAGGATGCCCGTGATGACGGCAAACACCGCCGTCAGCGTGGGGGAATAACCCAGGCGTTCCGCCACCCCCATGGCGATCGGGGCAGTGACGGACTTGGAGACCATGGCTCCGATGATGGCGTGATCGGCCCCCAGGCTGCGGGCAATGCCCACGGCGCTGACAATGGACACCAGCCCCCCCGACATCAAGGCCAGCAGCAAGGGTCCCATGCGCCCTCGCAACTCACGAAAGCCCCGGTATATCGGCACTGCCAGTGAAACGGTGGCAGTGCCCAGGAGAAAATGCACAAACTGGGCGCCTTCAAAATACTTGGCATAAGGCATGTCGAGCAGTTCCAGGCTGACCGCCACAATCACCACGGCAATGGCCACCGGGTTGGCCAGGGGATTGCGGTTGCTGCGCATATACAGGTAAAACCCGATCTGGTAGGCCGTCAGGGTGAGAATCAGCGCAAGCAGCGGGCTGCCGGACAGGTAGACCCAGATTTCATGAATCGGCAACGGCCTACTCATGGGTTGCCTTGCGGCTCAGGCCCTTGAGCACCAGTGCAGTCACCGCAACCGTCAGCAGCACGCTGCCCAGCAGCGCCAGCACGACAGCCCAGGCATGTTCGCGCAGCTGGGGCAGGAAGAGGATCACGCCAGTGGCGGCCGGCACAAACAGGAGTCCCAGGTGCTGGCTGAACGTGTCAGAAACCAGTGCCAGGTTTTCCGGTACGCGGCCGCGCAGGTTCAGGAATACCAGAAGGAAAACCAGGCCCAGCACCGGACCGGGAATGGAGGGCAGGAGAAAATGGGATGCCAGTTCGCCCGCCCCCTGCCACAACAGGATCTGAACCAGCCCTGGAATCATGTCTCCAGAAGCGCTCGCAGCATCCAGGCTGTTTTTTCGTGGATGTCCATGCGTTGCGTGAGCAGGTCCGCTGTCGGCTGGTCGTCAGCCGCATCGGCACGCTTGAACACTTCCCGTGCCGTAGCCGCCACGCGCTCGTGGCCCGCGGCCAGCATTTCCACCATGCGCTGGGCTTTGGGCGGCGTGGCAGGAACATCGGGCAGCGCCGTCAATTTGGCAAACGCCGCGTAGGATCCCGGCGCGGGGAAACCCAGGGCCCGGATGCGCTCGGCAATTGGATCCACCGCGTTCCACAGTTCCGTGTACTGGGCCATGAACATGGTGTGCAGGGTGTTGAACTGCGGCCCGGTCACGTTCCAGTGGAAATTGTGGGTGGTCAGGTAAAGCGTATACGTGTCCGCCAGCAAGCGGCTCAAACCGGTCGAAATGGCTTTGCGGTCAGCTTCGGAAATGCCGATTTTTATGGATGGTGTTTTTTTGGCCATGAAATCCCCTTAGCCTCAAGTCCAGTCAGAACCCGAACCACCGCCGGAATCCCACGATCCGCCTCCGGAATCCCACGATCCCGCATCAGAAACGCCGAAATCCTGGCCACCCATGTCGCTGTTGGCCACGGGACCAGCTCCCGGCGCGGTACCGCGCTCAGGCCCGTCCACCAGGCGATGCGCCAAGGCTTCTCCGGCCACCATGCCCGCACCCAGTGCGGCACCCGTGGCCAATGTTCCAAGAATGCCTGATCCTCCGCCGCCCATGGGAGCCATTGGCGTCCCCATCGGCGCCGCACCAGGCGGGTAATAGCCCGGACCGGGCTGGCCATACATCGCCGGCGCGCTTTGCCGGGCCTGGCGACGCACCATCCACAGCACGAACAACAACCCCAGGCCTCCCAGGACCAGGATCAAGCCCCAGGACATGCCTGATCCGGTACCGCTTCCCGCCACGCCGCTGCGGGCGCCCAACTGTGCCCGCAGTTGCTGAACGGCCGACGGATTGGCAAAGGGCAGGCCGGGCTCGAGTTTCTCTGCCTGCGCCAGTTCATTGCGCGCGGCCGGAATATCACCCGAACGGGCCAGGACTTCCGCATTCACGTAATGGGCCTTGGCGCTGTTGGGATGCAACCGCACCACTTCCTGCATCATGCTGCGCGCCTCGGCCAGATGGCCACTGCGTGCTGCGCCGTAAACCTGGTCCAGGGTCGGCTCCGCCGCCGCCGCCAGGCCAGTCTGGACTACCAGGAAAAGTGCCAAACACAGTCGTACCCAAAACTTCATGTCGCGTCCTCCGCAATGCTGGTCTGATGGGACAGGGACACCGGCGTGTCCGTTCCTTGGCATCATAATGCCACAACGCTGATATATGGGTGCTTTCCCCTGAATTACAAGGGCGTTGGCGCGCTGAATTTACGGACAGGCTCGTGAAATGTTACGCTGACCGGCCATGGTGAACCCGTTCCGTCTTCACAGGCGCCCTACCCTCGCGGTCGGCTTCCTGGCCACCCTGACCATCGTGGTGATCGTGCTGGCCACGCTGTTCCTGTTGTGGGACCTGCGCAAGCGGGCGATCATGCGCGATCGCCTGGAAACCGTCAGTATTACCCGCATGTTCATGGAGCAGACGGAACGCAATTTCGAGCGCGCCGACCTCATCCTGCGTGGCGTCCAGGAGCGCTTGCAGGATCCATACGGCATGCGCCTGGCGCTCAACAGCATCCCCGTGCACCTGATGCTGGGCAGCCATGTGCTGGGCATGCGCCAGATCGATGCGCTGACCCTGCTGGACAACCGCGGGCTCGTGGTCAATTCCTCCCAAGGGGAAAACAGCGTCGGCAGCTCCGTAGCAGGCCGCCCCTACTTCCAGGCGTTCACCCATGGAAAAGACCCGGGGCTGTTCATCGACAAGCCGGAACGTCAGGCGACCGGCGGCGGCTGGAGCATCCATCTGGCCCGCAAGATCATGGGGCCGGACGGCTCATTCCGCGGGGTCGTGGTCGCCGCCCTCGACATTGCCCGCCTCGAGCAGTTCTACCGGATCCTGCAGCCGGATTATGCGCGACCGGTTTCCCTGTATCTCCTGGATGGCACCTTGCTGGTCAGCGTGCCTCCCCGCGACAACATGATCGGCGATCGGCCGCCGGAACTCGGCACTGCCCCCCTGCCTCCACCCAGTGACACCGTGCGTTTCTTCACCCATGTGAAATCCGTGGGCGAACTGGAAGCGTTTACCCTGGGTAGCCTTGCCCGCTTTCCGCTGGTGATCAGCGTGACCACCGACGAAGACGAGGCCCTTGCCGCCTGGCGGGAGACCGCAGTACCCATCGTGATGGGGGCCGCCCTGGTGAGCGCATTCATCGGGCTGGTGGCCACGCTCCTGAGCTTTGAGCTTGCGCGCCAGCAGAAGCTCGAACGCGCCCTGGGAGAGGCCCGCGACCGCTATCACCGCACAGTAGATTCCGTCATGGACGCCATCATCGCAGTGGACGAAAACCAGCGCATCACCCTCTTCAACCCTGCGGCTTCCCGGATGTTCGGCTACAGCCCTGAAGACATCATCAGCAAGCCTCTTTCGCTGCTGATTCCCTCCCGTCACACGCATTCGCACCACATGCACGTACAGAACTTCATGCGTTCGGAAGCGAGCTCGCGCACCATGGGCCCGCAGCTGGAAATTACCGGTGTGCGCGCCGATGGCAGCGAATTCCCGATCGAATCCACCATTTCCCACACGCTGATCGAAGGCAGGCCTCAGCTGACCGCCGTGCTGCGCGATGTGACCGAACGCCGTCGCGCCGAGAAAGCCCTGCGCGACATGAACCAGCAGCTGCGCGGACTGTCGGCCGCACTCGAGAGCGTGCGCGAACAGGAACGAACCCGCATCGCCCGCGAACTGCATGATGAACTGGGACAGCAGCTGACCGGACTCAAGCTGGACCTGTCCTGGCTGAGCAGCCGGCTCAAGGAAGGACGTCCGGCATCCACCGAGCGGGTAGACGAAATGCGCCGCCTGCTTGATACCGCCATCGGCTCTGTGCGTCGCATTTCCACTGAACTGCGCCCGCTCATTCTGGACGACCTGGGCTTCGGAGAAGCGCTGGCATGGCTGAGTGGGGAATTCGGCAAGCGTTCAGGGATTGAAGTGTCCCTCGACCTGCAGGACGTGGACCTGGTCCAGGACAATGATCTGGCCACAGCCCTGTTCCGAATCATCCAGGAATCGCTCACCAATGTTGTCCGACACGCCAATGCCCACAAGGTGATGGTCCGCATCGCGACCAACGAACACGAACTGGCGCTGACCGTGCGCGACGACGGTAATGGCTTGTCCGGCGATCCGCGGCCCGGCGGTTTTGGCCTGGTCAGCATGCGCGAACGCGCTAACGCCCTCGGCGGAAATTTCAGTATCATCAGTGGTGAGCAAGGTGGCACTACGGTTTGTGTGACACTGTCGCTGGATCTGCCGATTTTTTCCGGGGCCTCGCATGAAGCGTGAAGTACTGGTCGCCGATGACCATGCCATCATCCGCGACGGACTCAAAATGATCCTCTCCGATACGGACGACCTGGCCGTAGCCGGGGAAGCCAGCGACGGCAACACGGTCCTGGAGCTGGTCGAAGCGCGGAGCTGGGACCTGGTTGTGCTCGACCTGTCCATGCCGGGCCGCAACGGACTGGAACTCATCAAGCTCCTGAAGGCATCGCGCCCGAAGCTGCCCATCCTGGTTTTCAGCATGCATCCCGTGGAACAATATGCCGTGCGCGCCATCCGCGCTGGCGCTTCCGGCTACCTTTCCAAGGAAGAAGACAGCGAGCTGTTGCTGCCTGCCCTGCGCAAGGTGGCGGCCGGCGGCCTGTTCATCAGCCCCAAGGTTGCCGAACTGCTCGCCACCGACGTGTCCTCAGGCTCGGACCTTGAGCCCCACATGGCACTCTCCAACAGGGAATACGAGATTTTCACCCGCATCGTTCGCGGCGTCAGCCTGACCGACATCGCCGAAGACCTCTCCCTCAGCATCAAGACTGTCAGTACCCACAAAACCCACATCCTCGAGAAGATGGGCATGGCAAGCCAGGTGGACCTGGTGCGCTACGCCATCGAACATCGCCTGCTCGATCTGGAGCGCGAATAGGAACACTCCGATTCCCCATAGGAATATTCCTATGGGGATTTTCAATGTAGTCCTATATTTTTTGTCAACGTAAAAAATCAAAATTCACTTCAGACGTGATGCGTCCCGTATGAACGGATTGCGGGGCATCACGCAAGCCAACTGGCCAGATCACTGAGGTGAAAAAATGAAAAAAACTGCCCGCTCTGCACTCTCCGCAACCTTGTTCTGCAGTGCACTGCTCCTGCTTGCCCCCACAGCCCACGCCGTCGATGCCGAAGCCGCCAAAAGCCTGGCGCGCCAGAACAACTGCTTCAAATGCCATGCCGTCAACAAGGACAAGGACGGCCCTTCCTACAAGAAAGTGGCTGAGAAGTTTCGTGGGAAAGCCAATGCCGAAGCGCGCCTGATCGAGCACATCACATCAGGTGAAAAAGCCAAGTTTCCCGATGGGCACGAAGAGGAACACAAAATCGTCAAGACTTCGCCCCCCAAGGACATGGACCAGATCCGAAATCTCGTGCAGTGGATCCTCGCGCAATAACAGCGAACTGATGCCATCGGACAAACAGGACAGGGGATAAGCACATGAACATCATTCGAAAACTGCTCGCTGCCTGCATGCTGGCGGGAAGCCTGGGGGCCATCTCTGCCTTCGCCGCACCGGCAAGCAAACTGCCGGACCTTGGCGGCGATGTGGCCAAATCAAAAGCCGAACAAGCCCAGGCTTCCCTCAGGAAGGACGCGGTCTGCACACGCTGCCACGACGAAAGTGAAACGGTGCCCGTGCTGTCGATCTATCAGACCAAGCACGGCGTGAAAGGCGATCCCCGCACCCCCACTTGCCAATCCTGCCACGGGGAAAGCGAAAAGCACCTCAAGGGCGACCCCAACGTCAAGGGCCGTCCGGCACCGGACATCGTGTTCAATAAGAAGACCTATCCCATCACGGATGACAAGACACGCGCTGACCGTTGCCTGACTTGCCACAGCGGAACCAACCGCAACAACTGGGATGGGGGCATTCACCAGAACAACGGACTTGCCTGCAATGACTGCCACAAGGTGCACCAGCCCATGGACAACGTGCTGTCCAAGAAAACCCAGACGGCTGTCTGCTTCACCTGCCACAAGGAACAACGCGCCGACAGCCACAAGATGTCGACCCACCCTATCGACGTGAGCAAGGTGGTTTGTTCTGATTGCCACAACCCGCACGGATCCACGGGACCGAAGCTGCTGAAGAAGAATACGGTTACCGAAACCTGCTTCCAGTGCCATGCGGAAAAGCGTGGCCCGTTCCTGTTCGAGCATCAGCCCGTGGTGGAAAGCTGCACCAATTGCCATACACCACACGGCTCCAACATCACGCCGCTGCTCAAGTCGCGCCCGCCGTTCCTGTGCCAGGAATGTCATGACGGCCCCCATGCCAGCGGCTCGCCTGCAGGACCAGCCAGCGCCGGAAACCAGAATGGTCTGGTCGGAGCCCCCAACAAGAATCTCGTGGGACGCGCCTGCATGAATTGTCACAGCCAGGTTCATGGCTCGAACAGCCCGGCGGGCGGCTACTTCCAACGCTAATTTTGGGATCGGAGTTTGCTATGAAAAACATGGAACCGTACTTCAAGCTGAGCGTGCTGGCCCTGGCCGTGGCAGCCACACTCTCTGCACTGCCTGCACATGCCGACGACCAGGAAGTCGTTGCACTCAAAACACCCTCCAACTTCCTGGAACTTGGGCCCATTTACAATTCGGCTGATTCCGCCAAATACGGCGAATACACCGGGTTAGACCGGTCCGGCTGGTATCTGGATGGTAACCTGGGTATCCGTGGCGGCAGTGCCTACACCAACAATGAAGCAGGTGGAACGGAACGCTGGTCCATCTTCGGCGACGACTTGGGCCTGACCTCCCGCGCCCTGAAAGGCACCTACAGCAACCAGGGCAGCTGGAGTTTTGGCGTGGGTTACGATGAATTGCGCCACTACATCACGAACACCTATCAAACCCCGTATGCGGGAGCCATGGGCAACAACGTGTTCACCCTGCCTTCGAATTTCGGCACGGCGTCCAACACCACGGCCCTGAACAGTGCCCAGCTGGGTTCATTCCACCCCTTGGAAATCAGCTCCACGAGAGCCAATACGTCCTTCAACAGCAACCTCATCATCAATCCGCGCTGGAACCTGAGTTTCGACTACAACCATCTGGACCAAAGCGGCGCCAAATTGATGGGGTTCGGTGCAGCAGCCCTCAATGGCGCCAGTGGCGAAGTGGTGTCGATCCTGCCCATGCCCACAAGCTACCAGACAGACACCATCAACCTGGCACTCAACTGGAAAGGGGACAAGAGTCACTTGACTGGCGGTTACTACGGCTCCCTGTTTCGCAACAACTACAACCAGGTAACCTTTCAAACCTTCGGAGGCGCCAACACACTGCAGAACATGAGCACTGCGCCCAGCAACATGTTCCATCAGCTCAATCTGGCCGGCGGTTATGATTTTTCCAGGCGCACCAAGTTTACCAGCAACCTGTCCTATGGTCGCAATACCCAGGACACCGGCTTCGTGGTGGACCCCGGCATGATGGTGAGCCCCATGCCGCGCACGTCGCTCAACGGCCTGGTCAACACCACCCATGCCGACATGAAGCTGACGGACCAGACCACACGCAAATTGAAGCTGACTGCCGGACTCAAATTCGACGAGCGAGACAACCAGACTTCATCCAACATCTACAATTTCAATGCCATCAGTGGACAGGCCAGCTCTGCAGCCAATTATCCCAACACCCCGCTCAGCACGCGGAAGTATCAGGCTGAAGTCGCGGGCGACTACAAGCTGGCCAAGAAGCAGGATCTCCGCCTGTCGTATACCTATGATCACACGAGCCGCTGGTGCAACCAGTATGCAGTCAATGCGGGGTATCCGGCAGGAACCAACTGCGTGGTGGGGACTGCCACCATGGATAACCGGCTGGAGGCCCTCTACAAGCTGCAGGCATTGGATGACCTGAACCTCCGGCTGGGGTACGTCTATAGCGACCGTCGCAGCAATTTCGATCCCAATGCCATCGCCGCGTTCATTGGCACCAAAGGCAATCCGGTCACCGCCACCACCTTAATTCCAGGTCTAAACGCCGGAGACTATCCGGGCTTTTACCCAATATTTGACGCCTCACGTACCCAGCAGGGACCAAAAGCCAATGTCAACTGGCAGGCAACCGACCGCCTGTCCCTAGGACTTGGCGGGAAGTACACCGAGGACAACTACTATGACTCCACTTATGGCGTGAAAAGCGGAAAATCCTGGAGCCTCAATCTGGACGCCAATTACCAGTACCTGGAAAAGGGCTCCCTGTCGGCCTATGTCACCCGGCAAAACCGTCAACGCGACATGACCGATCTGCAGAATGGCCCAACCACCGTCACAACAGCCACGGCCACGCGTCTGAGCGTGCCTGCAAACGGCAGCTGGAACAATACCCTGACTGATAATGACACCACCTTTGGTCTTGGAATTAAGCAGGGTGGTCTGATGCAAGGCAAGCTGGAGCTTACTGGGGATGCCACCTATTCACTCGGCATCACGAATTATGGAACACAGCTCAACTATGCCACCACCACAACCACGGGGCTCACCTGCAGCGCTGCAAACATCATGTCTTGTGGTTCGTTGCCGGACATCCGAAATGCCATGACGCAACTGAAGCTGGGTGGCACTTATCAGGTGGACAAAAAATCCAAGGTCTCGCTCAGATACATTTATCAGCACTTGAGCAGCAACGATTATTTTTACAACGGCTACCAATACCCCTATACCCCGACCACGCTCATGGCCACCAATCAGCAGCCTGGCAGCTACAGCGTGAATACAGTGGCCGTGACCTACGTGTACAACTTCTGACGATGAATACCCTGGAAACAGCAGACGTGATCCGAACCGGCGCTGGCAACAGTGCC
>JAGWIW010000126.1 GCA_028866015.1 Betaproteobacteria bacterium
GGAAATCACCATCATCCATGCGCCTTCGGGCGCCTGTCCGGCGGAGAGGCGATGGATGACTTCGAAAATGACCCCAAGACCCAGGATCAGAAGCATAACGCCGCTCAGTGAGGCGGCATTCACCTTGAAGCGACTGCTTCGCCCAATGGCCGCCAGAGCTATCGCATAGACTGTTGCGTCCGACAGCATGTCGAGGCCATCGGCGAGCAGTGCGGTCGAGCCGATCAGGATGCCGGCCGTCACCTCGACAACAAACATCCCGGCATTCAGCGTCAGCGCCGTCCACAGCGCACGCCGCTGCGTCCTCGTTTCAACTGCTGTGGGTTCGCATCCGCATCCGGTCATCGGCCGTGCCTAACGCATCGTCCCCGGGCAGACAAATCCCATTGGGAACAGGTCCCAGAGACCATTCGCGCTTCCCCAAACCGAGCCTGCGGGATGCTCTATTGCGAATTATTCGCAAAAACCTTGACGCGTCGTCCTCTATCACGTTTATGCTCCCGCCATGTCCACGAGTCCCTTCTTGACCTTCCATGCCATGCAATCACCTTTGCGGCGCACAGCTCTTCACGCGGTTTTGCTGATCGGCTTATTCCTAACACTCATCATAAAGTCAGGCACTGCGAGCGCACAGGAGAACGCGAGCGCGCAGACCACGTCATCGGTCGAGACGACCTGGAAGCTGCTCGACTATGTCGCGGTGGATTATGGCGGCGCGGTCAAGGACGGTCAGATCGTCAGCACCGGCGAATTTGCGGAAATGCAGGAATTTACCGCGAGCATCGTCCATCACATCGGCGCGCTTCCCGCCAATCCGGCGAGGCCAAAGCTCGAATCAGGCGCGAAAGCCCTTCAGCAACTGGTGGCACAAAAGGCCAGTGCACAGGAAATCGCGACGGCCTCGCACGCGCTGTCCGCTGCCATGCTCACCGCCTATCCGGTGCCGATCGCGCCGAAAGCCGTTCCCGACGTTGCGCGCGGTGCGATTCTGTTCAAGGAAAACTGCGCGGCCTGCCATGGCGTGGCTGGCGATGGCAAAGGCCCCAATGCCGCAAAGCTATCGACCCCGCCGATCGCCTTCACCGACGCCGAGCGGGCGCGCAAGCGCAGCCTCGCCGCCCTGGAGCAAGTCGTCTCGCAAGGCATCGACGGAACGGCCATGCAGAGCTTCGCCGACCTGCCAGTGCAGGATCGCTGGGCTCTCGCCTTCTATGCGGGACACTTTGCCTTTTCACCGGATCAGATCGAACGGGGCAAGCAGATATGGAAAAATGATGCGAGCATCCGTACCCGCATTTCGGACCTCAAGGCGCTAGTCACGACAACGCCGGCTGCGCTCGGCAAGGAAATCGGGCAGGCAAAGGCCGACGCAATCATGGCCTATTTGCGCGCCCATCCGGAAGCCGTGACCCAGACTGCGGGCAGCACCGCCGGATCGCTCGATCTGGTCCGCAGCAGACTGGCGCAGAGCCTCACCGCCTATCGGGAAGGAGACCGGGCGCGGGCGAAGCAACTTGCCCTTTCCGCCTATCTCGACGGCTTCGAACCGATCGAGCCGCTGCTGGGCGCCAGCGACGCAAGTCTTTTGAGTACGATCGAAACCCGCATGGGCGAATTGCGCGCCGCGATCGACCATGGCGATCCCGCATCTTCGGTCGAGTCGCGCATCGATGCGATCGACGCGCTTCTGGCGGATGCCGGCACGGCGCTCTCGCCCGAAGCTTCGAGCGGCACGAGCGCCTTTGTCGGCGCTTTCACCATCCTGCTTCGCGAAGGCCTCGAAGCCCTGCTGATCGTGGTCGCCATGCTTGCCTTCCTGCGCAAGGCGGAGCAGGTCCAT
>JAGWIW010000127.1 GCA_028866015.1 Betaproteobacteria bacterium
GAAGGCCACGCCTGCGTGAAAGGCCGCTTTGCCTGGGGCTACACCACGCACAAGGACCGCATCCTCAAGCCCATGATCCGCACGAACATCACGGATCCGTGGCAGGAAGTGAGCTGGGACACGGCCATCAATTACGCCGCCGGCGAATTCCGTCGCCTGCAGCAGACCTACGGCAAGGATTCCGTGGGCGGCATCACCTCCTCGCGCTGCACCAATGAGGAAACCTACCTGGTGCAGAAACTCATCCGCGCGGCCTTCGGCAACAACAACGTGGACACCTGCGCCCGCGTCTGCCATTCGCCCACCGGTTACGGCCTGGGCCAGACCTACGGCACTTCCGCCGGCACCCAGACCTTCAAGTCGGTGGAAAAATCCGACGTGATCCTGGTGATCGGCGCCAACCCCACCGACGCCCACCCGGTGTTCGGCTCGCGCATGAAGAAACGCCTGCGCGAAGGGGCCAAGCTGATCGTGGTCGACCCGCGCCAGATTGACCTGGTGAAAAGCGCGCACATCAGCGCCGATTACCACCTGCAACTGCGTCCAGGCACCAACGTGGCCATGGTGAGCGCGCTGGCCCACGTGATCGTGACCGAAGGCCTGGCCAACCAGTCCTTCATCAACGAACGCTGCGACCTGGATTCCTTCAAGGTGTGGCAGGAGTTCGTGTCCCGTCCCGCCAACAGCCCGGAAGCGCTGGAGCCGGTGACCGGCGTGCCGGCCCAACTGGTGCGTGAAGCAGCCCGCCTGTATGCCACCGGCGGCAACGCAGCCATCTACTACGGCCTGGGCGTGACGGAACATGCGCAAGGCTCCACCGCCGTGATCGGCATTGCCAACCTGGCCATGGCCACCGGCAACATCGGGCGCGAAGGCGTGGGCGTGAACCCGCTGCGCGGCCAGAACAACGTGCAGGGTTCCTGCGACATGGGTTCCTTCCCGCACGAGTTCCCGGGCTACCGCCACGTGTCGGACGACGCCACCCGCAGCCTGTTTGAAAAGGACTGGGGGGTGTCCCTGCGCAAGGAGCCGGGTCTGCGCATTCCCAACATGTTCGAGTCCGCACTGGACGGCACCTTCAAGGGCCTGTACTGCCAGGGCGAAGACATTGTGCAGTCCGACCCCAACACGCAGCACGTGATTGCGGCCATGGAAGCCATGGAATGCATCGTGGTGCAGGACCTGTTCCTGAACGAAACCGCCAAGTACGCCCACGTGTTCCTGCCCGGCTCAAGCTTCCTCGAGAAGGAAGGCACCTTCACCAACGCCGAACGCCGCATTTCCCGCGTGCGCAAGGTGATGCCGCCCAAGGCTGGCCTGGCCGACTGGGAAGTGACGGTGGCGCTCTCCAATGCGCTGGGCTATCCCATGCATTACAACGACCCGTCCGAAATCATGGACGAAATCGCGCGCCTCACCCCCACGTTCGCGAGCGTGAGCTTCGACAAGATCGACCGGCTGGGCAGCGTGCAGTGGCCGTGCAACGACCAGACGTCCGAAATCGGCACGCCGCTCATGCACATCGACCGCTTCGTGCGTGGCAAGGGCCGTTTCCTGCCCACGCAGTACGTGCCGACCCACGAAAAAGTCACGCCCAAGTACCCGCTGCTGCTCACCACGGGACGCATCCTGTCCCAGTACAACGTGGGCGCGCAGACCCGGCGTACCGAAAACGTCAAGTTCCATGAGGAGGACCGCCTGGACATCCATCCGCACGACGCCGAAGAACGTGGCATTGCGGACGGCGACTGGGTGGGCATCGCCTCCCGCGCCGGCGAAACCGTGCTGCGCGCGCGCGTGACCGAACGCATGCAGCCGGGCGTGGTGTACACCACG
>JAGWIW010000128.1 GCA_028866015.1 Betaproteobacteria bacterium
AGCCCCACCAGGTCGATGTGCGCCTGGTTGATGGTGAGTTCTGCTGCTGCGGCCAGCAGGCTCGCCTGCGTGAATGTGCCGTTGGCCAGGTCGTTGGTGAGGTTGGTCAGGCTGCTTGAGTCAATGGGCGAGCCCACCACGTTCTGCCATACCGCCTCGACGAAGGCCGTGTTGCTCGGTGTGGCCGAGCCGCCCGCCACCAGGCCGGTGTTGATGGCCGCTTGCGCCACCTGCTGCATGGTGTAGCCGGCGTCGAAGAGCTTGAGACCGATGCCGACGATGGGCTTGTTGGTCAGCGACGAAGATCCGAAAGCGGCTCCCAGGATCTCGGCGGTGTGCCCGCCCGACTGGGTGGCGCCCATGTCAAAGGCCAGCGAGGTGTCGGTGAATTGCAGCCGGCCGACGCCTTGCAGGCTTGAGACGCCATCGCGCAGGGGTTGGGTGTCTTGCACCACGATGCCATTGTTCGGGGTGGCGGTGATGGTGTACTGGCTCGACGAGCCCGTGTAGGCCACGGTATCGCTTCCAGTGCCGGTGAACACGGTGTTCGCGGCGGCATGCGCCGTGGCCCCTGGCGTCATGGCGTTGGTGTTCGAGGCCGTGGCGAAGCCCAAGGACTGCACCACCTGCCAGTCTATCGCGGACAATGACGTGCTTCCGGTCGCGCCGGCAAATGAGTCAGAAATCCCAGTAAAATCAGCGGGGTCAGCTGATTCAAAAGCTGCAAGGCTCGTTTTCCCGCCATCTAGCGAGAAATACCCGCCGCTAGTGGTTCCCGACGATGTTGATGAAGGCTGCCACAGCACGCCCGGTGAGGAATAGGTGTAGGCGTCCATGGTGGTGTATGTCGTTGTGCCGCCGGACACCCAGCCATTCGCCCGGCCGAGCGCGTGCGACAGCTCGTGCAGCGCCAGCGATACCATCCATGGGCTGCCGTTCGCCGGGTCGATGTTGCCCGCCGAAACGGTCGAAAAACCAACCATGCCATCGTATGTCGCGGGGTAGAGGTTTGGAACGCCAAACGCCTTCGCTTGAGCCGCAGAAAGGGCAAGCTCGCTGCCGCCGAACGCGCTAGACGATGGAAGGCTCGCTGCAAGCGCGGCTTGGCCATTGAGGTTCAGTTCTCCGGCGAGCTTGGCCATCACTTGGGCGTTGTTCGTTGCAGCCTGCCCAGTGTAGTAGTCCATTAAAACGCTCGAACTGGGCCCGCCCTCACCGTAAGCGCCGGCCGCCATGGCTGTCCCGCCGACTTCGTTCCAGCCCACCTGGATAGTCACCGCTTGCGGGTTCAGGATGGCTGCTCCAAGAATGGTCGCAGCTTGTTGCACAGCGGTCTGGAAACCTGTTGGCGCGCTGGCAACGCTGGAATCCCAAGAAAGATTAATTTGCATTTCGATTTCCTTTTGTTATTTTTGAGGAAAAAATCTCGCAAAGAGTCAAAGGTGGCCGTAATAAATGTACTCGGCGAGAACTAAAAGCCCGACAGCCGAACTCGCGGCCATCAGCCACAGGGCAAACCTCCGCAGGTTGTATTTGGCGTCATCGGCTAAATGCTCGGCGAACGTGCCGCGCGACCCGTCGTGAAGCCGCCAATTTTTTTCGCTCATTTCAAAAAACTCCTGTAATAATCAGTCGGTCAGCATCGCGTTGACGGTGCGCGCAGCCAGAACCCCACGCAGGTAAACCGCCCGGTTTGCGAGCAGCTCCAGCATGTCTTCGATGGATTCCAGATCCGCCAGGTGCTGGCGCAGCTCGTCGATGGGGCAGGTGGTCGGGGACCAGTTATCGGCCTTCCGGACGGTGTTCAGAAAGATCCTGCCAAC